>DBVX01000051.1:46604-48790 GCA_002308815.1 Bacteroidales bacterium UBA1253
AAGTGCGCTTCTCGCCCTGAACTGCATTTGGAGGCAAGCAGTCTGCATTGATACTGAGAAAATAACGAACTCTTGCCTGCTCCAGTTCCAGATACCCCGCCACGCGATCAAACGACATCACATGCACGATGTTCCGTTTCACCTCGCCAAACACCCACTGGAGCATATCGTAGAAATGGACACCGATATTGGTGGCTATACCGCCGGATTTGTGTACATCTCCCTTCCAGCTTGAGTAGTACCATTTGCCACGGGATGTTATGTACGTCAGATCCACATCGTAGATCTTATCTTTCGGACCATTATCCACCTTGCGTTTGAGACCGGCTATCGCCTCGTGCAGACGGAGCTGGAGGATGGTATATGCCTGATGACCTGTCTCTCGCTCCATTTCAACCAGATTGTCAATATTGTAGGGGTTGAGGACAAGTGGCTTCTCGCATATCACATTCACACCGAGACGCAATCCGTACCGGATGAAGGCATCGTGCGTGTAGTTGGGCGTGCATATACTAATCCAATGAAGCGGGTCGGTTGTTCTCATCTGTTTGGAGCAGAAACGGTCGAACTGCTCGTTCTCGGTGAAGAACGAGCAATCCGGGAACGAACTGTCGAGCCGTCCCACCGAATCAAACTTGTCGTATGCCACCAGCAGGTTGTTACCCGTGTCGGCTATCGCCTTTATATGGCGCGGGGCGATATAGCCTGCCGCGCCAATAAGGGCGAAATTGAGCTGTTGTGGATTCTTATTCATCGTTCGTATTTTCCTGTTGGGCGCGTGCCGCCAGCAGTTCCGCATATTCTGTCTTGTTGTGTACAGTCAACCGCTGGAACTCACGCAGTCCCGTTCCGGCGGGGATGAGGTTACCGCATATCACGTTCTCCTTCATGCCTTCGAGTGTGTCCACGCGCCCCTGAATGGCGGCTTCGTTAAGCACCTTTGTTGTCTCCTGGAACGAAGCCGCCGACATGAACGACTTGGTACCCAAAGCCGCCTTGGTTATACCTTGCAGTATCTGCGATGCGGTGGCGCACTCGGCATCGCGGGCCTCTACCAGTTTGCGGTCACGGCGGCGAAGAGCAGAATTCTCGTCATGCAGACGGCGAGCGGTGACAATCTGACCGGCTTTCAGGACTTCCGAGTCGCCAGCATCGGTAACCACTTTCTTGCCCCATATACGGTCGTTCTCCTCGAGGAAGTCGAACTTGTCCACAATCTGGTTCTCAAGGAAGCGAGTGTCGCCCGCCTCATTGATCTGCACTTTGCGCATCATCTGACGCACAATAATCTCAAAGTGCTTGTCATTGATTTCCACACCTTGCAGGCGATATACAGACTGTGCCTCGTTGACGATGTACTCCTGTACGGCAGTCGGACCCTGTATGCGCAGGATGTCATCAGGAGTGATCGCTCCGTCTGACAGAGCCACACCGGCGCGCACATAGTCGCCTTCCTGCACAAGAATCTGCTTGGAGAGCGGAATGAGGTAGGACTTGGTCTCGCCTTGACGGGACGTGACGGTAATCTCCCGGTTGCCGCGCTTGATTTTTCCGTAGGTGATCTCTCCGTCAATCTCCGCCACGATAGCGGGATTGGACGGGTTGCGCGCCTCGAACAGTTCGGTGACACGGGGAAGACCGCCTGTGATATCGCCCGCCGTTCCGAAGACACGTGTCTGGGTGAACAGATTGTCACCCACCTTGACTTCAGCACCGTCTGCATGAACCAGCATAGCTTTCACGGGCAGGTTGTACGAACGCAGCACGTTGCCTTCCTTGTCAAGAATATGAGCCATCGGCATCTTGCTCTTGTCCTTTGTGTCAGTAATGACCACTTCTTTCTTACCCGTCTGCTCGTCGCTTTCGGTCTTGGCGGTAACGCCCTCTATCACATCATCGTAGTGCAGCGTACCGGCAGTCTCAATGACGAGAGCCGCCTTGTATGGATCCCATTCGCAAACCACCTGTCCTTTCTGGTACTCCTGTCCCGGAGAGACAAACAGTCTGGAGGCATACGGAATGTTGAAAGTGGTGAGAATGACCCCCGTTGCCGGATCAACCAGCCGCATATCATTCAGACGACTGACCACAATGGTGTCACCCTCTTCGGTGGTTATGGTACGCAACTCATCTATTTCAATAAGTCCGTCGCGGGGGATGGCGTATGTGTTTTCCGTGGCGGCGTT
>DBVX01000051.1:48912-49037 GCA_002308815.1 Bacteroidales bacterium UBA1253
CCATAGCACTTGGCGCAGACACCGTGCCGGGCCTCGCAGGTCAGCACCGAACGAATCTCCACCTCCTCAATGCCGGCGGCCTCAATTGCCTCGCACTGCGCCTCGCGGATCTCCTCGCCGGCTGC
>DBVX01000061.1 GCA_002308815.1 Bacteroidales bacterium UBA1253
GCTGCCGGCAACTGTCTGGCAGTTGCCGGCAGGTGTCTCTCTATTGGTCATCTGATGACCTGTTAGATTCCTTTCAGTCGAATCGTCATTACCCTTTTAGTCAAGACGCTGGCCCTGGGCGGTGTAAGTCTTGCCGTTGCGCTCGATGAGGAGGATGCCGTTGCGGATAGTCTTCTGTGTCTGGCCGCTTTGCGCATCGGATGAAATCGTGTTAATGGCTGTTTCTTCACTTGGAACACATTCGATATGTTTGAAATTACCCCATTCATTATGCAGGTCGTAATCATCAAAATTCTCGCAGGGTACATACAGATATGCGTTGTAATTTGCAAATGTTTTGGATTCTATGTCAGGCGGCGTTACGGCGTGGCAGTAGATACGTTTAATAGCCGAGCAACCATCAAAAGCATAGTTCCCGATGGTTGTAACACTCCGAGGGATAAGGACTGAAGTAAAGCTGCTGCCATTAATAAATGCACTATGGTTAATATTTGTTACGCCGTCAGGGATGACCAATTCAGTTATCTCGTTGCCGTCCAAGAAAAGGTGCTTGGCATAATAAAGCGGGTTCGCTGTTGTACTACGAAAATAAATCCTGCACCATGCGGCAAGATCGGGTATATGTACAGAAGTTAAACTATTGCACTCATAGAAAGCCCCATATTCAATGCTTGTTATACTACTTAGAATCGTTACAGAAGTCAGATTTTTACAGCCATTGAAAGCCTCGTCTCCAATCCATTTTGTTCCCTCTCTAATGGTATAAGACGATAATGTTTTATCTACCGCTTCAACCAAATATGAATCAGCATAACGGATATTGTCTATTACGGGCAAACTGCTGCACCCTATAAAAGCATATTCTCCAATATTTGTAACACTATTTGGAATTTTTATGGAGGTCAGATTGCTGCATTGATAAAAAGCCTTATCTCCAATGCTCGTAACGCTGTTTGGAATCTCTATGGAAGTCAGACCGCGGCATTGACAAAAAGCACTTTCTCCAATGCTCGTGACGCTTTTAGGAAGTACGATAGATGCTACCTTAAACATCCCCTCACACAATCCGTCCGGGACAACCTTAACTCCATCTCCAAATGTAAAAGACTCTATTTGAGAACTAATGTAGGAAAATGGGGATATATGATTTTCATACCAACCATCCCAAAAATCCGATTCGAAATTTTCTGCATTCCACTCTATGGCTATTATAGAGGAGCATCCGCTGAATACATTCGTTCCGATATGGGAAATATTTTGAGGAATGGTGACAGATGTAAGCAAACGACAATTACAAAATGCCTTATCTCCAATAGATGTTACGCCGGTTGAAATACTGACAGATGTCAAGCCTGTACAACCAAAGAAAGCATATTCTCCAATACTTGTGACATTGTTGGGGATGGCGACGGATGTCAGTCCCGATAAGTCTTCACACAAGCTAGCCGGTATAGTTTCCACTTCCTCTCCGAAGGTAAAAGTGGATATATTTTGAAGATTATGAAACGGCGGATAATACCCGTTATCGGATCCGATAGCACAGTTTTTCGCATTCCAATGAACCGTAGTCAGAGACATGCATTTTTGGAAGGTACCTCCAGCACCTATCGTGGTTACCGTTTCAGGAATAGATACTTCTATCAGAGATTCACATCCAAAAAACGCTCCCAATCCGATGCTTGTCACACTATTAGGGATAGTAACAAAAGTCAGACTTGTACAATTGGCGAAAGCCCAGTCTCCGATGCTTGTGACGCTGTTGGGAATGGTTATGGAGGTCAAACTGTTGCAATAAGCGAAAGCATAGCTTCCAATGCTTGTGACACCATCTGAAATGACGACGGTTTTAATAGAACTGCTATAGGAATACCACGGGGTATTAGTTTTATCTTCACCAATATAGGTATAATTCGTCATTGCTCCGGTGCCGGAGATGGTTAGAACACCTGTTTCGGTGTCAAGAGTCCATGTAAGGTTTTCGCCGCAGGTGCCGCTGTAGGTCTCGGCGGATAGGGACAAACTGAATATGAACATCAGTCCTGCCATAATAAACTTGTGTTTCATAGTGATGTTTTTTTAGTTAATCGTTTTTTGTTATCAATTGAATATCTTAAAATTTAGATATTGTTCTTTTAGGTCGGTTTTCTCCGGATTTCGCAACGGGACGGAAGAATTGATAGACTTTTGAAATCTGGATTCATTTGTTAATAGCAGCTGAAGGGAAAAAGTAACGCTGTTTTTTCAAAAAAATGTCGGCATGCAGAAAAAAAGGTTTTCTAATAGACAAAAGCAAAGCGTGAATGTTATCCACGCTTATTCTCCAAATAGAGGTTCCGGAAAATGACCCTGTCACAAGAATAAACAATAACGTCCACGCCGATATGTACGTATTGCACTAACACAAGTGCATTTAGATACATATCCGAGAACATCTATTGCGCCATCTTGTCTTGGGTGACGAAATTTTCCGGATTTCTACTTACCAAAACAAGCGTCAATAAACGCCTTTATATGTCCTTGCTGTTTAACGTCGGCAAGCGACGACCGCCTTTACGCTCGCGGTGAAGCGGTTATTTATAGTTTACAATCAAATCCAAGCCTTGATTGCGATAAAAAGCAAACAATCTATCACTGGAGATAAGCGGCATCCGTTCCGTCAAAGCATGTGAGATAATCAGATGATCAGACGGATCAGTGTGCCCTTGCGCATCGTTAGTAGTCAAGTGTGCAAATGTGCGCATGTGCTCCTCGTGAATAGGCAATACTTCTATAAAGTATTCATTCATGACAGAATCAATAATATCTTCGGGCGTTCTCCATCGTTTTGCCCAAAGCCCTTTGCGGCGATATGCGACTACCAGCTCTTTGATAGATTCCATACTCATACACAAGATATTGTCCGGATCCTGGATAATAGCCTGCACATCAGCATTCAGCAACTCGGGGTCGGTTGCCAAATACACAAAGATATTAGTGTCAAGGAGATAACGCATTAAAGGAACAGCGTTGCATCATTAACAACAACACTCCCTTTCAGCCTCATTGCTGCTTCCCATGTTCTGCTGATTGCTTCTTTCAGCACATTGGGCTTCTCCTGTTTTGTTGTTTGTTCTGCCATGTCAATACGGTTTATTTTTACTCTTTGCAACTTTGGCGGCAAAGGTACTGCTTGTTTTCAATTCCTGCAAATATATCTGTAAAAACAGATGCGTCACGGTGTCAACGTCAATAAACGCCTTTGCTGTAACTGCTTTTTTACGTTGCCAGCCTCAACGCTCTCTGTTTAACGTCGTGGAGAGGGGACGGTATGATATCAGATATTGGTTACTTCAATTTGCCGGCTTGTTTTTTCGGTTCGCGGCGGGTATCCCAGAAAGCAGCAATATGGATGCTATCGCCCTTTATGTAATAGACTAACTTGCTTAAACGATGAATAACAATACTCCTGTATGCTATCTGATGTCGTGCGAATAATGAATCAAGATTGCCTATCTCGGGGGATGTCTCCAACAAATAGGAGATATGTTCCACCTCGGACATAAACTTTGAGCGGATGTCTTCACCAAACTCGTTGAGAATATATTCTTCAACTTGGCGCAGCCCCCTTTCCGCACGATTTGACCAAAGTACCTTCATACCTCAAATATGATGAAAGACCTGGTCATTGGTCTTGTACCTGCCCGCAGCGAAATCGGCTTCCGACTCCGCCAGCATGGTATCAATTTCAGCCAACGTGTAAGGCTCTATTCGCTCCTCCTTGTCCGCATATTCAACAAGATGCGCGGCAAGCCAACGTTTATTGGCGGCTGTGAGGTCAAATGTGGCAAGTATCTGGTCAAAGACTCCCTGCAAGGCAACTGTACTCATATTGTGTTCTCCTGTCGGTTAGTGATTTGTTAAATCTGCACGGAATTCCCAAGCGGGATGATTAACGGCGGCAAAGGTACGAAAGAAATGAGGATATATGCAAATGTTATTAGTTGAAAGTTGATAGTTGAAAGTTGAGAGAAGTTTGGGAGTTCTGCCTGTCGCAAACAATGTCAATAAACGCCTTTTATGTAACTGCTTTTTTACGCTGCCAGCCTCAACGCTCACAGGTTTAACGTCATGGAGAGGGGACGGTATTGGTTATAATGCTACACCATATTCATATATGGCATCGCTTGGCAAGTCAATCCGGTCATTCCAATAGATGCAAGTGCGACTCGCATCCAACTGCGCATTCTCAAACAAACCATACTCTGTTTCAAGATCATGAAAAGCAGGCAACGTTTTAATGTCCTCTGCTACATCATAACGCACCTGCCGCCCATCGTCAAACGAAACGAGCAACTGGTAATCCGCAAGCGGCTGGTATGACTTGATACGCGGTATCATTGATTTGGATGTTAATCTTTTAATGGTGGGAGTTTTATAATTCTCTGCGTGTTCCACATTTCTTGCAGTTCATCTTTATGCTCACTTAACCACTCTTTCACCATCTTTTGAGCTCGGTTAGGCAGGTCTCCTTCTGTCATTTCAAATGTGTTGATGTCAAACACGCCCATATATTCTTCATAAAGCGCGTGTATGTGTGCAGGCTCGTGTTCTTTGGGCTTAAAGAACATCTTAATGATGATTCCGTAAAAACGGCTTACTTCCGGCATAAGTATCTGTTTTTCTATTTTGTTTTACTTCGTTGGCAAAAGTACGGCATCTTAATCACTTGCGCAAATAATTACACAAAATTCATCAATAGCGTCTAACGGTTATGAAGATTCGAGTTAGTCGCAAACAACGTCAATAAACGCCTTTTATGTAACTGCTTTTTTACGTTGCCAGCCTCAACGCTCTCAGTTTAACGTCATGGAGAGGGGACGGCTATTAATTTATGCCATCAGTTGGCTATCGGGTAACTGAGGAAGACCTGCAATATCCAAGGCTGAAAGCGTTTGCAGTTGCTTGATCGCCATAGCGCGAAGTGCCTGCAAACGAACTGTCTGCGGTTGCTTTTGCTCAATGAGCAATGCATTGTACGATTCCATATTCGCTAATACAAGCAATTGTTGTAATGTCGCGTAATCGCGGATATTGCCTTTCTTGCCGGCATTAAGTTTTCTCCATTGCGCCGCAGTCATACCAAACAATGCCACATTGAGAACATCGGCTTCATCAGCATAGACATAGGACTGTTGCTCTTTTGTCAAATCCGGCGGCAATAAATTCTGCTGAATAGCGTCCGTGTGTACCCGGTAGTTGAGTTTGGAAATCTCCCTGTTCAAGTTCCAAGACAAAGACAACCGTGAGTTCTCGTCAAACTTGAGACGCCGGTAATCTTTCATCAGATAGAGTTTGAACTCCGCAGAAATCCAAGATGCGAATTCCATCGCGATATCACTATGCGCGTACGTACCGCCGCTATACCGTCCGGCTTTGGTCGCAATACCGATAGCACCTGTCATTTCAATCCATTTGGAAGGAGTCATGACAAAACGGTTGAGGCCGGATTCCGTTCTAAACGTGTCGAATTGCACACGGTTAAAATCAGGATTGTGCAAACTCTCCCAAAGCCCGAGAAACTCAATCGTATTGCGGTTTCGCATCCAGTTCTGAATGGCAAAACGCGGGTCATCACTATTACGGAAACGGGCGATATCCGTCAAAGAGATGTATTCATTGCGGTAATCCTCGGTATAAATACCCACATCTATACCTTGTACATGCAATATGTCCGACTTGAGTTTGCCCATAAGCGGTAATCTTGACTGGTTCAATATTGTTTTTGAACGACCTAATTGTGTCAATACTTTCTCTGGGTTAAGCACGTCAATGGCTTGCTGCGGAGCATAATACGAATAGAGTATTTTGGAATACGGCGGCAAAGGTACGAAAGAAATGAGGATATATGCAAATCGGGATGTAATTTTTTCGATCGCTGCCCTGAAACCGCCCGCAAAAATGCGAGTGCAATGCAAGAATGCAAAACGGCAGACGGGGTATAGGAAAAGGCAGCCGGTGTCCCTCAGTCGTAGCGCATCACCTCGGCGGGGGAGATGCGGGTGGCGATGGCGGACGGAGCAAGAATGACCAGGAACGAGACCAACGCCACGCCCGCGTTGAGCAGGACAATCTGAAGCCACGGGAAAGCGACAGGGACGTAACCGATATAGTACGTAGCGGCGTCCAGCGGCACCAGACGCGTGAAATACTGCAACGCAGCCAGTCCCAATCCCAACAGATTCCCCCATATCATCCCTTTCCCGACAAGCATGGATGCCTTCGTAATAAAGATACGGCGCACAAAGCGGTTGCCCGCACCCAGCGCCTTGAGCACGCCGATGAGATAGATATTGTCAAGTATCAGGATAATCAGTCCCGATATGATATTGAAACCCGAGACAAGAAGCATCAGAATAATAATGACAATCACGTTCATATCCAGCAGGTCAAGCCACGCGAACACGGCAGGATTCAACTGCTCGAGTGTCTGGGAGTAGTAGGCGTTGCCGTCCCTGTCAAGGTGGTTGGCGGTGGCATACCACACGCGGTCAGCCGTCTCCTCCAGACGGGAGAGGTTGTCCACATACAGCTCAATGCCCGAAGCCTGGCTGTCATCCCAGCCGTTCAACTGCCGGACAACCGAGGATTCGGCAAGGATGAACCGCGAGTCCGCCTCCTCGAACCCTGTGGAATAGGTGCCTGCGATTTTCCAACGGCGGACGCGCACGTTGTCCCCCACAAAATAGCAGTACACCTCATCGCCCGTTTTCAGAAGCAGCTTCCGGCAGAGCGATTCGGACAGCAGCACCTCATTGTCCGACTCAGGCAGACGGCCTTCCGTCAGATTGGGGGCGAAGCGCGACCAGTCGTCCGCCGCCTTCAGCACAATGCCCTGGAACTGGATGTCAGTCTTGATAATGCCCGGCTTGGTGAGAAACGCCCTTGCCTCCGTGACGTGGGGGATGGCACGCAGCACGCCGAGCAGGCTGTCCGTCACCTCCACGGGCTTCATCTCGTAGGTGTTGTTGTTGTCGAAATTGACCACCTGTATATGCGCGCCGAAACAAGCCACCTTGTCTGTTATCGTCCGCTTGAAGCCAATCACAACGCACAGCGTGAGAATCATCACGGTCATGCCGATGACGATACCCGCCACAGCCACACGGATGGCGGGACGCGACGAGTGGTTCTGCTCCTCCTGCTTGTAGTACAGTCGGCGGGCTATGAAGGTTTCGGGACGCATGGTGTTTGGCACGGATTTTGTTGCATTATGGATAGTCAATCTATTCCTTACGATTATGAAACGTTCGGTTCTTGTCCTTGTTCTGTTTGGTATGGCTGCCGGTCTTTGGAGCCAGACTTTCCCCGCTCCCCGCCGCACCGCCGAAGAGGAGGCGCGCAAGCAGACAGGTATGATGGTGCGTGAGTTGTCCCTTAACGATTCCGTTCAGATTGACACGCTCTACCGTCTGCACCTGAAGTACGCCCGTCTGCGCCGCCGGAGCAACACCCGTCAGGAGGAACTCAACCGGCTGGTACTCTTCTCGGACGAGTTGAAAGGCATCCTCACACCGGAGCAGTACAACCGCTTCATGAGCGTGCAGGTGGACTCACTCCCCCGTCACCGCCAACCCCTGTTCGGGCGGATGCCGCAGCGAGACAGCGACAGGCCAGCCAAGCCATAAGACCGCCGATGAGCAGCCCCGCCAGTATGTCCGACGGATAATGCACACCGAGATACATACGGCTGTAACAGTTGAGAGCCACCCACACCATCATCGGTACGGTGGCTTTCCAATTTCTCCAGAGCAGCGAAAAGAGCAAGGCGCAGGCCATTGTATCCGATGCGTGCGATGACGGGAAACCGTACCTGCCGCCGCGATAGCCGTTCACTATATGCACCAGTCCTCCAATCTGCGGGTCACGCGAGGGCCGCCAGCGGGCGATGAGGGGCTTCAGCACCCCCGATGTCAGGAAGTCGCTCAATCCGACAGCGAGCGCAAAACCCAGCAGCATCAGCAGCATCTTTCTCCATCCGAACCGCTGCCACAGCAGCGCGGCAAGCAACAGATACAGCGGAATCCAGATCCATTTCTCACTCACATACCAAAAGAACGTGTCCGCCCATGGGGCATGGCAGCCGTTGATGGCGAGCAGGAACTGTTGGTCGAAAGCGAGAAAGTTGTCCATAGGTTTATTCGTTCATCAGTATTGCGGTATGGCAGGCAACCACAGCGGCTGTTTCGGTGCGCAGCCGACTGTTTCCGAGGCTGACGGGCAGGAATCCCGTCTGCAGAGCCGCAGCCACCTCCTGTTCACTGAAATCACCTTCCGGTCCGATCAGCATCACCACATCCCTACCCCGCTCCACCGCGTCACGAAGAAGGTGTTTGTCCGATTCGTAACAATGGGCGATGAACCGCTGCGGAGGAAGTGATGCCGCACTGCCGCTCTGACTGCGGATGAACGCGTCGAAGTCCGTCATCTCATGGATGACGGGAAGATACCGGGTGAGGGACTGCTTGGCGGCACTGAGGATGATTTTCTCAAGGCGGTCAATGCGCATCTGTCTGCGCTCCGAATAACGGCAGTTGAGCAATGTGAACTCGTCCGCGCCTATCTCGGTGCATTTCTCCACCATCCATTCCACGCGCTCGGCGTTCTTGGTCGGCGCAACGGCTATATGCAGATGGAAAGAGTGGTTCCTATCCTGTTTTTCAGCCTTAAGTATATCAAACTCGCAGTGCTTGGGATGAGCCAGCGTGATTCGGGCGGTGAAGGTGGTACCGCGCCCGTCCGTAAGCAGGATGGTGTCGCCCGCCGCATACCGCAGCACTCGGACACAGTGACCGCTCTCCTCCTCACTGAGGCAATGCGAACGGTCAATATCAGGGGTATAAAACAGATACATAACGGTCAGCGGACGGGCATACCCAACAGATTATAAGTTGCCTGCGGAGTGCGGATGACGATTTGTCCGTTGCGCAGTTCCTTGCGCGTAGCGGACGGGATAATAATCTCCTCCAACGGGGTAAGCGAAGGGAATGTGGTGTAACAGGCCGCCGTTTCACTAACGGGGACACCAGCAAGCGGGAAGGCGAACACACATTCGGTATCCTCGCTCCACATCACCGCCTTTTCGCCTATCACATAATCGCTGCCGCTTTCCTTGACAGTCAAGCCGCGTTTGCTGCTTGAATTTGTGCTGTTGTGGTACAGCATGACGGTACCCTTTCCGACCGCCTGCCAAGCCCACGCGCGCTCATACGGAGAGAGCGACCCTGAATTGTTGTATCCGAGATACGAATGAGAGGCAGGGTGAAAGAGAATAACGCTGTCCTCTCTGACGGTCAGCGAATACCTTACCGCATCGGAGGCGGAGGTGGTGTTCCATACCGCGTATCCCGCCGCATCCCGCTGAAGCGGGGCAAGGATAGTGGGAACTGTTCCGTCTTTTACTCGTCCTGCTGCCAACGCCATTTCCCCGTCACCAGTGTTCAGAGCCAAAGCATACTCACCATCTGAGAGGTCATTCCGGGTGCCTACAGGCAGGTCGGTCTGCTGTTTGTAGAGTGCGAAAAGAACGGCATCAGAAGACGTAATGTAATAGCGGCTGTACGGCAGACGGGTGAAAGGCGGCGCGGAGGCGTTCTCCACCGGCCGGTCGGTCCAGCCTAAAAAGCGGTAGGTCTGCCCATCACGCATAACCGTACGGGCTTCGTCATCCACATCGGGCAGCAGAATCCCTTCCCCTGCCACGTCCTCACACAACACAATCTGCTTAAGCAAATGCGTATCGAGCCAACGGAATTCCGAGCATTGGATGACAGGCGGGTCAGGCGTGTATTCAATCTCCACCTGCCCCAGATAAAGACTGTTCTCGGTGGCAGTTATATGGAGCTGCATGACATCCGACGGTCCGACACGCCACGCCCCGACTGCGGCAAAAGGAAGGTACGATGTGCTGTAGCCCGTTCCACGCCAGTCGGCAAACGATCCGTTGAACGAGAGCAGTTGCAGATTCCCCAGCGTCAGCAGCACCTGTCCTGCACCCGCTTTCTGGTTGGAGCGCATATAGACCAGCACACTTGTCACCGTTCCCGAAGGCATACCTGTCAGGACGAGATCGGCGGCGGAATTGGCTGTAAACCATCCCTTGCCGTTGCCTCCTGTCTGCTGATAACTGACTGTAATGGATGCGGGTGCGTCCTCTTCCGTCACCTCCGCCGATGACGTGCCTGTCAGCGCAATGGTAACCGTTTCGGCACGGCACAGCAAAGCCCCGCTCAAAAGCAGCGAAAGGGCTATTGCAAACGGGGCTTTCATTGACAGGTTTATTTTGCAAAGTTGATGGCTCGTGTCTCGCGGATGACGGTCACCTTGACCTGTCCGGGATAGGTCATCTCGTCCTGTATGCGCTTGGCAAGGTCGAAACTGAGCAGTTCGGTGTCCTTGTCGCTTATCTTGTCCGCGCCGACAATGACGCGCAGCTCGCGACCGGCCTGCAGGGCGTAGGTCTTGACCACTCCGGGGAAGGACATGGCGAGGTTCTCAAGGTCATTGAGACGCTTGACGTAGGTCTCCACGATTTCGCGCCGTGCGCCGGGTCGTGCGCCGGAAATGGCATCACACGCCTGCACGATGGGGGCGATGAGCGTTTCCATCTCTATCTCATCGTGGTGCGCGCCGACGGCGTTGCAGATGTCGGGTTTCTCTCCGTACTTCTCGCAAATCTTCATACCGAGTGCGGCATGCGGCAGTTCCTCCTCGTTCTCGGCGACCTTGCCTATGTCGTGCAGCAGACCGGCTCGACGGGCTTTCTTGGGATTGAGTCCCAGTTCGGAAGCCATCACAGCACAGAGGTTGGCTGTCTCGCGTGAGTGCTGGAGCAGGTTCTGACCATACGATGAGCGGTATTTCATCTTACCGATAAGGCGTATGAGTTCGGGATGCAGTCCGTGTACGCCGAGGTCAATGGTGGTGCGCTTGCCGGTCTCGATGATTTCATCTTCTACTTGTTTGGTCACTTTGGCAACCACCTCCTCTATGCGCGCGGGATGGATACGTCCGTCCTGTATGAGCTGGTGCAGGGCCAGACATGCAATCTCGCGGCGGATGGGGTCGTAGCCCGAAACGGTGATACATTCGGGCGTGTCGTCCACCACAATCTCCACTCCGGTAGCGGCTTCCAGAGCGCGGATATTGCGTCCCTCACGGCCGATGACGCGTCCTTTGACCTCATCGTTGTCAATATGGAAGACGCTGACGGCGTTCTCGGCGGTTGTTTCGCTGGCGACACGTTGGATGGTCTGGATGATGATTTTCTTCGCCTCCTTGTTGGCGGACAGCCGCGCGTCGTCCATCACCTCGTTGATGTACGCCATCGCATCGGTTTTCGCCTCGTCCTTGAGCGACTGGATGAGCTGTTTCTTCGCCTCCTCAGCTGGCAGACCGGCTGACTGCTCCAGTTGTGCCAGTGCCTGTTTGTGCAGACGCTCAATCTCCTGCTGCTTGTAGTCGATGGCTTTCTGCTGCTGCTCCATCTTCTGGGCGCGCTGCTGGATTTCGTTCTGCCCGCGCTGCAGTTCGCCCTGGCTTTCCTTGAGCTGTTGTTCGCGCTGCTTGAGCTGCTGGTCACGCTGCTGCAGCTGCTGGTCACGCTGGTTGAGCTGCTGCTCGCGCTGCTGTTTGCGTTGCTCGTCCTGACGGAGGCGGCTGTCGTGTTCCTGCTTGAGAGCTATGAATTTCTCTTTCGCCTCGACGATTTTGTCCTTCTTGATTATCTCCGCCTCCTCCTGTGCTTTTTTCAGCATTCCCCGGGTTGAGTATTTGAAAAAGATGTAGCATGCCGATGCGCCCAATAGCATCGCTCCTACTGCTACGATAATGTAATAGATCATAGTGTTTGGTTTGTATGTGTTTGTATTAGTTGGTTGATTTGGTTGATTCTTTCTTCTACGGGCTGCAGGTTCTTCTCGCGCGCGTCATCGCAGAGGTTGCATCCCATCTGCAGGGCGACGTATGCCCATAGCATTTCCGTGGTGGCTTTCGGCATCGCCTTCCGGTAACTCTGAAAACTGCTGTTGCATATCTCCGCCGCGCGACGGTAAACCGGCTCCTTGTTCCTTTCCACCTTGAAGGCGAAGCGGAACGAGTCAATCTGCAGGGTTATGTTCTGTATGTTTTCCTCCATTGTTCTTTAACTTTTCAGAGCCTCCATCGCGCGGTTGACCTGTCCGATGATGAGTGTCAGTTGGTCTTTGGCGCGCTGCCGGTCGCCTTCCGTGCCGCCCGTCATCTGGTGGGCAGCCAGCAGGGCTCGGTAACGCTGCTGAAGGTCGTCCATCTCGCCGTATGTCCGCACCAGTTCTGACCGCATCGCTTCGTTCCGGTCCCGCAGTTCGGTCAGTTGTTTGCGCAGACGGTCCTGCTCGTCAAGCAACTGACGTACAGATGCCTCCAATTGGTCGAGAGCCTGCATCAGAACGCGTAACTGACACCGAGTCCGAGATTGGCGAGGAACTGCACACGCTCCACGGGGTTCTTCCCGTCCTTGTCGGCAATCTTCAGACCGTTGACATACTTGAGGTTGGTGGAGAGGGTTACGTTAAGGCACTTGAGGAGCTGGTAAGACAAGGTGGTCGTCCAATCGACATCGAAATTGCCGAAACGGCGGTTGTTGTCGCGGTAGCCAAGGTAGTCCTGTGAAACGATGGTATAAGACTTGTTGTCCTTGATCTTAACAATCTGCGGATCGGAGAAGATACGAGTCTGGTCAGTACCATCGGCATCCGTATAGACCACATCGTAGAGTCTGATCTTGTCCCAAGCATACGGTGTATAAAGGGTCAGACCCGTCATTACCTTCAAATCTTTGTAGGTATAGTTGACAGTACCCTTGATGGTAAGACCAAGTTCCGCCTTGGCGTTGGTATAGTCTTTGGTATAACCGTCCTCACCGTTGTCGGTGTAGTGCCATACGCCGTATTTCTCCTGCAGAGCCTCGCGGAGGTTGTAGTCAGCGACTGAACTCAGGTCAGCAGCGGGATCTTCAAAAAGGGCTTGTTCGCGCAGATAGTCCTTGAAGCGGTTTTGCACTCTGTCGCTCACCCACGCGGTGGTGATACGTCCCGCCACGGGCGACAGATAAACGGAGAAGATGCTGTTGGGTTTCCAGTCGATACCGACCGAGATGTCGGTATAGGAAGGGGCGAGGATGTTGGAGATGACCGGATTGGGCGCGCCTGTTCCGAGGTAGGTACGACCAAGGTCAAACTGCGTCTGAAAGCCTGTCTGCAGGGTGAGGTACCACTTGGGCTGGAAAGCCCATCCGAACTTGGAGTCGAACTTGAAGTGATCGCTGGCTTTCTGCACCTTGTCGTAGGTCTGGTCCACGTAGCTCATACCATACTCCACATCAAGGTTGGAGTCCCAACTCAGGCTGCTCTTGTCGTAGAGGAGGCGCACCTTGCCGAACGCCACGCCGGTGATGTTGTTCTTGCCTCCGGCTGCCCAGTTGACCATACCCGTGGCGTTCGCGTTCAGTCCGACTATACCGGACCACTGCCAGTCCTTCTTCTCAAGTTCCGCTTCCTGTGCCCATACCAATGACGGCAGCAGAAAGCAGGGAATAAGTATCAAGTGTTTGATATTCATAATTGTTTTTATTTTGGTTGTTCTTGTTCGATATTTCGGATAACGGTATTTCGACATTCCGATATTTCAGTTATCGAAGTTCATTCCTTGTCAATATTGCGCGGTGTCATATACTTGGTCGGCTGTTTCCTCGCCTGCGAGATGCTCGATAAGGCAGAAGGCGAAATCGGAAGCGAGACCGGGGCCTTTGGCGGTGATGATGTTCTTCGACTCAACCACCAGTCCGCCCACGAAACTCTCGCCGAGCCATTCCTCAAATCCGGGATAGCAGGTGGCCTGCTTGCCTTCCAGAATGCCCAGTTTGCCCAATACGGAAGGAGCGGCGCAGATGGCGGCAATCTGTTTTCCTTGTTCATTATGCTTCAGCAGCAGGTTGCACAGCGGCTGACACTCATCCAGACGGGTTGCTCCGCCCGGCAGGATGAGCATTTCCGCATCGCTGAAATCGCAATCGGCCATGCACTTGTCGGCAGTCACCTCTATCTGATGCGCTCCCATCACGCGGGGATTTCCCGTCACGCTTACTGTGGTGAGGACTATTCCCGCACGGCGCAGCAGGTCGATGGTGGTAACGGCTTCAATCTCTTCAAAATTGGTGTCAAGGAAAAGATAATTCATAGACATTCTTTTTGATGTTCAACTTATTTGTATTTGAAGGTATAGGTGATTGTTCCCATTTGTTTGTCAGGCCGGTCGGTGTCGGTGAACTTGGCTTTGAGTGCCGCCTTGACTGCCATCTGTTTGGTTGTCTCGTCGGAAACAGTACCACCTATGGCTTTGGCAGCAATGACATTGCCTTCCTTGTCCACGGTTATCGCCACTTTGACCGTTCCTTCCTGTTTGAAATCCTGAGACGGCTTGGGCAGGTCGCCTCTCAAACCTCGTCCGTTAAGGCTCCATGAGTTTCCCCCGCTGCTGCCGTGTCCGAGCGGGTTGCCTTTGGTGCCGGAAGAAGCGGATTCGCGGTCGGAACCATTGCCGCCTTCAGGCGAGTCAGTGTTGCCGAAGAGTGCGCCCAGCTGGTTGGCCTTGTCCACAGCAGCCTGTTTTTTGGCGCGCTCTTCCGCGAGTGCCTTTTCTTTGGCTTCGCGTTCGGCTTTCTCGCGCGCCTGCTGTTCTTTCTTCCTGCGGCGTTCCTCTTCAAGGGCTTTCTCTTTCTGTTTGCGTTTCTTCTCCTGTTCCTGACGGAGAGCGGCAGCCGACTCGTCCTCCTGTGTCATCAGGTCGTTGTCCGACGGTGTGGAGGGAACGGGCGGAGCTGCGGTGGGCGTGGGTTGGGCGGATGAGGCAAGCAGTCCGTCCTGAACGCCGCCGCCCGTATCGCTGTTGCCGAACGACACCTCTATGCCCTCGTCTTCGGGCTGCACCACGGCATCAATATAGATGAACCACGTGAGCAGGAAGACAAGCACCATCACGATGGCGGTAACGGCAGCGGATTCTATTTTGGCACGCAGGTCTTCGTTCATTTCTTCGTGGCGATGACGAGTTTCATCTTATGTTCATTGGCGATGTCAAGCACGCGCACCACCTCCTTGTAGGCAATGTCCTCATCGGCGTGCAGGGCGATGTACATAGTGGAGTCCTGCTGCTGCACGGAAGAGAGGTAGAGTTCAAGGTCTTCGGCGTTGATAGCCACAGGTTTCTCCCGTCCGAGAGCCACCGAATAACCGCCGAGGTTGTCAATAAAGACTTTGGCGACCACCTGCTTGGTGTTGGTCTTGGCGCGAGCCTGCGGCAGGTTGATTTTGATGTCATTGGGACTGGACATCGTGCTTGCCATCACAAAGAAGAGCAGGAGCAGGAATATCAAGTCCGTCATGGAAGACATGGCAAAGGTGGCTTCCACACGATTGCGTCGTTTGAGTGCCATAGTGTCTTACGCGGGTTCGTTCAACAGATCCATAAACTCCATCGTGCGTCCCTCAAGAAGGCGCACCACGTGGTCGATGCGGGCTACGATAAAATTGTAGGCGAACATGGCGATGATACCCACAATCAGACCGCCGATGGTGGTGACCATCGCCTGGTACATGCCCTCGCTGAGGGTGCTCATCTCGATGACACCGCTGGCGTTCTGCGCCATATTGAAGAACGTCTGCACCATACCGAGTACGGTACCGAGGAAGCCCAGCATCGGTGCTCCGGCGGCTATGGTTGCCATAATGACGAGTCCTTTCTCCAGTTTGCCCACTTCGAGGTTGCCGGCGTTCTCGACCGCCACCTGTACGTCCTGCATGGGTCTGCCGATGCGGGAAATACCTTTCTCCACCATGTGTGCGGAAGGGGTGTTGGTCTGACGGCAGAGATTGAGCGCCGAATCCATCTTGCCTTCGTGGATATAGTCCTTTATTCTGTCCATAAACGACATATCCTCCTTGGTAGCGCGGTGGAGGATGATGAGCCGCTCCACAAAGACGTAGATTGCCCACGCCAGCAGCAGGGCAAGGATAATCATAATCCAGCCTCCGTAGGAAGCCATTGTCCAAACGTTTATTGACTCTTGCACGGGTTCGACAACGGTCATTTCCTGCGCCAGTGTGTCGGGGGTAGTTACTTGTAACAGCATATTAAATTGAAAATTGAAAGTTGAAAATTGAAAGATAAACGTTATTTCAGGCAGGCTTTGTAGCGGCGGATGGTTTCTTCCAGTCCGAGATAGAGGCAGTCGGCAATCAGTGCCTGTCCGATGCTCACTTCCGCCGTCCACGGGAAGGCCTGTATAAAATCGCGGAGGTTAAGCAGATTGAGGTCGTGTCCGGCATTCAAGCCCAATCCTATTTCTTGTGCTTTCTCCGCCGCCGCACGGTACATTTCAATGGCACGATTCGGGTCAGTCGCGTGTATTTCCGCATACGGACCGGTATAGAGTTCCACGCGGTCGGCACCCGCTTTCCTGGCGTACTCCACCATTATGGGGTCGGGATCAACAAAGATGCTCACGCGGATGCCCGCCTGTTGGAACTTGCGAACGAGGGTGGTGAGTTTGGCGAGGTGCGCGCGCGTGTCCCAGCCGTGGTTGCTGGTCAGCTGGTCTTCCGCATCAGGAACCAGCGTCACTTGGGCGGGACGGATGTCCGTCACCAGATCCACAAAGGGAGACCGGGGATTGCCCTCTATATTAAATTCGGTAGTAACCAGAGGTTTGAGCAGATACACATCCTCGCGCCGTATGTGGCGTTCATCGGGACGGGGATGTACGGTAATGCCTTCCGCTCCGAACTCCTGCGCTTTTTGCGCGAACAACTCCACATCGGGGGTGTTCCCGCCCCGCGCGTTGCGCAGAGTCGCCACTTTGTTCACATTCACACTCAATCGTGTCATATCAGGTCAAAATTAAGACGCGGCAAAGATACGGTGTTTTTTTATGTCTGCACAACGAAAAACGGATATTTTCAAAAGCCGTTCCATTTTTTTGCTCGACACAGGAAAATTAACGTAAATTTGCGCGCTTTTCCGCTAACATGCAGTAACGATGATTTTCACACTTGTCACAGCCCTTCCGATGTTCGCCTGCCTTTTTTGGCTGGTTTTCTTCGTTTGCAGGCTGACAAGCAGACGTACGGACAGTACCGGTGGCGCGCGGAACACGGTGCCGATGCTGTTCTTTCTTGCATCCACGGTGCTGTATATGTGCCACTTTCTGTATTTCACCGGGTACGGGAACAGGCTGCTGGAGATTGTTTATTTTACTGCCAACCTCAGCGTCTTCCCACTCTTCTATATGTATCTGGCACATCTGACGCAGGACATCTCCCGCAGTACAAGGCGTATAGTATGGCTATTCGCTCCTACTTCGGCCGCGGCTGTCCTGATGATTCTGTGCTCGGCCTTTGGCTGGAACGGCGTGTACGGGGCGGTGCGCACAGCGGTAAGGCTTTGCTTCGCCTGTCAGGTATTGTTCGTCTGGACAAGCGGACACAAGATGTTGCGCGACTTCACCGACCGGTTGGACGACATCTACAGTGACGACCGCAGTTGGACGCTTCGTCCTGTTACCAGACTGCTGCACTTGCTCGGTATCATTTCGGTGATTGCCATACTGCTCAACCTGCTCGGCAAGGAATGGTTCGCAGGCAGGTTAATCGTGACTGTCCCCGCCCTGATGATGTCCGTCCTGCTCTATGCAGTCGGCTATGTGGTGGCGGAAATAAAAGTGGTGACAGATGACCACACGGAGGCTGAAGCCCCTATGGCGGATGTTCCTTCCATCGATAAGGCGCAGACGGAACGTCAGAGCGGCGACCATACAGAAACCGAACAAATGCTTACGCTGAAGCAACGGCTGGAGGAGTATATGCGTGCGGAGAAACCATATACCGACCCCGCTTTCACCATCTACGACCTTGCCCGCGCTCTGAACAGCAACCGCAGTTACATAAGCAGCCTCATCAACCATCAGTACGGCATGAACTTCTCCGCCTTTGTGTCCGACTACAGGGTTGAACATGCGCGGGAGATACTGTCACACGGCACTTTCGCCACCAACAAAGAGGCGTTGAACACCGCGATGGTGGAAAGCGGTTTCCTTTCCGAGCCGACTTTCTACCGCCTTTTCAAGCAGAAGACCGGCAAGACCCCGAGTGCGTACCGTGCCGACTTCCTCCACTCCACCCGCCCCTGACATCCCTACAGGCGAATTTTCAGTCACACCATATCCTCCCTTAGCAAAACTGACTATCAAGGCGTTGGACGTTTTGAGAGTTGATTTGTACGTTTTGAAAGTTGATTTATGGGGTTTGCATACAAAAGTATGAACAGCTTGAGGTACATTTGTTGCATCGTGTGCGCAAGTAATAACCATTAACCAATAAACAATAACCACTATGAAAAAGTTTTTTCTTTCAGTCATCTGCGCTGTTGTAAGTGTAAGCGCAATGGCAGCCTTCGAGAAGGATGGCTTCTGGTACTACATTAACGGTTCAGGAGCAGTCGTAACTTATGCGCATGATGCGCAGGAAGAACCGATAGCGGGGTACTACAAAGGTGATGTGGTTATCCCTGATTCGGTAGAGTCTTACGGCACCAAATATGCTGTAAAGACTATCGGCATAAAGGCTTTCTGCAACTGCCCTGACATGACCTCACTCACCATTCCCGCCAACATTACGCTAATAGAGGGCGACAAGACCACTTTTGAGGGAACACCGCTCAAAAACATCATCATCAACGGCAGTCTGACACCACTCAGTATTGCATGTGATATTAATCTTAATGATGGCGAAGACGGCGACCCGTTTATGACCCTTGCTTCGTCGCTATGACATATCTATCAAGGCAGAAACATACAATACTACAACTCTGATCCCGAACTCCCCAGAACCATCTTGAGGAACTTCACAGCATTGGAAAGTATTGTTTTCGGCGAGAATGTAAGTAGAATTGTGGACGAGCTCTATTCGGGCTGCACGGCTCTGAAACACATCGAATGCCGCTCCACGCAACCCCCGTATGTATGGTCGGCACTGACCGACATCGACTACGAGAACATTGAGTTGCTCGTACCCAAATACTATGGCTACGCCTACCAGAGCGCCGCGTTTTGGGGCAAATTCACCAACGTCGTAGAACCCGAATACCCCAAACAGTTGGAGTGGCGCAATAGTATTCCGCTTGATGGAGAACAGAAGTATTATGTTACTACCGATATGGCATTGCAGGCTTTGGCGGCATTAGGTGTTGCCAACGACAGCGTTCAGGCTGTGTTCAGTCACTACCAAACCAAATTCAACGCCAAAGTGTCTTACCGCCACGGGAAGGAAAAGGATATGGAAACGGAAACGCTGCTCGCCGCCTATCCCAACACCATTTGGAGAGTACAGCAGAATGTCACCTACGCCCTGTCAGAGACCGACACCGCACACGTCATTGAGCTTGCCTGGTACACCGACGACTGGCTCAGTTTCTACAACTCCGCCGTTACGGGTTATACGCTGTATGTCGGCTATCCATACGTGCCGCAGGAAGTGTCCAACCCGTTAGGCTTGGATGTCACTTACTCCTCTTCCGACGGGACTGTGGCTGCCGTGGATGCCAAAACAGGCAAAGTCAGTGTACTCAAAGACGGTGTAACCACCATTACCGCTACCTATAAGAAATCCGAAGCAGAGGTTATCTCCGCTAGTTACGAGTTTACTGTAGAGAAAGGCTCTTATTACGACATCTCATTTATCGGGACGCGCATCAAACTGACCAAAGAGAATGCCCGCGACATCTTTGGCGACGGGAAAGTGTCGTTTGACTACGAGACAGGCGTACTGACCCTCAACAACTATCGCTTGCATTTCACAGATGATGAGAAGAGTACGATGGGCTGGTCAGACTGGATGTCCTACAGTAGCATTCCGCAAGTGCCTATCGCTATTGACATTATCGGCGACTGCCGCATCACCAACAACTCTGCCGGTATTGGTGCCAGTGCTCCGATTATTATACGCGGCAAAGGAGAGAACGCCACCCTCGTTTTAGACGGTTATTTCTCGCAACTGACAGCAAGCAATCTGACCATTGACAATGTGGAGGTACACACCATCGAACACTCGCCGCACCCCAATGTAACTTGCGACACACTGACCGTTATCAACAAGGGTTATCTCGAAATGTACAACACCATAGGCGATGAAGCCCCCGATGCAACCGAAGAAGAGATTCTTGAATGGGGTGCCCGCGCAGGACAAGCCAACAAAGTGATTATGGACGAAGACATCAAGATTCTCACCACCGGCGTTACACTCAAAGAGACCGACAGCCAATGGGAAGACGGAGTCATGACGTTCTACTTGGGCAACCGCCCCGCTTTGCGCGTGGAGATCGGTCCGGCACCTGTTGTTCCGACTGCTCAGACATCCAACGTGTCGTTTGGCGCAATCGAAATAGACGACAACCCGAAAGGAACAGTAATAGACGGCGTGCGCTACACCTTCACCACCGATGACAGTGTGGATCTGACAGACGAGTGCATCGTCCTCCAATCGACCATGGACGCAACCAAGATTGACGAATTGCTCAACTCTCTCACTCCCGGTACCGCCGAGTTCGCCGACAGATTCCACGGACTGAGCTTCCTCCTGCCTGCCGGTGAAGGCGAAATCTATGTTACGATGCAGACCTTCGGCACGCACGAACTCAACATCAAAGTAGGCACAGGCACCGCCGTTGCTTTCAGTCAGCCGGAAAAGGGAGAAGTACACATCGCTTACAACAGCACCGAACCGACAATGGTTTATATCTACGGAACGGAAACCGCTCCGCAAGAAGCCGCTCCGCGCTATACTCCCATCCGGTTCGCACAAGCCGAAGACGGAGACGAGCCGGAAACAACCGGCGCAGTCAGGATTTATTCGATGAATCTCACATGCATTGGATCGGCACTGGAAGATGTATTCGGAACACAGTCGTCCTCGACCGCAATAAAAGTCGTCCTTGACGGCAAAGTAGTCATCATCCGCGACGGCAAGACCTATACGCCCGCCGGTGTGGAAGTGAAATAAAAGAAGACATAACAACCAAATTCCCATAATATATGAAGAAGAATTTATTTGTAGCAGCACTCATGTTAGTGGCGGGACTGCTGCAGGCGCAGAACCAACAGAAGATTGACGGCGTCTGGTATCTTCTCGACAGTGAAAACAAGACCGCAACCGTGACGTTCTGTCCGACGGACGAATCCGAAGGCTTTGTGGCTGAAAGCGGCTACATGGGCAAACTCAACATTCCCGCAACAGTCTCAGGCGAGGCAACGGGTTATATGCCCTACGACGTGATTGCCATAGGCGACAGCGCCTTTGCCAAATGCCCATATCTGAAGTCTGTCATTATCCCCTCCTCTGTCAAGACGCTGGGTCTGTATCTGACGGCAGAGTCATACCTCAACGAATACGAAAAAGGCATTGAGGCGATTACCATCTCCGACGGCAGCGAACCTATCGAGTTCACTTACAGGCAGGGCGACACGGGAGAGGAGTTCTCCTTCTCCGAGATTGCACCGACCTGCACCTACCTCTATCTCGGCCGTAATGTCACCGTGAAGACGGATGTGGATTGGGACATACCTATCTTCCATACATGGAGCAGCGTTGAAGAGGTTGTCTTCGGCGAAGGCTTCACCGAAGTGCCCCTTGCTTTCTGCCCCTTCAGCCGCAAGCTGAGGAGCATCCAAATCAACTCGGACAACGTGCTTGAACCCGGTCCGCGCATGTTCGGCTTCCTCGACGAGGACAAGCCGCAGCCCGACGCAAAAGCAATCACCCTCTATGTACCTTACGGCATGAAGGAGACGTATGCCGCACATGAATACTGGAGCCGCTTCACCATCGAGGAGATGGACGAGGCACGGCGCTACGGCATCCGATATGCGGATGATTATTTCGACTTCTTTATCAACGGACTCTACTACAAGCGCACCAGCCGTGGTGTCAGTGTGGTTATCCCGCAGGTATGGTACATCAACCACGACGGCTCCTATGTAAGCCAGTGGAGCAGCGAGTTCCCCTACAAGCAGTCTGAAATCACTATTCCCGAATCAATCACTCTCTATCTTAAAGATTATACCACCTATTCCCTTACGCCGAAGGATGGCTATGAGAAAACCACCCTTACCGTGGCAGGCATTGGCGACTACTGCTTCCGTGGTGCACGCAACCTTGAGCAACTGACTATCCCGAATACTGTAGCAGAAGTAGGAATGGAAGCCTTTGAAGATGCCCTCAACCTCAAGTCGCTTGACATACCCGAATCCGTTATCCACACTGGCTGGCTCGCTTTCGCACGCGCTGGCTTCGAGGAGATTGTCATTCCCGCTTCCTGCAGCAAGTGGGAGTTCAATCAGGGCACAGCCGTCTTTCAGGAGTGCCTTAACCTGCGCAAAGTCACATTTGCAAAGGGCACTACCCGCATTCCTGACCGCATCTTCTTTGGCTGCACGGCACTGCGCACCGTCATCATCCCCGACGAGGTGACAGAAATAGGAGCAGGGGCTTTCGCAGGTTGCAGCGCGCTCAGCTATCTGCAACTGCCCGCAAGCCTTGAGAAAATTTACAACCGCACCTTCCGGGGCTGCCCGTTGCGCGAACTGGAGATTCCGGCTGCTGTCAAGGAAATAGAGCCGGCGGCTTTCCTTGCCACTGTGTTCACAAAACTCAAAGTGGACAAGAACAACACCGTGTTCGACAGCCGCGACAACTGCAATGCTGTCATACGCACAAAGGATAATACGCTTCTGGCTGCCTGCAACGGCACTTTCATTCCCGAAACAGTGGACTCTATAGCTGAAGAGGCCTTTACTGAACTCTACGGACTGCGCTCCGTCACTCTGCCAAAGAACCTGAAGAAGATTGCATATGGAGCGTTTATGAACTGCGACAACCTCGCTGTCATCACTTCACATATCACCAACCCCGCTGGCATTCTTGCTGAAAACGGCTTCTCTTCATGGAGCGATGAAGACGCACCTTGCAACAAGGCGGTCCTCTATGTGCCCGCAGGCACCAAAGCCTTGTATGAGGCTGACACCGAGTGGAAAAACTTCAAGAACATCATTGAAATGGAAGGCGGGAACAAACCCGCTGACGTGGCTGATCTGAAGCCTGTTACTGAGGACGGAGCCGCCGATTTCAGCAAACTGGATGGCAAAGACCTCTCCAACGCACTTATCGGGAACATATACGTCACCTGCGACCTCGGCGACGGATATAACAGTACGGACAAAGCCCTTGTCTTCAACACCGTAGTGGATCAGCTCATGCTGGACAACATCGCCGCCCACGAAGGCAATATGGATGTGCTGCGCAACAACTTCAGCGGCATCGTGCTGGAGATACCCGCAGGCAAGGGTACTGTCACCATTGAGGCGAAAGTGACCGGCAAGCGCGCATTAGCGGCTTATATCTCGGGACACGAAGGCACTACCGTCAATGAGGCACCCGCGACAAAGACCGAGATTGACATACCATTTGACGAAGAGGAGAAGGCATTTGTCTATATCTACGGCATTTATGATGACGGCGAAGCGCTGCCCGCACCGCAGCGTGTGGCGTCGAAGATACAGCGCGCTCCCGCAGCCACCGAGGATGACGACCTTACGGCAGGAACGGTCAATATCTACAGCGCAAAGTGGACTATCAGCGAGCTAACCGATGTGGAGCAGATCGAAGCAGATGCAACGACCGCCGTGCAGAAGGTGGTCCGTGACGGTCAAATCCTTATCCTCCGCGACGGCAAAATCTTCACTCCCGCCGGTGTGGAAGTGAAATAAGCAGGAAAGACATCAAAAATTATCTATACTATGAAGAAAACAATTCTTTTCGCCCTTGCGCTTGCAGGTTGCTTGAGTGCCGGGGCACAGATTACCAACAGCGAGTATAAGTCAGTTAATCTGACGAATATGGAACTTAAGTCATGGCTGGCCGATGAGGCCGGCAGTATGGCGGACACCGTTATTGTTCTCCATGCCAGATTCGTGAATAACTATGAGGTGGACACTTTCCTGTATTACTCATTCGTCAACAACAAGTTGATAGAGAAGAAGGACGCTTATATCAACACTGAGGAGGCTCAATTATACTCGTGGTGGTTCGGCGGTGAAAAACTGACCTTCGAGAACGGACACACCAAGATCCACTTGTCGGGCGATGTCAGCAGCAAAACTCCTTTCAGTTTCGGTATGGAGAAAGACACCACCTACGCCGCCTTTGCCGGCAAGGGAGAGTTTTTTGCCAATAGTTTGAACAACTACAAGCAACTGCCTCTTGTCTTCACGTCCTCCAACCCGAAAGCGGTGAAAGTGAATGCCGAGACGGGTGCGATAGAGGTGATAGGTGTGGGTCAGACCACCATCACCGCCTTCTATGACGGACAAGCCGGCAAGTTTCCCGCCTATCAGACATCCTACACCATGACCGTAGTCGACCGCCCGTTTGATGACTATGAGTTTGTGGACTTTGACAATCTTGAGACAAGCGAATACGAGTACTATACCCAGAGAGGCAGGTATTCCTACGACCCCGAGACCTACACGCTGACGCTTGACAACTATCATCTGTTTTCAAATGAGAACATGTGGTTCCAGTTCTTCACCTACGCCGTGAGCCGTCCGTCGCCCATCCCCTTGACGATATACGTGAAAGGCGATTGTAAGATTGTTTCCCGTGGCGGTGCCATTCAAGCGGGTGCGGACGTGGTTGTTCGCGGCGACAAAGGAGCCACCCTCGCGATGTACAGTTACGTACCGCCCGTGGAGGCAAAGAAATTCATTGTGGACGGAATCAACCTGAGCCTGTCATCGGAAGCTCATCCCAACTTTGCGGGCGACTTGTTCCAAATCAACAACGGCTCGTATGTACACTTGCAGGAATACGCTTACTTCAGCGGCGAGAGAGACCATATAATGCAGTTGCTGTTCGGTGATTTGAAGATGGACAGCGAGATTGGCATTCTCACCAAAGGCGTGCATTACGGCACGGCGGAAGTTGAATGGTATGGCGAAATGCAAACCTACACCACCTTCTTCTTCTCCGACAACACAATCGCCCCCGTGGTTGAGATAGGCAAGGTGCAACGCCCGAAACCTCTCACCGATAAAACCGAGCCTGTTCAGATATCTATGGAGGGCGTGGAGGTGGAATATAATCCCGCCGGAACGGATATTGACGGCATCTTCTATACCATTACCGAAGACGACAAGATGATTTCGGAGGAGGGCTGTCTGGAGCTTGTATCCACGATGGGTCAGACAGAGATGCAGCAGATTTCGGGCATCTTCTCATCCGCCTCACTGGCTTTGGCGCAGAACTTCCGCGGCATCAGTTTCCTGCTGCCCGCAGGCGAGGGTGAAATCACGCTTGACGCCCTTACGCTCGGCACGCACCAACTCGGCGTGAAGATTGGAGAAGAGGAAGCCCTCTTGTACACTTTGGACGAGAGGAAGACGGTCAAGGTGGAGTACGATATCGCCGAGCCGCAGCTGGTGTTCATCTATGGCTATGTTGAGCCGTCGGAAGAAGAGTTCTATACACCTTGTCGCGCCGCACGGAGTATCCCGATGGAAGAAATCGACGGGTCGGTGAAAATCTACGGCATCACCATCAATCCGACGAAAGTTATCACAGGGGTTGAAGAGGCAGTAATGAACGGCAAGTCCGGCTCCGATTCTTCACAAACCGGGAAAATCCTCCGCAACGGACAGGTTCTCATCCTCCGCGACGGAAAGATGTATAACTTATTTGGTGCGGAAGTACAATAAACGGATAGAAAAGGCTTATCTTCTGCATACTTTGATATAGACAGTGAGGCGTATACACGTCCCACTGTCTGTATCGAAGGGATTATTGAGAAATATTACTGTCCGATAAAACTCATAAAAACCGTTTAATCCCCTGAAACTCTCTGATAATCAAATGTATATTGCTTGGTTTTCAGAAAGTAAGCC
>DBVX01000023.1:0-26470 GCA_002308815.1 Bacteroidales bacterium UBA1253
TGCTCGGTCATCATAATGAAGTCGGTCAGCGCGGGGCTGTAAACAGCACCACCGGCGCAGGGACCGAAGATGACGCTGATTTGCGGAACCACACCCGATGCGAGGATGTTGCGCTCAAAAATCTCTGCATATCCGGCAAGTGCGCAGGCACCTTCCTGAATACGTGCGCCGCCCGAGTCGTTCAGACCGATGATGGGTGCGCCGAGTTTCATTGCCTGATCCATCACGTTGCAGATTTTCAGAGCCATTGTCTCGCTGAGCGAGCCGCCGATAACGGTGGCATCCTGCGCGAAGACGAAGACGAGACGGCCGTCAATGGTGCCGCTTCCGCATGCTACGCCGTCACCAAGGAACACTTTTTTCTCCATGCCGAAGTCGTGGCAGCGGTGGGTGAGGAACATATTGACCTCCTCAAACGAGCCTTCGTCAAGGAGCATGTTGATACGTTCGCGGCAGGTCATACACCCTTTGGCGTGGTGTTTCTCAACGGCAGCTTCGCCGCCGCCTGCTATCGCCTTTTCGCGGTTGGCAATCAGGCGTTCCAGTTTGTTGGTATCCATATCAATTGTCAATTATCAATTATCCAATTACTTGGGTTGCTGGCAGAGTTCGGTCAGCACGCCTTTGGTGCTCTTCGGATGCAGGAAGGCAATCATCAGGTTCTCGGCGCCTTTTCTCGGTGCCTTGTCAATGAGCTGAATGCCTGCCGCCTCGGCTTCCTTGAGAGCCTCTTCCACGTTGTTGACGTTGAATGCCACGTGGTGCACACCTCCTCGACCGCCGTTCTTCTCGATGAACTTGGCGATGGTTGATTCGGGGCTGGTGGGTTCGAGCAATTCGATTTTCACTTCGCCGACCTTGAAGAATGCGGTTTTCACCTTCTGATCCTCAACTACTTCAATCGAGTAGCATTTGTTGCCGGTTAAAAACTCGAAGAAGGGCATAGCCTCTTCCAGACTGGGGACCGCAATCCCGAGATGCTCAATGTGAGTAGGTTTCATAATGATTTGATTGTTTTATAGATTGGTTAGTCTTTTACAATTCGTTTCTCCGTTTTTCTTCTGTCATGGTGCTGTTTGTTTTGCAAAATGCCGCAAACAGCATAAAAAAACGAAAACCGCCGCAAAGTTACAGCGGTTTTCCCGAAAGGAAAATTTTTTTTGCACTTTTTTACAATTGATCAATCAGCGGCAACTGTTCAATTGACCTGTCGCCCTTGTGAGTCATACAGGATGCCGTTGCGCAGTATGCGGAGAAAACCGTTCTCCAAGTATTTGCGGGCAGGCAGTGCATCTTCTATGCCGTCTTCCGATCCGTTCATCACCTCCAGTTCAGAGACCGTCTCACCTTCCGCAACAATGCGGACACGTTTCGGAGCCTGCGGCTCATCCTCGCCTTCATCCTCGATCGTGCCGCCTGTTTCGCTGCGGAAGAAAGCTCTGTAAGCACGGATGGCGGTACCCATTGTGCTGTTCGGATAGTAGAGTTTGTTGTCTTTCAGACCGAGATACGTGTTTCCGCCGACTGAATTCTGCAACAGACCCGTGCGGAGAGTGCCGACCAACCAGAGACCGCCTCGACCGGATGCGTCGTTGTAGCCTGTGAGGGCGGTGATGTCCTCATTGTCGGCATCGGTGTTGATGGTGACATTGGGGAAGATGAACGAGGTCTTCTGCGCCAGTTTGGCATTTGCCGAAACGACATAGCCTTTGCCTGCCTCAATGGACTGTGCGACAGAGAAATAGATGGTAACGGTCGAGGCATCCGTCCTATCCGCATAGTGGAACTCAAAGACGCGTCCGTACAGACCGAGTGACATCATCATACCCTTACGTACTTCGAACGGAAGACACAGCGTTGTCCATTTGCCGCTGGCAAATTGTCTGTTCAGCGTTGCGGTGGTAACCGTATGGCCGTTATAGTCTTCCGCGAAGGAGTCATAGTACTGCGCGTCCTTGCTCTCCTGCAGCACGATGTTGTGAGGACGCACGCGGAGTGCGAAGGTAACAACAGAGTCACAGCCGTTAGTGGCTTTCAGCGTCAATGTCTCCGTTCCTGCTTCATTGAAGGTTACGCTTTCCCAAGTGTAAGGCAGTTCGTCCTCCCAGACGGTTGCGCCGTCGGTTGTCTCTATGGTGCAATCAGCCGATACCTCGCGGACGAGGCGGACGGACTGCCCGCGCCGCTTCTCGCAACTCCATACTGCGGGCAGACCGTAGTACGAATCGCCGTTGAAGATGAGATAACTTGCGTTCTTCTCACTCGTGGAGGTGGATGACCAATAGTAACCGTAGATGTCAGTGTTGTCCATGAAACTGTAGTAACCGGTAGCGGGATTAATGAAGGAAGCCTCCACGGCACCGTTCATCGTGTTGCCAATACCACCCGTGCGGCGACCGGCTGCGGGGAGGAATACCGCTCCTGCGGCTTCCATACGTTTCCACTGGTCATACGTGTACTTGTTTTTGGCGAAATCGTCTATCTCAGCGTCATTGACACGGTACTTGGGTGTGAACTCCAGTCCATCGGGCAACTGCCAGTCGTCGGGCAGAAGAATGATTCCCTTGCGGTCAGCCACCATTGCGCCTCCCCACAGGTTGCCGTTCTGACGTTTGTACAGATAGTTCCATTCGTCTTTGCTGAGTGTGAACCATCCGTCGCCTATCAGCTGTCCCCAGTCGCGGAAGTCGCCCGTGTAGTCAGCATCGGCGTTGGACGGACTGACACCGTAGTTGGTGCTTGTGGTGCTGTATGCGAACATATCGATGGTTCCTGTGAAGGCGGGATCGCCGAGGTTGATATTGGGCAGACCGATGATGTCGTATTGCGTGTCCGCGAGCGACCAGCTGTCTTCCGCTATGTTATACAGCAGGTTGCCTTTGGCGAAATTCACTTTTTTATTGTCGCTGACGGAGAAACTGCCCTGTAATGCATCACCGGCGGTTTCGTTTTCTGCATATGTGGCAGTATATGAGGCTGTTTTGGTAGCAATGACTATCTGCGGAGTCCAGCCTGCGAACACGCGGTTTCCTTTAGCCGGTGTGGGGTTGGTGAATGCGGGCAGAGCGTCTTGGTCGCACCATACCTCTTGTAGTACGGTGGCATCGTCCTCATCGTAGAACGTGATGAGGAACATCTGCACGGCATCGTAAGCGGCAATGAACACCTTGTTGCCGTCGGCAACCAGATTGTCGTCAAAGACAACGGCTTCACCTTCTCCGTTCAGCAACCAGCCGGAGAAGTTGTAGTGGAAACCGTCGGCGCGGTGAGGGTAGGGGTCATACGGCTCGTTGATTACCTGTCCGTAGGTGTATTCCTCTACATCCTCATGACTCTGATTGAACTCATCAATGTATTTCCACGTAACAATGCAAACATCCTGCTCAAAGAGGGCAGTATACGTAATGTTTTCCGAGGCTGTTACCTCACGCTGCGCGGGAATTGTGGGAGTCTCACCGGGATCATCCGACCAGCGCACAAAATGATAACCCGTCTGAGGTTCTGCCGTCAGCACATATACATCGCCACAATCCGCATTCACGGAAGTGGAAGTCTGTGCCAATACCCATAGCGGCAGCAACACTAATAATAATGGAATGATTCGTTTCATAGTGATGACATATTAGTGTTTTGCATTATTGTTGGGTTTTAGGAGCGATATTAACCTGTCCGCCGCCTTGAGCCTGCCCCTCGATAGTATAGACAATCTTTTTGCAATCAGCAGAAACGTTAGTGTCTTCCGTCACTTGAATAACGCGCGGGTTATTTGTGTCACCGTCGCTCCATTGGGTGAACTGATAGCAATCATCCGGTGCCACCGTCACTTCCAGATACGTACCTTCCGGCACTTTGTTGGTTACATTGAGTACGCAGTTCTCACCACCGATACCTACGTTGAAGAATTTCTTCGGCGTACGAACGAAATGAGTAACATAGTTGCACTCGTGCTCTACGGGAACAATCGTCGGAAGCCAACCGGCGAACTCATAGGTATAATCCTCGTCAGCTTCCTTGGTCGGTGTCAATTCGTCCGCATTCGGTATGGTACCGTCAGCCAATACCTGCGTCTTCAACACTTCGCCACTCTCGTTTACAAAGCGAACGGTCTTCAGGGAAGAGGCTTGAATGTCGAATTTCTTCCATACGTCATGTGCCTCGTATGCATCAAGCGCAGTTCCCGGAACAGAGAGAAGAACCGTACCAAGCTTTTCATCAGTCAGATTCATGAACGCGTTTGCGTGACAAATAGGAGGAATCTCCGATGCGCACAGAACGGATGTAAGTGCAGAGCAGTCTTTGAAAGCGCCGTTTTCAATAGTCGGACGACCCAAAATCCGAATGGAAGCCACCTTGTTGCAACTTGCAAAAGCGAATGAACCAATAGTCGCAACGGCCGACGGGATAATCAATTCCGTTAATCCCATGCATATATTGAAGGCGTTATTACCAATGCTCAAAAGCGAGTTCGGAAGAGTTAACGATGTGATATTTTTGCAGTTGTAGAATGCGTAACCACCGATTGTTTTCACGCCTTCTTCAATGACTACTGTCTGGATATTAGTACGGTGAATATACCACGGAGCTGTTCCTGCTTCGTAACTTTTCATACTACCGGTACCGCTGATAACCAACAATTTCGCATCACAATCGAAGGTCCACATTATATTTTTGCCATCTCCTTCCGCACCGCAGTAGCTATACGTATGGCATTGATTCGGATCCGGCATTACATTGAAGTCTTTCCATTGTTCTGCTTCTTTATAAGCCTCAAGGCTCTCAAAAGGCACATACAAAGGAATGGATTTGTTGACATTATGGAATACTTCTTCGCCCGGTAAAACGACAGGAGTGACAACATGGCATATAATTGATGCCAAATGCTCGCAATAATTGAAAGCACTTTTGCCTATAGTTGCTACATTTGCCGGTATTTCCAAGATTGTCAAACCGGTGCACCCGTGTAATGCTGCCTCACCGATGGAGGTCGTGCTTTCGGGAATCGCAATGGAAGACAAACTTGTACATCCACGGAATGCCGCATTTCCTATGGATATAACGGTATTCGCAATCGTCACGGAGGACAGGTTCTCACAATCAAGGAAAACGCGGGCACCAATCTGCGAAACACCTGATTCGATGACTGCCGATGTAATGACCGCACGATGCTCATACCACGGGGCAGGATTGGATCCCGTGTAATTGCTCATCTGACCCTGGCTGCTTTTTTTGCTGATGGTAAGCACACCTGCATCGGAGAGGGTTACGTTACATTGACTGCTTGTCCATTCACCAATGTTTGCTGCCAAAAGGTTTGTACAAATCATTTGTACGGCGAATAAGAAAGTTGAAATTTTCTTCATAATATTATGTTTATTAGTTTGTTATATCATGTAAGGATGTTTTATTCCATTTTTTATTCCATTTTTTCGTCGGAAGATTTCCCAAGTCTGCAAAAAAGCGCGCAAAGATAACACTACCGTTTCATTCGCGCAAAACTTTTTCGACTCTTTACTGCATTTTTTGATTACTTTCCCGCCTTTCCCGCAGTTCCATACTTACGGCATATGGCTGAGGCAGCTCTATTGTAGGTTACTTTTTAGTTAGTGCTTAAGAAACGATATGTTTTTGAGAAAAATATTGAAGAAATTTATAAGTTTTTCTTAAGAAAAGGTATTTTATACATATAAGTGTTGTTGTACTTTTGCGGCGTTTATTGTACTCTGCTGTAATTTGTGCAGCGATAAGATACCTTTGTGCAATGAACAGAAACATAAAGAGAAACATAATATTATTATACTATGAAGAAAATCAATTATTTGTTCCTTTCTTTCCTGTTGATGGCAGGTATGGGAGTACAGGCTCAGCAGTTGCCCGACCAACATTTTGAGGACTGGTCTGGATCGTTTGACGGCAACGCGCAGCCGAGGGACTGGCACGGCAGCAACGTGTCGCAGATGGGGTTCAATTTCACATTCCTGTACAGACGCGAAGGCCGCACGGGCAGTTGCGCCTACGTTGCGAATCAGGAAGTGGGCGCGATGGGCGTTACAGAAACCGCGCCGGGTTATTTCAGTCTGGGCTATGCTTGGAGCGCGATAGAGGGTGTTGATACGAAAACGGGTACAGGCGGCACGGAAGGCGGTATCAGTTTCACCTACCGCCCTGACACGCTGTCGGTATGGATTAGGCGTACCGGCAGCAGCGCGACGAGTGAGGATTTCAATATCGTGTTCTACAGCTGGCTGGGCAACAGTTCCGGCAACAGTTACCGTTCAAAAGGCGGTTCGTGCAAGAGTTCGACCCACACCAACGAGGAATGCGACATCCGCCAGAGTACCAATGGCAACATGTGCGGCACTTCGGTTCAGGCCAAACAAGTGGCGGAGGGCTGGCATCGCGAGCGCGCTTCGTATCCCGACTGGACGAATATCCGCGTGCCGATTTATTATCTCCGCGATGACGCACCGGAGAAGGTGAACGTCATATTCTCGGCGGGCAATGCTCCGAACGCGTTCAATAATACGGGTATCATAAAAGGCAATGACCTGTATGTGGATGATGTGGAACTGATTTACTCGTGCAAGGTACAGAAACTGTACATTGACGGACTGGTCTGGAACGGCTTCAATCCTGACACGGAGGAGGAGCAGGTCTATTCGTTGGGGCAGGATGCCACATCGGTGCCGGAGATTATCGCGATGCGCGGTGCGGGCAAACTGACCAACTCGCAGAACAAGACCGCCACATTCCCAGGCCGTCGTCTGACGGGCGACGAGATTACAATAAACAAGGGTGCAGTTGGCGAAGTAACCACCCTGACTGTCAAATCGGGGGACGGAAGCAAGACGATGACATACAAGATCCGTTTTGTCAAGCAGGCTTCCTCAAACGCCTACCTCGCCGGCATCAAGGTGGATGGAAAAGACAAGGAAGGCTTCAATCCTTACGTTGCCGATGTGGAGGTGGTGCTCCCCTACGGCACGACCGCCGTACCTGTAATCGAACCAATCGGACAGGACAACGGTCAGTCGTATGTAATAAATGACGCGAAGACACTGAACGATGTTACAACCGTCAAAGTGACGGCGGCAGACGGAAAGACCACACGCACTTACACCATTCGCTTCAAGATCGCCTTACTGTCGGATAACACACTGAAAGACATACTGGTAGACGGCTCTTCCATTCCGGATTTCTCATCACAGAAAGTAAGTTACACCTATTCTCTTCCCACAGGTACGACCAAAGTGCCGGAAGTGAAGGCTGTGTCCGCCTATGCGGACGGCGAGCAGACAATCGTCTATGAGGCTCCCGCAGAGATGACCAACAACTGCCAGTACAAAATCAAGGTCAGCACGAAAGGCAACCCTGTCGCAAAAACCTATACGATAACCTTCAAACTGGAAGCATCATCGAACACGTACCTGAACAATCTGACATTGGACGGCAAGCAGATAGCGGGCTTTGACAAGAAGAAGTTCATCTATTACGTCGAACTGGCAATGGGTTCGACCTCCATCCCTGAGATAGGATATGAAACGGGCGATGCGGCGCAGAAAGTAACCGTGAACAAGTCGGATGTGAACGGCACGACAGTGATTGTGGTGGAAGCCGCCAACGGTTCACAGTCGGTGTACAAGATTATCTTCTCCACCCAGCAGTCGGAGAACACGCTGCTGAAAGCCATCTATCTGGACGGCAAGCCGCTGGAAGGATTCGATTCCTCAACCCGCGTATATAACATCACGCTGCCTGTGGGTACAACGGACAAGGATTTTCCATCCATCACGTGGGAAAAGACGGACGAGTTCCAGAAAGTGGAAATGACCGAGGGTGGCATCAATGGCACGACCCGCATAGTAGTGACCGCAGGCAACGGGGCAACCACGCAGTACCAACTGATTTTCACAGTCGCGCAGGACAATGCCAACTACCTGAACATGATTTACATTGACGGAAAGGAACTGGCAGGATTCGACAAGGAGACGCTCAATTACACGTACGTGCTGGAATCCACAGCCACCTCGCTGCCGAAAGTGACCTACGAACGCGGAAGCTCGTACCAGACCGTGACGGACAAGAAGCCTTCCGAACTGACTGGCGACTACGTGCTGACCGTCCGTCCGCAGAAAGGTTCTGCCCGGATATACACCATCACGTTCACGCAAACGCTGTCATCGAACGCACAGCTGAAGATGATACGTGTGGGCGGAAAAGAACTGGAAGATTTCAAAGCCGAAACCTTCAACTACACATACACGCTTCCTGCCGGCACAGCCACGCTTCCGGAAGTTACTTACGAAAAACAGGAGGAGGGACAGAAAGTGCTGGGTATGCGTCAGGGAAATGACTACATCCTGACAGTAACCGCGCAGGACGGAAAGGCGAAGAACACTTATAAGGTATCATTCACCATTCCCAAGTCGGAGAGCGCGTTCCTGAAGATGATTTATCTGGACGGCAATCCGCTGGCAGGCTTTGACCAGACCGTACTTTCCTACACCTATACACTGGCGACGGAAACTTGTCCCGTCATCACAGTGGAGCGTGCCGATGAGGCGCAACAGGTAACCATCGTATCGCCCAAAGCGGCGGGTACGGCACAGATAATCGTACGTCCCGAAGCCGGTGAGCAAAATATCTACACCATCAAATTCCAATCCGTATCATCCTCCAATACCCTGCTGAAAGGAGTCAGTCTGGACGGAAAGGCAATGACGGATTTCAAGCCGGAACAATACTCCTATTCCATTGCTATCGACTCTGAGACTCTTCCCGAAGTGACTGCTGAAACAGCCGAAGGTCAGACCGCGCAGGTGATTGTCAACGGGAACACAGCGGTGATCTATGTACAGAGCGGTGAGGAGACTGCCAAGTACGAACTGACTTTCACCCATACTGTGTCCGATGACTGCACCCTGAAAGCCATCCTGCTGGACGGCAAGGCGATGGCAGGCTTCTCTTCGGATGTCTATTCATACACAGAGAAACTGGCGGAGGGAAGCGCGCTGCCAACAGTCACTTACGAGAAGAACAACGCGCATCAGACTGTCCATACCGGTCTGACAGGAAAGGCAGGCGTACAACTTGTCGTAACCGCTGAGGACGGTACAAGCGCGAAGACCTATACGGTGGATTTTGACATTCCCGCCAACGGGGACGCGCATCTCAAAAACATCACGCTGGAGGGGCGCTCCGACTTCACTTACGACGAAGACACCTACGACTATTTCCTTGATCAGGAAACAGGGGCGGATCTTCCCAAGATGAGCATAGAGACCAAGCCCGGCCAGACGACGATGATGACCACGGTGAACGGGACGGAGCAGCGTGTGCTGGTTCTTGCGGAAAACGGCATGCAGGCCACCTATACGGTGCATTACAACCTCATCCGATCCGACAACGTGCAGTTGAAGACCATTTTGATAGAGGGTGAGGAACTGGACGGTTTTGACCCTGCTGTGACGGACTATACTGTCACTCTGGCATGGCGCACAAGAGTCATCCCCTCCATCCAACCGATTGGCGTGCTTCCCACGCAGACAATCACCACCTTCCGCAGCAGCGTGAACGGAACGACCGTGATAACGGTTCTTGCTCCTGACGGCAAGACATCGGGCGACTACCGCATTCATTTCCCTGTTGTCAAGAGCGACAGCACATATCTGGCAGATTTGACTATGCCTTTCAATGATGATCTTTCGCTGGAACCCGTTTTCAGTCAGGAGGTAACCGACTACGAGGTGTTCCTGCCTTACGGTTCGGACACGGTGCCTGCCTTGAGTTTCATAAAAGCACTGCCCGAACAGAGCGTGCATCAGATTATCCGCCGCGTGAACGAGACTTCGGAGATCATCGTCACCGCTGAAGACGGCAAACAACTGACCTACAAGGTGAAGTTCACCGTCAAAGACCCGACGGAGGAGAACCTGCTGACACTCCTGCGCGTAGTGGAGACCAACGACACGCTGCTGGGCAAGGTAAACGAGGTGTTCGACAAGACCAAGCGCGACTTCACCGCCAACCTGCCCTTCGGAAGCCGCTCAATGACCATCGAGTACAAGAAATCCTACGGCACGCAGACCGTGTTTGTGGAGAGCGGCGGCATACTGGATGAGACGCGTGTCACCGCCCAGTCGAACGTGAAAGGTGTGAAGGATGAGGTTTACACCATAACGCCTGCTGTGGATCCGAAAGACCCTGCCGTGCTGACTGACATCAAGGTCAACGGGGCTACGATTAAGGGATTTGACCCCGAACAGTTCTCGTACATAGTGAATGTAACCGGCTCACCTGTCATTGACTATACCTTGAACGAGGGAGCTTCGATTTCCTATGAGCCGTCCCAGAAACACTGGCAGGCAACCATCACTTACGGCAGCCGCTCGAACACCTACCATCTGTGGTTCTACTATGAGAACGATGTGGTACCCAATGCCGAGTTCACCGAATGGTCGCCTTGCACCGCACTGTCCTCTGCAAACAAACCCACTGGATGGAATACGATAGCCGATGCGCTGGGACAGCATAAAGGTTTCTTTACTTTCACCCCTGACGAACTGGTGACAGAGAGCGATGGGAACGTACATCTATCCACCCGCTATTCGACACCGGGCGGCGGCAGCATACCGGGCTTTATCACGTTAGGCACCGTAACCGGCAGCTGGGGTATAGCCGGTGCCAGCTCGTTCGCCGTTTCGGGCGGCATACCGTTCCACAACAGCCCGGATACGATAAAGATACGCAGCAGCGTCAGCAAAGTAACCGACAACAATCTGGTGCAGTACATCCTGACCGGTTCGAAAGGCGTGAAGACCATCGACTGGAAGGAAGGCACCTACGGCTGGACGGAAAAAGTGTATGACCTGACAGAAGCCAATACGGCTGTGGGCTATCCGAATCTGCTGAATATCGTTATCAATTCCTTCCATCAGATTTCAGGAACCAACGCGGTGGCTTCCACCAGTTCAAAAGCCGATATGTATCTGGATTATATCCGTTTCGAGTACAACCATACCCTGACCGGTCTGACCGTCAACAGTCTGCCCGCCACAATGTCGGGAAATGCCTTCTCCGTTACACTGAAGAGTTCAGAGGCAATAGAGATTCCGCAACTTGTATTTACAGGAGAAGTTGCCGACCAGGCACCGACAGTAAAATGGGCAGCCGAGACACCTGTCGGCGAGTACGGTGTGCGTACAGCAGCCATCCGCAACTTCGCCGAGAACGGAACAGATTATACGGATTACACATTGGAGGTGAAGCGTCCGCTCTCCAAAGTCAACACACTGGCTAACATCATCCTGGGCGGCAAACTGCTGGCAGGATTTGACTCCGACCAGACGGATTACACCATCACGCTGACTCCGTCGGATATCCTTCCTGACCTGCAGGCAACGGCAACGAGCAGCCGCGCCAAGATGACCACCACCCGCACCAAAGATGCGGTGACAATCGTGGTTGCGCCCGAATACGGGGAAAGCAAGACCTACACCATCCATATCAACTGGAAGGAGGACAGCAACACGACCCTCAAGTCTCTGGCCCCCGACAAAGGCACGTTGGTTCCCGATTACGACCCGTCTGTCCGCGAATACACGCTCAAAGCCGACACGATGCCTGACTTCCATTTCGTCAAGGGACACACGCTTCAGACGGTGGATGTGAACAACGGCATTATATCCGTTGAATCCGAGGACGGCACAAAAGGAATGTACAAAGTGACGCTCGTCCCCGTAGCCTATACGACTTCCGCCCAGTTGGGTGAGATGGAATGGGACGGCATACCCGTGAAAGATTTCTCGAAAGATGTATATGACTACTATCCCGCAGCAGCTCCGGTTCAAGTCATTTACCACCAGACGGACAACCGCGACTCGATTGTATATATACAGGAGGAAACGGGTATGACATGGAACACCTACGGCTCGCCCGCAGGCACAGAACATACCTACCGCATCCATTATCCCGCAGCCAAATCGAAAGACACACATCTGAAGAACATCTATATGAATGATGCTTCTCTGGAAGGTTTCGACGCTGACGTGAACGACTATACCATACCCACCGATGCCGCTGTTATGCTGGTTGTGGAGAAATCAGAGGAGGCGCAGACTGTGGATATAAAGTGGAGCAACGGTGTATTCACCATCCTCGTTACCGCAGAGGACGGCGTATCGACGGCCACCTATACGGTTACCATCACACCCGACCTGAGCAATGATTCGCAACTTCTGAAGATACTTGCCGATGGCAAACTCATAGACGGTTTCCGGTCTGATTCGCTGTACTACGAAATCGTCCTTCCCACTCCCGCTGTCAAGAAAGCGGAACCTATGCTGCCCGTATTGACATACGAGCGCAAACAGGAGGAGCAGCAGGTGGAGATACAGACAGGCAAGGTGGGGCAGTCCACGTATATCATCGTGACGGCGGAGGACGGCACAAACACAACTTATGAGTTGCTCATCCGGGCAGAAGCCAGCCACAATGCCAGTCTGACGGGTATCATTGTGAACGGGCAACTCGTGGAACGCTTTGATAAAGACCGCCTGTACTATTCCACCCAGTCCGCGATTGACAATGATGTGATTGAATGGGCAACGGAGGATAACTTCCAGAAAATTACCACCTCGCAAAACAAATACACCGACCGGACCGAACACACAATCCACGTCATTGCGCAGGACGGCGTAACCGTGAATGACTACAAGGTGGAAATATTCCGTAAACCCGCTTCCAACGATACCGAATTGGGTAATATCCTGCTGAATGGTAAAGCATTGGAAGATTTTGAGGAGGAACTGAATCCCGATCTGAAATTCGAGTCGGGCAATACTGTATATACCGTCAATCTTCCCACCGGGGCCACACTGCCGCAAGTGTCCGCACAGTTGAAGAGTGACGGACAAAGCGTCAGCGTAAGTCAGAGTGAGACGCAGATTCTGATTACCGTTACCGCCAAGGACGGTGTATCCAAGCGCGTCTATACACTCGATTTCCGCCGCCCGCTTTCGTCCGATGCGACACTCGACATGATTTACACCGGCACGGAAGAGTTGCAAGGATTCGCCGCCGGCACGTTCTTCTATCAGATTGTTCTGCCGGAAGGTGTCACCACATTGCCGGAGGTTACCCCGCAGGGAAAGGCGACGCAGACGGTAACTACCGAACAGGCAACCGAAAACACCATGCAGGCAACCATTCATGTTACCGCACAGGACGGCGTGACACAATCCACCTACACCGTCGCTTTCGCCTTCACATTGAACGACAATGCCGATCTGAAGATGCTCTATCTGGACGGTGATACGCTGACATACAAACAGGGTACACAGATACAGACTTTCACCCCTTCCATACACAACTACACCGTCACGCTGCCGGTCGGCACAGAAACGTTCCCCGAACTCACTTGGGATCTTGACAACAAATGGCAGAAGACCGCAAAAACCGTTCTGGAGGAAACAAAAACCAACAAGAGCGAGCAAGTGGAGGTAACTGCCCAAAGCGGAAGGAAAGGAATCTATACGGTCAATTACGATATTCAGCAGTCGGACAACACACTGCTCGCAAACATCATCGTGGACAACCGTCCTCTCGCCGATTTTGTCCCCGAACAGACGGAGTACTTCCACACCGTCGCGTCCTCCACATCCCCCCTTCCTAAAGTGGAATATGAGACATCTGACATGTACCAGACCGTCCGGTTGGATACATTGGACGATCAAATCAAGGGAATGAAATCGCTCAACAAGAAAATAACCATTACCGTTACGGCGCAAAACAATGCCACCCGTGTCTATACCATCCACTTCCCTGTCACGCTCTCCGGCGAATCGCGTCTGGATATGATTTACGTGGAAGGCGAGCCGATTGAAGAGTTCGACAAGGATGTGTACTCATACACATGGAAAGTACCCTACAGCGGAACCAACCAGCACCAGATGCCCAATGTGACCGTCTCCAGAAAACTCAACACCCAGAACGTATCCTACACCCAGAAAGGCGATTCCGTCATGCTCATCCACGTCATGGCAGAGGACGGCATCCACGCGGAAGACTACACCGTCCGCTTCATATACGGCAAATCGCCGAACGCGCAACTGGCGAACATTATGGTGGACGGGGAGCCGCTGGCGGGATACCAACCCGACATACTCACATACGAGTATGAACTCTATGACGATGCCGTTCAACCTACAGTCGAATGGATTCCTTCCGATGCGGAACAGCAGCTCAACGAGCAGGAGGACATCACAATCTTTGACGGCAAACGGTACACAACCCTTTCCTGCGAGGTTGTCGCACCTGACGGGGACAACCGCACGACCTACAGTATCTTGTTCGCCTTCATCAAGAGCGCACAGGACACACTGCCCGTTGCCGTGCGTATGGACTCACTGCTTGTCCGAGAACAGCCTGTCAATCGCGCGAACGGCTTTGATCACGACTTCCATGCTGACACGCTTGCTTATCAGAAAAATCCTTATGAATCTGGAACAAAGGAGGACGGGTTCTTCGGAGTGGAGGATGTCCGTTTTGTCACCGCCGACCAACGGGTGAATGCCACTATTGACTCGGACGATCGGTTCAATCCGCAGGACAACACGCTGATTGAGCGGATTATCCATATCACGCTCTACAGCACGGTAGCGGGCGATACAGCCCATGTGACGTACGACCTTGTGCAGCGTGTCAGCCTCAGTCACGACAGCACTGTCATCATGATTATGCTGGATAACGAGCCTTTGGCCGATTTCGATCCCGAAGTGCATCACTATCAGATTCCTGTTTTAGGAAAGACACCTGATGTATCCGTCATAGCCGCAGACTCCCGTGCGGAAGTGTCCATCCTGCCGGATGGCGAAACGCGAGTCATTACCTGTGTGTCGCAATACGCATCAATCTTCAATCCGAGGAACAGAAACATCTACACCGTCGAGTTCGTCGAGTCATCCATCGACCGCGTAGCACGAATCGAGCCGAGTGACATTCTTCTCAAATACATCCCCGGATCGACGCAGATAGCCGTTGCCTGCCTGCGCAACGATGCGCAGATAGCCGTCTATTCATCAGACGGGCACCTGCTCTTCTACCGCGCTATGCAGGCTATTGACCCCAGATACGCCATCGTGTCAAAAGACCCGAACGGGCAGGACTATTTCAACGACGTGACAGATGTATCGCAGTGCACCATCCTGACGCTTGACCCGCATACGTTGTACTTCTACACCATCTATCAAAGCAGCAAGCGCAAGGTGACTTCCGGCAAACTGCTCTTCGTACAATAACCAAAAAAATATCAGACTGCTATGAAAACCAGACATTCTGTTTATTTCTGCTTGCTTCTTGCTTTGACAGTCTTTCCCCTTTCCTCCTGTCAGGAAGACGTAACCGATATCGGCTATACGGACAGTCCCGTACTGACACTGACCGAAAGCACCGTAGAGATGCACCCGGGCGAGACACACAGGCTTTCTCTCACCTGCAGCATCTCCGGCATCAGTTGGAACAGCGCGAACGACACCGTTGCCTCCGTTGACATACTCGGAACCGTCACCGCGCACAGGACAGGCGAAACAACTGTCACTGTCACCCGCAAGACAGAGGATGAAAACCATGTCACCCGCACCGCCTCATGCCTGATCCGTGTAACCGAATAACAGATTCTCACGATTGATTATGACCAACGACAACCCAATACTCGTCTGGTACGCCAACCTCACCAATCCGACCGGTGACGATCAGGCCGATCTTGATGTGATGCTGATGGACAAGAACAACCCGCAGGATGCACAGTCCGCCGTGTCGGGGCTTATACGGAATCTGTTGATGAACGGTTTCCGCGAGCCGGTCTTCCGCCTTCTCATATCGGGCGCGAGAAAACAGAACGCCATTGTGGTTCGCGCTAAAGCGATGGCAGCCGTCATCTTTATCGCCACCGCTTTTGATGAAATGATACGACAGTCGCAGGCGTTGCAGGAAGACCTGCTTGATATGCTGGAGAATCAGCACGATGAGGCACTGCTCGCCCTTACGCACTACGCACAGATGCGAAAGCACATGATCATTATGGGAAAACCGCAGAAACCCCTCCGGCAGACCCTTATTTTCAGCCTTATTGTACTGGGCGATGAGGAGCAGCAGAACTTCAATTGAGGAAGACAGAAAACCTTTGAGAACAAGAACATCAAAAAATCATTATACGTATGAACACAACCAAACTGATGAACCGTGCGGCGGACAACATCCGTATCCTTGCCGCAAGTATGGTGGAGAAAGCGAAGAGCGGGCACCCTGGCGGGGCCATGGGCGGAGCCGACTTTATCAATGTCCTTTACTCCGAGTTTATGGAGTACGACCCTGAAAACCCCGGTTGGAATGGGCGCGACCGACTTTTCCTTGACCCCGGACACATGGCTCCTATGCTCTATGCCGTGTTGGCATTGACAGGCAAATACACGATGGATGACCTCATGAACCTGCGTCAGTGGGGCAGCGTCACACCCGGACACCCCGAACGCAACGTCGAACGGGGCATTGAGAACGCTTCCGGTCCGCTCGGACAGGGACACACCTTCGCAGTCGGTGCCGCCATCGCCGCCAAATGGATGAACCAGCGTTTCGGCGAAGCGCACAACCCCACCATCTATGCCTATATATCAGATGGCGGCATACAGGAGGAAATCAGTCAGGGCGCGGGACGCATGGCGGGACACCTCGGACTGGACAACCTCATCATGTTCTACGATGCGAACGACATCCAGCTCTCCACGCCCTGCAAGGATGTGGACACGGAGGACATCGTGAAGAAATACGAGGCTTGGAACTGGTACGTGCAGGAGATTTCCGGCAACGATGCCGATGCCATCCGCGAGGCACTAATACGCGCCAAGGAGGAGAAAAACCGCCCCAGCCTCATCATCGGGCATACCGTGATGGGCAAGGGCTGCATGGCGGAGGACGGCACGAGCAAGGAGAACCTCTGCGCCACCCACGGACAACCCATCACCAAAGCTGGTGCATCGTTCGCCCGTACCATCAGCAACCTCGGCGGTAATCCTGACGATCCGTTCGTCATCTTCCCCGAAGTGAAGGAACTCTATGACAACCGCAAGGCCGAACTGCGCGAGCTGTGCAACCGCCGCTATGAGCAGTTCTACCGCTGGCAGCAGGAGAACCCCACGCTGTCCAAACAGTACGAGGCGTACTTCTCGGGCGAGACACCTTGTATCGACTGGAGTCGGTTCCAGCAGGGTAGGGACAAGGCCACCCGCTCCGCCAGCGGCGTGGTTCTCTCCTTCCTCGCTGAGAACGTGGGCAATATGATTGTTTCGTCAGCCGATCTCTGCAATTCCGACAAGACGGACGGCTTCCTCAAGAAATCACACGCGCTGACAAAGAACGACTTCTCCGGTCAGTTCCTGCAGGCGGGTGTAAGCGAACTGACGATGGCGTGCGTATGCATCGGTATGGCACTTCACGGCGGCATCATACCCGCCTGCGGCACGTTCTTCGTCTTCTCCGACTATATGAAACCCGCCGTGCGTATGGCGGCACTGATGCAACTGCCTGTCATCTTTATCTGGAGTCACGACTCGTTCCGCGTGGGCGAGGACGGACCGACGCACGAACCCGTTGAGCAGGAGGCGCAGATACGCCTGATGGAGAAACTGCATAACCACAGCGGACACCCTTCAGTACTTGTGCTTCGTCCCGCTGATGCCGAAGAGACAACGCTGGCTTGGAGAGCCGCATTGGAGAACACCCAAACGCCTACGGCACTCATATTGAGCAGACAAGACATAGTTTCGCTGCCGAATGTGGATGCGGAAGGATTCAGGAAAGGAGCCTATATCGTTTCCCGCGATGAGAACCCGCAGGCGGTGCTGCTGGCTTCCGGTAGCGAGGTCAGCTCGCTCCAAGCAGCAGCTGACATTCTGCGCAAGGAAGGCTTCCGTCTTCAGGTGGTCAGTGTACCGAGCGAGGGACGTTTCCGTGAACAGGAGCAGGCATATCAGGACGAGGTGCTGCCTCCCGCAGTCAAACGCTTAGGTCTGACCGCCGGACTGCCCTGCACATTGGAAGGCTTGGTTGGCGGCAACGGAAAAATATGGGGTATGACGAGTTTCGGCTTCAGCGCGCCCTATCAGGTGCTGGAGGAGAAACTGGGCTTCACCACTGAACATATATGCCAACAAATCAGGCAACTGATTGGCTGATTGCCAACGTTGCCTGATTTGTAGTCGGTTCTGCAGGTTTGTGAGGAATGGTCTAAACGAGTTTTTTAATCCATTCCTCCTTTCCTCCTTCCAGCAGATCGACGGGTGCCAGTTCAATCATCGTGAAGCATCCGTAATGCTTTCTTTCCGCCAAACGCATCGCAGCGCGAGCGGATGCAACCATAATCTGACCCGTGAGGGCTGGGTTGTTGATTGTCATTGTCATATCAATGCGCTGGTTGTGGGTCGTGCCACTGACACCGTTTCGGGTCAGGTGTACACCGTGAGCGACGTTGTTCAGAGCCTGCACATTTTCCACTTCGATGACATGTGTCTCATCGTGGGCGAAATAGTCATCCTGAAGTATAGCATCACGCACATTGTCATACGAATAGCCATCTTTTATTTCCACATATACCATGCGCCTGTGGATGCCGGTTCCCAAGGGAATGGTCATTGACAATGCGTCTTTGACACCCTCGATATGCTTGGCGGCTACTGTGTGACCCATTGACCGCCCGGGACCGAAGTCCGTGTACGTCAGTCCGCTCGGCATCAGTGCCTCCATCAGCGTGCGGAACACTGAATCCGATCCGGGATCCCAGCCTGCGGAAAGGATACTGACCGCATTATGTGTTCGTGCCGTATCGTTCAGAAGCTTGTGAACGGTCGGTATCTGCGTGTGGATATCGAAACTGTCCACGGTGTTCAGACCCGTTGAGAGCAGTCGCTCCGCTGTTCCGGGAACCTCACGGGACGGTACACCCAGCAGTACGATGTCCGGATGACAAGCATTGAGACGATCCGTTTCATCGTGGTGGAATATGCCTGCGATGGTCATGTCATTTGTCATACTGACGGCCTCTTCGACCGCTTTGCCTATGTTGCCGTAACCTAATATGGCGACACGTGTTTTTTTTTCGGTTTGCATAGTTTTTTTATTGGTTGTTGATTCAAGTAGCGGAACAGATTCACATGTAATTCAGTTTGCTCATTGGTTTATTGAAGATTCATGTTATCAATTGTTTCCATGATACGCTGTACCATAGCCCGTGCCGTGCGTTCAGTGTTCCGTTCTTCCGATGTGGAGGATGACACTACTGTCTTGTCCGCCTTCGCGTCAATAACAACCGTGTCCCGCTCCGTGAGCAGACCGAATCCGTCGTTGAAGGCGAAAAACGCGAAGGGCGTTCGTTGTGTGCCAAGCAGGTTCTTCGCAAACACATAGTCGCTCGTTGGAAGTTCCATCTGCGAGAGGAGGGTAGGCACAATATCCGCCTGCGAACACAGCATCGTTACCTCCTGCGGAAAGGCAACGGCACCTCCCGCCCAGAGCGACACGATGCGATACCGTTCGGGATTGGTGACGGGCAGGTCTTCCGGGTACGGATAGCCGTGATCGGCCACAAATGCAAGCAGTGTATTGTCCCATTCTGCGGACAGACGCATCGAATCCGCAAACGCCCCGATACAGCTGTCGGTATAGGCTATCGAGTTGAGGTAGGGATGCTCCTGCCTATGCATCGGTACCTCGAACGGCTCGTGGCTGCTGAGTGTGAGAATGACATCAAGATGAGTTAGGGTGTCCTGTTCATAGCGCGCCGCAATCTCCTTTTGCGCCATTGGCAGAAGGATATGATCCGGCACGCCCCACTTGCTCATTCGGTCGCTCAAAGGAAAATCCCTGTCGCTTACACGCTTGTCAAAACCGCCCGATATGAGGTACGAACGCATATTCGTAAAATCCTCATCCCCACCGTAATAGAAATGTAAATCATATCCTGCCGCCTTCAAACTCTTACCGATATTCGGTAGCCGCTCTGACTTATACGGAACGGTCATCAGCGAACTCGTTGGTTGCCCGGGAAAACCGCTCATCACCTCCACCACGCCGCGGTCTGTGCGGTAACTGCCCGCGTAGGTGTGGCTGAACCATATCCCCTCTTTGCTTAACGACCGCAGACAAGGCATTGCCTCCCATGCATTCTGCGAAAAACTCTCCAAAATAAAAAGCACAATATGCGGACGTTTCGTGCGAAGAACGTAATGGGGTAGTGTGTCTGTTTCAAAGGAATCCGATGAATGATGCGCGTCCTTTTCAAACAATTCATCAACCAACCGAGCAGCCTCATCCGAAGACATATACGTGTATTTCGCTACATCAAACGTATTCTCTCCTAATGACTCAACAATATTGAAAAGCGGATTGATTGCCGCAATATTGAGCATCTGATTGTCGGAGAAATACACTCGCCCGGTGTTCATCGTGCTTACTGTAACACTCCCGCGAATCGGCAGAATCAGCGCACCTGTCAGCAGCAATAGTACGCCCGTGCCAATTCCGCGTTCCCTGATGCTCGCTTTTTCAACCGGTTTTTCCGCCCCTTGCCATACCCATAGCCTATATACCTTCCACCATAGACCGAACAAAACGGCAAAACCTGCTCCACCAGCTATCCATACCCAAGTTGGTGCCGAGGCTAACGCTTCCACCGGCGAACGCAAAAATACGAAAACACTCTTGTCCCAATGATAACCCCATGCGGAAAAGGTTCCGTTGTCGCCCAGCATCACCCACAAGCCCGCAAATAGCATAATCGCCGTCAGTACATCCGTCGCAATACGGGTTGCGCGCTGCGGAACCCAACAACTCACTACCAGTATCAGCCCCATCACCAGCATCACATAACCCGCCACACTCAAATCCAACGGCAGGGCGTGTCCCATCACGCGAAAATAATCCGCCACCGAAACCTCCTCCATCAACCGCCTTTGCCATACCATAAAAACAGGCTTCTGCAACACGAAGAAAAGCAGCCAATAGAGGTAGTAGCGAATAAACAATATGAGTCGTTTTCGTAGCATCACATGCCGATTGTCAGCGTTGATAGCAACCCCACGGGAATGTCCATAATCATAGATGCCCGCTTGGCGTAAGGAATATCCTGAACAAACCCCATCTCCGCCAAATCGTGGCAGAAATCCCATAAGTTGTAACACTCAATGTTCAGTTTCATCGGCACTTTGCCCGCCGTCCATTGCCCCTGCATATGCCAGTCGATATTGTACTTCGCGCAATGACGCTTGCCGAAATGACCGTCTGTCGGGTTCGTGCCGCGTGAGTCGCAGGGCAATACCGCCACCTGACCGTTTTGTTCATAGTACTGCCAGTCGGTGAAGGGTTTTCCGTCCGTCCATTTCAATGTCACGCCTGTCTGCACCCACCGGCAGATATTGAAACCCAAATAAATGCGGCACACATACCCCTTGTCCATATCCTGCCTGCCCACTCCGCGATACTCACCCGCTTGGTTCGTTACCACATTCCGCGTGTTCGGGTTGGCGGTCGATTCACTCAATATGCCCACTGTGTTGGAGGTCGGACCGTTACCCAATGCGCTGTATCCGCCCGCCTGCATCGACTGCCACGACAGACTGAACAGTACTTTCTTTCCATAGTACGAGTAGCGCGTAAGTTGTGAGAAATAGTAGGGCGCGTTCATCAGCCAGTTCGTTCCGAATCCGTCCGTATATCCCACCTCATACTCTTTCTCGCCCGCTGACGGATAAAACACCAGCACACCGTCCATATCGGAAAAAGTGCCGTTGGCTTCCGCACCGTCCTTGTAGCGGGTGTACCAAACATGGAAATACCGTCTGTAACTCTGTTGCAATACAATCTCGTGCCTGCCGAACCGAAAACGCAAAGGCAGATCAAGTTGCGCGAAAGAGGTCTGTTGCAAACCTTTCTGATAATGGTGATACCTGCCGTTCAAATAGTCGTCGGAGAAGAAACGCAGGTAATCCGTCGTATATGGCAGCCGCTCGTGACTTAATCTGACCGACATATCAAACCACTTGCACGGATGAATGTCAAAATCCAAGCCTGCCTGCCAGTTGGGACTTACTTTGTGCTTGTTGCGAATGAGCATTGCGTCCAAGGTTATGTCCAGATTCGCACGCATATCCACTTGTTTGCAGATAGTGTAATGGGCATCCAAACCCACCGTGTTCTCTAGCAATCCGCCCGTAAACCGATGGCTATGCCATTCGTGTGTATAAAGCGGTACCGCCGAAGGCGTAACTGTTGGATCGTTATTGTAATCAACAGGCTTCTGAATATATATCAGATTGGAAAAATGCTCTTTTTCCGGTGAGAAATGCACCGTTGAGTTGTATGCGTCTATGTGAACATTCAGCCACGGCAACACCGGCTGTTTGTAATTGACCGCCCAACTTAAACTATGTGTCTTTCCGTCCGGTACCCACGGAAAGAAACTCTCACCGTCCTGATCCAATATGTTTTTGCTGAAATTGGGATTGTTGTGGTGAATCACATCCGATGACCAGTTCAGTCCGGTGGTCAAGTACCGGCGTTTGAGATACACCATTCCCGAATAGTTCTTGTGGTCATATACCTCATCGTAGTTGTACAAATACTCGCTCCCGCCATCCGACCTGCCCGAAAAATTCAGACGGTAACCTATGCGCATATCATCCGATGTCTTGCGAGCAACAGGAAACGTCCCGTCAGCCTGCACTTTGTAATAGTCGGCACGATAAAACGGATTATCCGAAATCAGTCCCGACACATCCTCACGGGTTAACATCCGCTGACCGTAAGCAGCATATATGTGTTGCGGGTACTTGTTTCCCGCTTTGTCCGTAAACGTATAGCCCGCGTCAATCTGACCCGCACCACGCTGATGACGGCGGGCGGAAACATGTTTGTAGGTGTCCGCACTCTGCATGGGCGAGCGGTGGGCGATATTGAAGATGGCGGCGGTACCCATCATAGGTTCGCCATCGCCCAACTGACCGAAATTATATGTGGCTTGCACGTAACCGTTCCCAGAAACGCCTTCATTCATTGATTCTTCGGCATTGCAAGATGTAAAAAAGAACTGCCCCGAAGTTGTGTTCATCCGCAAGTCATAATGCTGCATATTGGGTACATACAACGTACTTCCGGGTTGAAACAAATCATCCGTCCGCATACCGTCAATATAGTATCGGTTCGAAGTAAACGGCAATCCCTCCACGCCTATTGTCAGACGCTCCGGTATCCACCACTGTCCGTAAGTGGTTGTTTCAGTTATCGTGTGGTCGTTATATGCCTCCAGATAGTATATCAAGTCGGAGCGATGGTACCAGTCTCGGAAAAAAACGGAGGAAACAGAGTCCCCTGAAGCACGCCACGGAATGGTATCCGCCATGACGGACATTGTTGCCAGACACAGTATCAACGGAACAGATTTCCTCATTTTTTCTCTTTCTTGTTCAGTATATTGAAATTGTATGCCAATCCGATACGCAACTGATGGAACGGATAATCGTGTATGCCCCACTGATACCGCACGAACGGTTCAAGACCGCGTATGTGCCCGGTCAGTTGTGTCTTCAGTGTCATCGGACGGTCGCCGTAGTCCTCCCAACCGATATACCCGCCGTAGGTTGTTTGCAGCGAAAGAGCTGATCGGGGACTGAAATTGTGCCTTATCATCGCTTGCACTCCGTACATCACCGCATCGTTCTGTCGCGCGCTGTTGGTCTGCCAGCAGAGGAAGCCGCCTGACACGCTCATCCGCACCTCCCACTTCTTCTCATCCGTTTTCATCCCTTTGCCGAAACGGAACGACTTGCCTATCGCCGCGTCAAACCAATAGCCCGGGTCATCGAAGTGGCGGGCGAGACCGAACTGACCGCCGCTCGCAGTCTTCACACCCGCACGAACAGTTATGTCAGGAGTGAGTCTTCGTGCGCGCAACACTTGTATGTCGGTGGATATATATACATCTCCGGCTCCCGCGCCACGTATGACCGCCGTGTCCTGCAGACGGCAGGTGCGCTGCCTGTCCAAAGACATGGTGTACCATTCATACACGGGCATCCATACGCTCAGATTGACCCGGTCGGTGAAGAGAGGTATATTGAGGCGTGCAAACAGATTTGCGGTCCTGTCGCCCTCTTTGCCCCAATAGCCGTCACCCGCCATCTCAATACGAAGCGTCCCGTATGTCCGCCCGTCAGACATATCAGGAACGGGCAACGCGTTCGGTCCAAAATACAAGGGAGCAATCCCGGTCGGATTACCCCCTAACTTGGGTTCTTCTATAGGAACCTGCTCCGCGCGCATCGTACCCGCAAACATCCCCGCAAAAAAACACAAAATGCACAAAAGCATTCTGTTGTCACTATATGGATGGAGTAGGGTATGTGTCACTTATCCGAAAATGTTCTTGAAGAAGTTCTTCTTGTCCGCATTGCCCGGTACAATATTCGGACTCTTTTGCAACTGCGCGATCAGTTCTTTCTCGCTCTTGTTCAGGTTTTCGGGGATATATACCCCCACGTTGATGAGCAGATCGCCCGTGCCGTACTGNNAAACCCTTGCCGCGCATCCGCAGCACCTTGCCCGGTTGTGTCCCGGGCGTAATCGTTATCTTCACATCACCCTGCAATGTCGGTATCTTCACCTGACCGCCCAATACCGCAGTAGGCATATCGAGTAGCAGGTTATATACCAAATCATTGCCGTCGCGTTGCAAGTCCTTGTGTTCCTCCTCCTCGACGAGTACGAGCAGGTCGCCCGGCACGCCTCCGTGGGGAGCGGCGTTGCCCTTGCCCTGTACGGGTATCTGCATACCACCCGATACACCTGCGGGGATATGGATGGTGATGATTTCCTCATCGCGCACGACACCCTCGCCGCCGCAGTAGGTACACTTGTTGCGGATCACCTTGCCCTCGCCGTGGCAGGTGGGGCAGACCTCCTGCACCTGCATCATGCCGAAGATGCCTCTCTGCGTGCGTACCACGTTACCGGATCCCTTGCAGGTGGGACACGTGTCGCCGCCCTTGCCGTCCGCCGAGCCTGTTCCGCCGCAGTGTGTGCATGGAACAAGCTTGCGAACCTTGATTTTCTTGTCCACACCCGTGGCAATCTCCTCGAGTGTCAGTCTGACTTTCACGCGCAGGTCGCTGCCCCGCTGGACATGCCTGCCGCCCCTGCCGCCGCCGAAGAAAGAAGAGAAGTGACCTCCGTTAAAATCGAAACCGGCATCCGCAAACAAGTCGCCAAAACGCGAGAAGATATCCTCCATACTGAATCCGCCTGTAGAGAATCCTCCTTGTCCGCCCATTCCTGCAAAACCGAATTGGTCGTAACGTTGTCGTTTCTGCGGGTCGCTCAATACTTCGTAAGCTTCGGCAGCTTCCTTAAACTTTTCCTCCGCCTCCTTGTCACCCGGATTCTTGTCAGGATGGTATTGGATGGCCTTCTTACGATAAGCCTTCTTTATGTCATCAGGTGTGGCGTTCTTATCCACACCCAATACCTCATAGTAATCTCTTTTCTCTGCCATAATCGTGTCCTCCGTTTATGCACCCACTACCACCTGGGCGAAACGGATCACCCTGTCGCCCATCTTGTAGCCTTTCTTTGTGCAGTCAATCACTTTGTCTTTCTTGTCCTCGCCTGCCGCAATCGTGGTGACAGCCTCGTGCACGTCGGTGTCGAATGTTGCGCCTTCTGTCTCGATGGCGTGCACGTCCTGCTCGTCAAGGAAGCGCACGAACTTCTGATAAATCAGTTTCACGCCTTCCCGCACGGCATTGATGTCCTCGGTTTTCTCCATCGCGTCCATCGCGCGCTCCAGGTCATCTACCACGGGCAGCAGGTCGCGGAAGATGCGTTCGCCTGCCGATTGCAGCAAGTCCGCCTTCTCCTTGTTCGTGCGGCGGCGGAAATTCTCAAACTCTGCCATCAGACGCAACTTGGTGTCTTCCAACGCCTCCACTTTTTCCTGCAGTTTCTTCAACTGCTGGGAGTTGTCCTGTTCGTTCTCTGCCTCGCTGTCGTTGGTTTCCTCTTGTGCGGCTTCCTGTTCGTTCTCTGCGACGGCTGCCTCTGCAGCCTGTCCGATGGGCTGCTGCGGCTCTTCTTCGTGCTTGTGTTTATTGTGTTTGCTCATAGTTTGTATGTTTTTCAATAGATATCACACTTTTTGTGCCAATCTGTTCGTTCTGCCATTTTGGCAGACTTTGCACAAAAAACACGCAAAGGTACGGCTTTCGGTGTATATAAGCAAAAAGAATTTGTCCATCGGCTTTCGAGTATCTCCATTCGGTCAATCTCCGCCCCTCATGACCGATTGAGGGTAAATCTAATACGTCAAAGATCACTTGCAGTTTGGGTGTGGGGAGCTGCATCCCATCCCTCGCGGACACTATCCTCGTACATGTGC
>DBVX01000023.1:26508-28936 GCA_002308815.1 Bacteroidales bacterium UBA1253
AAATTAAAATTTTCGGGAGCCCTATTCATTTGCCGCGCCATGTTGCGGCAAACGTCGTACATAGGTGACGGCACTCTGTTACACGAACAGAAACAGAAAAAAGAAAACATCCTGTACGATAGATGTCCCTTCCCGTCCTTATCCGCCTGTGCACAAGGCGGATAGTACGTCTGACTGCCACTTGTAATACGCCTCACGGCGTGAGCCATTTCCACTGAAACGACGTGCAAGGATAATACATTTTCGGGCGAAATGCAAGACCTTCTTAAGAAAAGTAAACTCTTTTTGCGACTTTATTAGGGAAAAGGGCATAAAAAAGTTGTCCCATCTTAATTAATTTGAACCTAATAGACGGAGGGTTGCTCGCGGGGTTAACCGCGAGAGCTGAACCTTTTTCGGCAAAGCGGATGTCAGAATAGTATTCTGACGCAATGAACAAAACCACATTCTTTACAGACGGCTCAGAGGGAGCTGTGTCGGAATCATCCACCCACTATACCTCAACCATGAAAGCCCACCGGGCTTTCATGTGACGCAACTGACGAACAATGTCGATTGATAAACGGCGAGATATTAAGAAGACAGCAAGCGCGGGGCATTGATGCTCCGCGCTTGGGAAAAGACGGCATATCCGGATGACGCTGCCGATATATCGGGATAACGGGACAAGGATATACCGAAAGAAGGATTACCTTACCTCCTGCCCATGGAGGGTGTAGGTCTTGTTACCGCGCAGGATGAGGATCTGCCCGTTACGGAAGACTTTAATGGCAGAAGATTGGTCAACATAAACACTTTCAGTAGTTGTTGTGTTCTGCTTCTTAACAACAAAATTCTTAATCTCCCATCTAGGCGCATAACCGGTACTGGTGTTGTTCTTATAGCGGAACGCAATATTCACATGCTGTCCTTTGTATGCAGACAAATCAATATCTCCAGACTCGACCCAATTCCAATATTCGCCAGTCGGGTAGTTGGGAATAACCAAGCGTTCCCAGTCGGCATCGTCCGGTTCAGACTCGTAAAAGTCGGTGGAAATCCACATTGATAATTGCTCTGTATTTTGGATGTGCGATGCCTCGTGGCTAAATGAAACAGTACAAGACTCATTAGTAGGCAACTCTATGCACGGAGAGATGAGCCAAGATTCCGAATCGAACCTGGTGTAGTACTTGCCGCCGTCCGCAACCATTCCGCCATATTTAGAATTCAAATTCCATATGGATTTGACATCATTCGGTAAGATCTTATCGAGGATGGTAAACTCCCCCTGGGAAGAAGCAAATGTTTCTGTATAAGGGACAGACTTGAAATCGTATATAGGAGGCATATAACGGTAAACAGTAATCTTCAAATTCTTAATCTCCCATTTTTCACCTTCTGAACCACGGTAATAGAAAGCAAAAACCGTTTTTTCTCCAAAATACTTACGAGGCACATCAATTACTACATCTACATAGTTCCAATTGTCGTTTGATGCATAAGGAGAAATTGTTAATTGATCAAATTCGGTAAGTTCGGACAAGGAAGCGGCACTCCATGCTTTAAATTCTTTCGTTACCAAAAGTTGCAACTGGGAAGAAGGGTCAGTAACATTTTTATGCGTATGTCGAAAAGACAACCTAACCCGGTCAGCATCACGTAAGTCTTTTTGTGGCGTATATAAATATCCACTGGTGGCTTTTTCTGGAGTCTCTGCACATGCTCCATATCTGGAATCATACGACCAAACAGAGGGATTAGTTGTCTTCATTTCTCCCAAATCAGTACCACCTGTTGTCAAATAAGTATAAGTAGTTGAGTGTGCTTTTTTGAAAATAATTTGGTAAGTCGTCGGCTCGTCTGTAACTTTAATTGTGCGCGGGTTGTCTGTATTGCCATCAGCCCATTCTTCAAAATAATATCCATAATTAGGAACAGCTGAAACAGTTATCAACGAGTCGCAATGTGTTGGCTCTGTGTTAATCACGATTTCCCCATGCTTATCGGCTTCAAATTGAACCAAATCAGAGTAGTCCATAGTTATAACCTTTAGTGGAACAAATACTTCCCACTTAAATATTTGGGCAATGTATTCATAATTATTACAGTAAACGTATATAGCAGTCAATTTATTGCATCCATCAAAAACAGACTTTCCAATATTTGTGACTTTGTTGCCAATTGTTGCAGAGGTCAGACTGCTGCAACTTTGGAAAGCATATTGACCAATGTATGTGACGCTGTTGGGAATCGTTATGGAGGTCAAACTGCCGCAATTAGAGAAAGCAGACTCTCCTATGCTTGTGACGCTGTTGGGAATCGTAATAGAGGTTAAATTTGTGCAATTGTTAAGAGCCAAGTTTCCAATCCATTTTGTCCCATCTTTAATCGTATATGCAGGCAATGATTTGTCTACTGCCTCCACTAAATACGTATCTGCATAACG
>DBVX01000040.1 GCA_002308815.1 Bacteroidales bacterium UBA1253
AAATGAAGCGGCTAACAAAGGCCTGCACTTTAATTTTTTTGTGGGTCGATTTCGGGGGAAGATTGTATTAGTTTGAATACGTACAAACAACAACTGAATAAATAACGCAATGAAAAAGATTAGTTTGTTTATTGCAGCGTTCTGCTGCATGATGATGGTTTTTACGGCGTGCAACAACAAGCCCGAGCTGAAGGAGCTGCCCCTGGATCCGCTGTTGGAATGGGGTTGCAGTCTTGCCGATGTGGAGGCACACATGGCGGCCAAGCCCTGGTACAAAGACGGTAACGACTCGCTGGATTACTGGGATTGCTACGAGGGCTGGCACAAGTGGTATTGGGTTTCGGAAGAGTACAGACTCACCGAGCAATACCTGTTCGATACCAAGGACGGTCAGAACATGTTCGGTGCGATGTGCTACTGCTGGAACACGGAAATCTCCATCGAGAAAGCTCAGGAAGCGTTGTTGAAGCAAGGCTACACGGTTCGTGAGAAAACAACCCAAGATGATCCCGCTGTCCGCAGCGAGTATGTGTCGACTGACGGCCGGACGGAAGTCTACTTGTGCCTGGACGAAGAGGGTTGGTGGGTTGAGTTTTGGCCCATAATCGAAGAGTAACATACATGCGTGAAAGATAACTAAAACAATCACGATATGAACATCAGAACAACAAGCATTATCATGCGGGCGGCGGTCACCATGCTGCTGCTGGCAACATGCACTGTACTGCAGGCGCGGCAAAACCCCAAGTTTGCGTGGACTACGCAGTTGTTTCTGGAGCAGCAACGGCAGGAGCAGCAGGTTGCCGGTCCTGATCGTGCGCCGGAACGCAGGGTTGCTCCGCGTCGGGCCTCGCAGATAATTGCGTCGCCGGATACCATTGACGGAACGGCGTACATCTCATGTTTCGTTTATTTGAACGACCCGACGGACCTGAGCGCATTGCGCGCTTTGGGCGTACGCGTGGAGAAAACGTTTCGCGGACTCAGTTTTATCACGGCGGACGTGCCGGTAGCACAACTGGAGGCGGTGGCGGAGCTTGAGAACGTGACCTGCATCAAGGTGTCTGAACTGGTAGAGCCGGCATCTGTCGTGGCCCGTGAAAAGACCAACGTCACCCCGCTGCTTACCAATACGGAATTGTCGCAGCAACGTGGCTTGAACACCACCTACGACGGAAGTGGCGTGGTGCTGGGTATCCTCGATGGCGGTATGGATTTCAGCCACATCGCTTTCAAGAACGCGGACGGAACGAGCCGCATCAAACGGGCGTATGTGGATGACGGCAATCAGGTCCGACTGTACACCGAGGCGGAGATGAACAATCCGGCGCTCGCACCTACTACCGACGACATCCACAGTGACCACGGCTCACATGTAGCCGCAATAGCCGGCGGATCCAGCGTCATTGTGGAAAGATTGGATAACACCCATTACAACATGTCGGTCACCAATGCCCACGACAGTGCCACCTACGGCGGCATGGCACCGGGTGCTGATCTCTATCTGGCCGGAATGGCAAGTCTGCAACTCTCCCGTTTGTGTTCGGCGATGGCGTTGATGGCGGAGTATGCCGACAGCGTGGGCAAACCCCTGGTGGTCAATTGCAGCTGGGGGACCGACGTAGGACATCGTAACGGCAAAGGCACTGTGACTGATGTGGTACATGCCTACTATGGGGATGACCATCCCAACCGTATCGTTCTGTTTTGCTCTTCCAATCAGGCCGGAATCAATTTCGATCATGGGGGCGGGGGCCGATTTGTAAACAAGCGTGGAGCCAGCCGCGGGAACCCGCTGCGCACCATCGTCCGCACGGATGATCTTGGCGGAGACTACTATTCTCAGGGCTTCCTGCTAAGTGCCTGGTCCGACAGCCTTCTGCATGGTAAACTCATGGTGCTGGATAACGACAGCGGAAAAATCCTGCGGAGCATAGACATTCTTCCGGAGGCTGGCTGGCATCAGTTGGACTCCTTGACGGGTTATTATTCGAACGATATGCATGGGGCGAGCGGGTATGATGATGAATATGAAAGCTACCACATCTCCTTATATTCATATGCACCCTTGGAGACGGATAGCACCGGAGCCTACTCACTGGCCATTGAGATCTATCCCGAAAACGGAACGGCTGACATCAACGTGTGGGCAGGTAACGATTACGTTTATTTCTCCAACTATCTGCACCATCCCGGCCCGAACAACCCTTGGCAGGATGGGACGAGCGACAACACCATATGCGCGGAAGCCGCTGTCCGGGACGTTATCGTAGTGGGAGCGTATACGTCAAGGAACGACTGGTATAACTACGAGAATCAGTACTACAGGTACAACGATATAGTGAACGACATCGCCTGGTTTTCCAGTTATGCGACTGAGGAGTGTAGTCTGACAGGAGAGATTGCTCCGTGGATAACAGCACCGGGAGAGTTGGTCATTTCCGCCGCAAACCACTATCATTCCGCGCAAGTGGATGAGAATAGTACGTATAACACAGGATGGAATTTAGTGGTCAATGACAGCCTCAACCCCTATTGCGAGAAGATGGGCACCTCACAAGCCACGCCGGTGGCTACAGGCGTCGTGGCGTTGTGGCTGCAGGCGGCGCAGTCCATGGGCATGTCGCTGACTACCAGCCAGGTGAAGGACATCATGAGGCAAACCGCCATTCACGACTACTATACCGATGACGGACCTTACGCCAGCCATTTCGGCTACGGCAAACTGGATGCTCTGGCAGGTATCAAACGGATCACCGGCAACCGTTCTGTGCTGGAAATAGGCTATGACCGGAACAACGACTCGTTGATTGCGCAGCACTTCGACAGCACGACCCATGTGCTATTGCTGAAGCACACGTTGTACAAAGATGGCGGCTGGAACTCGCTATGCCTGCCGTTCAGTCTGGATTCTACGGAGCTGTCCGCCTCCGAACTGGCAGGGGGCACGTTGGTGGAACTGGACACTGCCGGGTTCGTCCTCAGCGATACGACGCTGACGGTGACGTTCCGACAAGTATCCAACCTTGAGGCCGGCAAACCCTACCTCATCAAATGGCCTCAAGCCGAGAATCTTCTGAACACGATGTTCTACGATGCCACCATAAGCAACACGACTCCTATCCCTGTGACCAGTTCCGACGGCCGGGTGGCGTTCCGTGGCACCTACAACATGGTTCCGGTTCAGGCGCATGACTCCACCGTATTGCTTATCGCGTGGGGAGACACCCTAAAATACCCCGCCAAGAATACTACCATCGGCTCCTGCCAGGCCTATTTCGAGTTGCAGAACATCTCGCCGGCTCCGACCCGGGTCGTTTTCAACGTCAATTATCATGACATCCCGACGGGGTTGGAAGATGTAAGAGGTCAGATGGAAGATGTAAGAGCTGAGAAGGTCCTGAAGGACGGCATCCTGTACATCCTCCGGGGCGGGGTAGTGTACGACGTCCTCGGACGAGTCATTCAGGAACGATAACGACCGGCGGGTCGCCGGCGACAACGATGACGATAACCATAAGATTATGAAGACATATAGCAATCCCGACCTGAATGTCGTAGAAATCAACCGAAACGACGTAATTGCCACGAGCGTGACGAATGTTAACACTAACGCCAACATCAACCTTGGCGGCGCGGGTCACGGCACTGTCCGCACCCCCGGCAACCGCGGAATCTGGGAATAATATTAATATGATAACAAATAAATGAATGAATAAGACAATGAGAAAGACTTTGATGACACTTGCAGCCGCTTTTTGCTGCGCGAGTACACTGATGTTTAACGCTTGCAAACCGAATTATCCGACGACATACATGTATCAAGTCAAACAGGACAAAACTCTGCTTTGCTATGACATGACTGAAGCGGCTACTGTTCAGTCGGAATTCGACCGTGCTGTCGGTTCCGACGGTTGCACGTACAAGACCTACAAATCGCAGCAAGACGAGCAGATGAAGGCCGCCTGCGAGGAGGTTCAGAAGCGGTACGCCAACGCCAAGAGTGTGTATCTGAAATACGATCTCTACCGTACGGCAGCGACTGCAGAACCGGGCGTGGAGGACAAAGAGGAGTTGCTGGCTACGTATGAGATGGGTCAGGCGCTGAGCCAACCGTACATGGTGTACTCCATTTCGACGAACGAAGACGAGGCTTATCCGGCTTTGGATGCGCTGAAAAGCACGTTGGAAGAGAAGGTGTACGATGCCAGTTACAGAACGCTGTTGTTCCTGTTGGGCCTACACATAAGTTCCACAAGTTCCTCAGAGACAGGCACATCCTCTTCGAGCTTCACCCACAATTCTGTTTTTGAAGAGCACTTCAAGAGCGAGTTCAGCCGTGTTTGGCCTGACGACGCCAACTACGACGCTTATGTGGCATACGCTTGTGACTCGATTGCAGCCGAATATGCTACGGATACGCTTGCTGTACCGGCTGTAGTGAAAGTGTACAAGACCGGACTGCTCAATAAGGAATCTACGCAACTTTGGGGCAAGACGTTTGAGCCAAACGTGCAATAGTAATCCAATCAAAGAACCATATGAAGAAATTTGGCTTTCCTATATTTCGTGTCATTCAGATTCATGAGAACGACATCATTGCCACGAGCGTGACGAACATCAACAGCAACACTGGCATCAACCTCGGTGGCGCGGGTCATGGCACTGTCCGCACGCCCGGTCAACGCGGCATCTGGGACTAAAATCACTCCCTATACAGGTACAAAATGAGTAAACGTATACTATTGTCAGGTGTTTTGGTGTGCGCCGTTTTGAGCGTGTGCGCACAGATTTTCCAGACTACATATACCGTGACCGGCGGATCAAAAAGGACCGGTGACGAGTCCTGTGCGAAGTTGTTTGACGGCGACGTTCACACCAAGTGGTGCGAGTATTGTGCATCCACCATCTACGTTGAGTTTGAGAGCAAGTGGTCATTCATTCCGACGGGTTATATTCTGACCACGGGAGACGACAATGCAGTGAACAACTACCGCAATCCTCAGCGTTGGCGATTGTACGGACGCTTAAGCGAATATGATGAATGGACGGAGTTGGCTTATGTGTCAAAGGATGAGTCGATGGAAGACAAGAACCTCACGCCGTATGAGTTTAGCCTGAACAATCCCTATCAAAGGTACTATCAGTATTTTAAGTTCGAGATATACGATGTACGGTCCTACTATCCCGACTATTGCCAGTTGTCGGAGTTTCAGTTCAAGGGTTATATATTAAACGACATATCAAGCGCGATAGTGGAAGGCATACAACCGATATATGACTACACCGGTGGGAACATCCAGTTGGATTACACGGTAAAGGATGCCCTGGGCAACACAATAGATCCGTTCTACTATTCCACATCGTTAATTCCTGCTGCCAACGTGTGTGCAGAAACGCCCTACAGGTTGACTGTATCCGCCAAGGA
>DBVX01000010.1:0-298 GCA_002308815.1 Bacteroidales bacterium UBA1253
CCTCACGCGACATGCCGCCGTACTCGTAACTGTAGCCGGAAGGCATGGTCTGCTTGAACACCTCAGCGATGGCGATATGCGCGTCGCCCTCCGAATAGCCGTTAGCCGCCATGATACCGCACGTGATGGACTGGTAGAGGTTGAAATGCTCCACAGACGCCGAGCCGACAATCTCCCTGAGGCTGACAAACTCGGATATAGGAGCCATCTTGCCGCTTCCCACTCGCACGAAGATGTTGTTGAGCGAAGAGGGGTCAAGGCGGTATTCGGGCGCGGCGTTCGCCATGATACGATAGAC
>DBVX01000010.1:407-548 GCA_002308815.1 Bacteroidales bacterium UBA1253
GCCATCATGATTTCCGGACGTTCGTTGAGCTTGGCGATGAACTTATTGGCATCATCGTTGAACTCGGACATAGGACGGTCCTGCGTGTCCTGCAGCACAAGGTTGACGGAGTTGCTGGAACCGTAACCCGGCACCTGCGGC
>DBVX01000010.1:696-1159 GCA_002308815.1 Bacteroidales bacterium UBA1253
TTGGACATCATACCGTAGCCATTGACAACGGCGTAACTCTCCAACTCGGGTATGTTCTTAATCTTCTCCTCCACCTTGCGGACAATCTCTTCCGTCTCATGGAGCGTGCATCCTTCCGGCGCGCGCACCTCGGCGAAGAAGACACCCTGGTCCTCCTGCGGCACAAGACCCGAAGGCAACCCCTTCATCGAAATGACGAGGATGACGGCAGACACCGCCAACAGCCCCCATGCCAACCACGAGCGCTTGAGGAACTTCCGCACACCGTTCTGGTACTTGCCGGCGATGGCGTTATAACTGACCGTATAAGCGCGGCGGACATAGTAGTTAAGGCTCTTCCTGTCGCTCTCGTTGGGGTCGAAACGCATCATCAAGGCGCAGAGGGCAGGGCAGAGTACAAGCGCCGAGACACAGGACAGACCCACCGCCGAAGCCAACGTCACACCGAACTGCAGGAAGAAAC
>DBVX01000010.1:1201-8641 GCA_002308815.1 Bacteroidales bacterium UBA1253
ATAACGGCTACCGACACTTCGCTCATCGCCTGGCGCGTTGCTTCCCGCGCATCGGAGATTCCGCCTTCCATCTTCGCCATCACCGCCTCGACAACCACAATGGCGTCATCGACGACCGTACCGATGGCGAGCACCAAGGCAAAGAGCGTCAGTATGTTGAGCGAGAAGCCCGCAAGCTTGACAATGGCGAACGTGCCAAGCAAAGACACGATAATCGAGATAGACGGGATGACCGTCGCCTTGAAACTCTGCAGAAAGAAATAAACGACCAGAATAACGAGGAGGATGGCAATGATGAGCGTCTCCAACACATTATGGATAGCGGCGAAAAGGAAGTCATCGGAGGTCTGCAGAATCTCGAACTCCAACCCAGCCGGCATGGTGGGCTTGAGGTCCTCATAGAGTTGGTGGATGCGGGCGTTCACCTCGGTGGCGTTAGCCCCCGGCGCCTGGAAGACCATAAACAAGGTTCCCGGCTTGCCGTCGATGTTGGAGGTGAAGTTATAGCTGACCGCACCTATCTCCACGTCCGCCACATCGCTCAGGTGCAGCAGATTCCCGCTGTTGGTCGTGCGCAGCACAATGTCGTTGAACTCCTCCACGGTCTTGAGCGTGCCCTTGTACTCCATCGAGTACTGGTAGGCGTTCTCGGAACGCTCACCCAACGAGCCCGTAGCCGCGACGAAACTCTGTCCGCCGATAGCGGCAAATACATCATTGGGCTCGAGTCCGTACTGCGCCATCACGTCCGGCTTGAGCCAGATACGCAATGCGTAAGTGTTACCCAGCGACATGACGTCACCCACACCGGTGATACGCATCAGACGCGGCTTAATATTGATGTCGATATAGTTGGAAATGAAGTCTGCGTCGTACTTGCCGTCGGTGGATTTGAGCGCACCAATGTGCAAGATATTATTCTGCTGCTTCATTACCTGTACACCCACTTTGGTTACCTCTGCCGGCAGGAGCGCCGTCGCCTTGCTGACACGGTTCTGTACGTTGACGGCAGCTAAGTCAGGGTCGATTCCTTGCTCGAAATATACCTGTATAGACACGTCACCCGAAGCCGAGGCGGAGGAGGTGATGTAGGTCATTCCCGGTACACCGTTGATGCTCTCCTCAATCGGCTGTACCACAGATTTCATAATGGTGTTGGCGTCGGCACCTGTGTATGAGGTGGATACACGCACGGTAGGCGGCGCAATGTTCGGGTACTGCTCAATAGGCAGGGTGGTGATGCTGATGAAGCCCACCAACATGATGACAATGGATATGGCACATGCCATCACGTACTTGTTTATGAATATATTGCCTTTCATACAATTGAAAATTGAAAAGTGAAAATTGAAAGGGGAGGAGAAATGCCCATCTCCCTTTTACTTTCCCGCCTTAAAAAAGCACGCGCTGGCCGTCCTGGACGTTGTTGGCACCAACGGTGACAATGCGGTCACCCACGTTCAGACCGGAAGTGACAATCACGTCCTTGCCGTTACCGGTGTCCTCGGTAGTGATGACTACCGCCGAAGCCGTGCTGTCCGGCTGCACGACAAAGACAAGACGTCTGTCCTGCAAACGCACTACCGCCACCTGCGGAATAACCATCACATCCTTCTCATCGAAAGGCAATACGACCGTGCCCTGAATACCCGAGAAGAGATGTCCGTCAGGGTTGGGGAAGGTAGCCTTGCAAGCAAGCGTACCCGTGGTGGCATCCACCACTCCCGTAAGGCTAGTAACACGCCCCTTGTGCGGGTACTCGGTGCCGTTCTTCATCACAAAAGTCGCATCGGGCAGTTCGGCGAGGTACTTCTCCACATCCGCCTTAGACAGACCCAACGACACCTGCTCCTCAACCAGTGACTCGTTGATAGAGAACTGCGCCGTCATCTTCTCGTTACCACTGAGTACCGTCAGTTGCGTGGCGGGAGACACCTGGTCGCCCTCGTGCACGCTGACACCGCCTATCACGCCCGACACAGGGGCAGTGATGGTGCAGAAGCCGAGGTTAACGCGAGCGCGGTTGACCGTAGCCTGCGCCTGACTGACTGCTGCTTTCGCCTGCTTGTAGTTGTTCTCCGCATTGTCGAGCATGTAGCGGCTGACGATGTTCTTCGCGAACAGGTTCTTGTTGGACTCCCATTCCATCCTTGCACTGCTCTCATTCGCCTGTGCCGCCAACAGATTCGCTTCGGCAGCCTCCAGTTCGAGTTCGGCGTTGCGCGAATCAATCTTAAAAAGCACATCGCCTTTCCGCACCTGCTGACCTTCGGTCACGCACTTCTGCATGAGCTGTCCGCTGACCTGCGGAATAATAGTCACGTCGTGCTGACCTTTCATCTTCGCGCTGAACTTGGCAGGCAGCGTAATGTCCGATTTCCGCACAGTAAGCGTTTCATACGATGTCTGTTCTGTCTTCGGCATGTCAATACTACAGGAGACCAGTCCTGTCAGAACGAGCATCAATGCTCCCTTTGTAAATTTTGATTTCATATAATTAGGATTTAAAATATGTGTTCTTACGCACGTACACACAATAGAGGCGGCGAATGTACTACTTTTCCTCCGAATAAAAGAGGTTTTTTCGATATTTTGTAAAAACAATAGTTCGTTAACAATTTAACCAAATATATTTTGTGATTTACGCCGCATAAGCGGTGGAAAATAGCAAAAAAATGGGCTAAATCTATCACCTAAAATGCAACTTTTTATCAAAAAAATGCATTTTTCTTCCTAATAAGCTGATTATTACTTGTTCTATAAAACAAGGAAATCTCCCTCAATGAGTGCTGATTTTGCTTGAAATCTCCCTCAATGAGTGCTTTTTTGTGTTAAATATTTGCACCATTCAATTATAAGCAATACTTTTGCCACCGGAAACGTAAATATCTTTTAGTATGATTGACAATTCACTCATCGCTTACCAGAATGAACAGCTGCGCCGTGTGCCGACGGCTTTTAGGCGGTATATGTATCACAGTCTTCCGTGGGAAGTCCGTATGGTCGGTTTGGTCGGTCCGCGAGGAGTGGGCAAATCCACCTTGTTGTTACAGTATCTGTCAGAACATCAGCAGCATGAAAACAGTCTGTATGTTTCCGCCGATTCCTTCTATTTCTCCACTCACACGCTTGCTGGTCTGGCGGATGATTTTGTCAAATACGGAGGCGGACATCTGTATATTGACGAGGTACACAAATACAAGAACTGGTCGCGCGAACTCAAGCAGATATATGACACCCATTCGGCACTCAAAGTTACATTTACCGGCTCCTCCATACTGGATATTATAGACGGTGAAGCCGATTTGAGCCGCAGGGCTGTGATTTATTCCATGCAGGGATTGAGTTTCCGCGAGTATCTTGCCATGTTTCACGACATTCAGGTGCCGGTATATACGTTGGAGCAGATTCTTAGTCATCAGTCGTCTGTCCCCGGAGTGGAACATCCTTTGCCGCTGTTCAGACAGTATCTGCGGGAAGGGTATTATCCTTTCAGCAACGAGACGGATTTCCCCCTGCGTCTGGAACAGATTGTACGCCAGACCATCGAATCGGACATAGCCCAATATGCAGACCTTAAGGCATCTACGGCACGTAAACTGATACAACTGTTAGGAGTCATATCCGTTATTGCCCCCATGAAACCCAATGCGGACAGTCTGTCGCAGGAAGTTGGAGTAAGCAAAAACAACATATCCGATTATCTTGTTTACTTGGAGAAAGCGGGCATGATAGGGCAGTTGCGCGACAACACAGGAGGTCTGCGCGGACTGGGGAAGGTGGAGAAGGTATATATCGACAATCCTAATCTGATGACCGTTCTGGCGTATGGCAAGCCTGACCCCGGCAATTTGCGGGAAACATTCTTTTACAACCAGATGCGTGTACAAAACGAGGTGGCAGCCTCGCGGGTTTCGGATTTTGTCATTGGTGACTATACCTTCGAAGTGGGCGGCAGGAAGAAAGGCAAAAGGCAGATAGAGGACATCCCCAACGGCATTGTCGTAAAAGATGACATTGAATACGGGAGCTTCAACACCGTCCCGCTGTGGGCATTCGGCCTGAACTATTGATGTGACGTTTGCCTTCTTCCGCAGATGAAGGGGCACGCGGCTGCCGAAGTTAGCCTAGATGAGCGGATGCTATACCTCCATTATTTCCGCTTCCATCAAAACAAGGGCGCGCCGCTGCCGGCACGCCCTTGTCCGATTGTCTGAATGGCGGTTACTACAGTTCCGCGCCTTGGGCGGTGTAGACTTTGCCGTTGCGGTAGATGTAGAGTACGCCGTTCTCAATGAACTTGCGGGGAGCCGTCTGGGGGGCGGTTTCCGTGTTATCAAGGGCGGTAGGCTCTTTCTTCTCGTACTGTGCTTGGACGCTGAGGTCGGAGGTGATGTTCGTCAGGGGTTTGCTCCAGCCTGTGAAGTCATAGCCTTCGCGTTCGGGTTCGGGTTTCCAACCTTCGGCAGTCTCACCTTCCGCCACTTTCTCGGTGCCAAGAATAGTGAGGTCCCAATCATAATACGTAACGGTGTACCATACCTTCGCCACCTCATACTGCGCCTGCACACTGAGGTCGGAGGTGATGTTCGTCAAGGGTTTGCTCCAGCCGGTGAAGTCATAACCTTCGCGTTCGGGTTCGGGTTTCCATCCTTCGGCAGTCTCACCTTCCGCTACTTTCTCGGTGCCAAGAATAGTAAGGTCCCAATCATAGTAGGTGACGGTGAAATACACTGTCGCGACTTCATACTGTGCCTGAACGCTGAGGTCGGAGGTGATGTTGGTCAGGGACTTGGACCAGCCGGTGAAGGTGTAGCCTTCGCGTGTGGGTTCCGGTTTCCAGCCTTCGGCATCGTGTCCCTCCTCCACTTTCTCGGTGCCAAGAATAGTAAGGTCCCAGTCGTAGTAGGTGACGGTGAAATATACTGTCACCACTTCTTCGTACAATGCCGTCACGGTCAAGTCGCTCTTCACAACATCAAACGCCTTGTCCCATCCGGTGAAGGTGTACCCCTCCCGCGTCGGGTCAACAGGTGCGGTAGCGGCACTGCCGTGTTCTACTTCCTCGCTCTTGAGTTCTTTCTCATCCCAGTCGATGAAGGTCACTGTGTAGGTATTGATGGCGTATTGCGCTTTGACTGTGAGGTCGGATGTGATGTTGTCAAATGCCTTGTCCCACGCAGTAAAATGATACCCGTCCACGAAAGGCGCGTCCGGTGCGGTAGCCGACTTGCCGTACTCCACTTCTTCCGTCTTGAGTGTCTTATCCTCATTATCCACGAAGGTAACCGTGTACTTGTTTACCGTCTCGCTGTAAGTAGCCGTGTAGGTGGCAGCAGCTGTTGCAGCAACTATATCCGGTGTCCAGCCGTTGAAGGTGTAGGTGTATTGGGCTGTAGCCGGTTTGGCAGGTGTTTCGCCCGTGTAGGCAGGTGTGGCACCATCCTCAACCAGTCCGCTCTGCAACTCCGTGCCATCGTAATTGACAAACGTAACGGTGTATTTCTTTATGCTGCGGACAGGACGAATGGCATGACCTTGACAGCGAGGACCTTCATTATTCTTTGCTTTCGTATATCCAGCGAAAGAAAGCACATTAGCCGTGCTCGCGGATTCTCCCAGGTCGCCCGTCCAATAGTATCCTATACCGGCTGCGAGTGCATTAACATCCGTTCCGTATCTGTTTCCTGCAGCGGGAAGGAAGACCGCGCCTGCCGTTTCCATCTGTTCCCACTGCTCAAGCGTATAGACATTGGTGGTATAGTTCAACGGCGTCTTGGTGAAACTGAGTCCTGTGGGGCAGGTCCAGTCATCCGGCAACAGGATATAACCTTTGACATTGTTTACGAGGGCTTGTCCCTGCAAATCCGCCGCATCCGTGCGTGTATTCAGCAAGTAATCCCATTCAGCGGCAGAGAGCAGTCGCCATTCAAACCCGCCATCATTGAGGAGCGTGTTATAGTGCAACCAATCGTAGTCTGTTCCTGCGATGGTCGTTGTAATCTCATTCGGCAGGGCATAAGGGGTGTTTGTCGTAGATGTCTCCCACGGTTTAGCCGCCACACCGCTGGTAGCAAAGCCAAAGAGGTCAATCCAGCCGCTATAGGTTGATGATGCGTTCGCATTTTTCGCTCCAATCATGTCGTATTGGTTGTTCGCCAAGCACCATTTGTCGGTTTTTGCTTTGTATTGCAGGTTCCCTTGTGCAAAGATTACATGTTCGTCGTCGGAAATGGAGAAGCGTCCTGTCAATGCTTTGACTACAGGTTCCGATTCCTTTGCTTTTTCGGCTTTCTGTGCGCGGATACGGTCAAGGAAATTCATTACCGCTTCGTGGGTGGCATTATCGGTCGGGAATTTACCCAATATGTCGTTGATCTTTAACTCGCAATCATCACCAAGTGGTTCTTTCAATATATTATATACATTCGTTACATCTTCTGTATTTATTAGCTGAGAACAATGGATCATAATGGTCGGTGCCCAATTTTTGGATGATGACCAGGTTTCCGTCGTAAGCATTTTATAACACATCCTGTACCACTCGCCGGATGTTTCAAATATGTTCGGAAACCAAGCAGCATTATTAACATAATCCTTTTGTGCTGTTAAACAGCTAAAGTCAGCGACAGCATCTACGGCACTGCTTTTATCAAGGAAATTACCAACAGTCCCTTCTATATCCCAATCGTAAAATTCATTCACGTTGCGCCTCGTGGTCATCAGTATCGCAGCAAAACTACCTAATCCGTAGCCGGAGAAGGCGATAAAAGAAGTGTCTATATCCCGTGGGAATTCGTCCATTCCTTCGCCATTATTGTGCAGGAAACGTATTACCGCCCTGGCGTCATGGAAAGGTGCAGGGAAATAACTACCCACGCCACCATTACGATTATTCGGGCAGACCACCGCATAGCCGCGCTGTAGGGCATACTCTAAAAACAAAGATGCTTCGTTATAGGCGGTTGTTTTATAGTTGTTATCTTGCCATGCATTTCCGCCTACATAGATGAGAACCGGATATGGTGCTTCGCCCGTTTCGGGATAATAGATATCCAATGCATACTTGTCATAGAAGCCAACAGACAACTTGGTTCCTTTCTCGTAGTCCCATGTCTGCTTTTCGTAAGCGAACGCGTTTACGGCAAAGAGTGCCGTCAGTAAAAAGAGGAAAAAGTTTTTCATGATATTTGTGATTTCATGTTGGTGATTTTATGATTTCAAATTGCAAATTTCAAATTTGTTGGTTAGAGGGGTTGTTGTTGGTTTACGGTATTCCGGTATATCGTGCTTTCGGTATTCCGTCTTGTCGGGATTTCGGGATACCGGTAATTGGCGGCAAAGGTACGCGATTTTTGCGGAAACACGCAAAAATTAGTTGAAAGTTTATAGTTGAAAGTTGAAAGAAGTTGAAGATATACTGTCCAACAGCAAATGCAA
>DBVX01000001.1 GCA_002308815.1 Bacteroidales bacterium UBA1253
GACCGTCCGGATATCAAGATTACTGTAGATAAAGAGAAAGCGTCGCGCCTCGGTTTGAGTTCCGCTACCATCTCTATGTACCTCCGCAACCGCGTGGCAGGTATGAACTGCGGCTATCTCAAGGACGACGGCTCGGAGTACGACATCGTGGTACGCCTCATGGAGGAAGACCGCAACTCGATTTCCGACATCCTCAACCTCTCTATCCCGACTGCCACGGGTAAGACCGTCAAACTGTCCGAGGTAGCTACTGTCGGCGAATACTGGGCACCGCCGACCATCGAGCGCAAGGCACGCCAGCGTATCGTCACCGTAAAGACCACACCGTACAACACAACGCTGGGCGAACTGGCAAGCGCGATTGAGACGGATGTGGTGCCGCAACTCAATCTGCCCGTGGGTTATTCAACGCATATCGGCGGCAACTACGAGACGCAACAGGACACGTTCCGCGACATGATTCTGCTGGGTCTGCTGATTATCCTGCTTGTCTATATCGTGATGGCATCGCAGTTCGAGAGCCTCCGTATGCCGGGTATCATCATGTTCACCATACCCTTCGCCCTGTCGGGTGTGGTTATCGCCCTGTGGCTTACGGGCAGAAGCCTTGACATGATCGGCGCGCTCGGTTTGGTGCTGCTGGTGGGTATTGTGGTCAAGAACGGTATCGTGCTGGTGGACTACATCAACCTTCTGCGCGAGCGCGGCTACGAGTTGAATCAGGCTATCCGGATGTCCGGACGCAGCCGTATCCGTCCTGTCCTCATGACGGCGTTCACTACCATCCTCGGTATGATTCCTATGGCGGTTTCTTCCGGTGAAGGTGCTGAGATGTGGCAACCATTAGGTATCGTCGTCATCGGCGGTCTGACTGTCTCGACCTTCCTGACGCTGTACGTAGTGCCCGTGCTCTATGGCTTTATGTCCCGCCACGGTGACCGCGACAAACAGGAAGCGCTGCGCAAAAAATTCATCTTTATGAACCTGCGCGTCAAGAACAAGCTCCAAGGCGGCTCAGCGCAATAAGCACAATGTCTGACAGCAAAAACCGAATTCCCATGAAAGCAGTAATGATAGTTTTCAACCAAGCCAACACGGATCGCGTGGAGTATATGTTTGACGTGCTGAAGATTAAAGGCTTCACGCTCTTCGAGCAGGTGCAAGGGCGGGGAACCAACGGCGGCGAACCCCGTCGCGGCACACACGCCTGGCCGGAGATGAACTCCTGCGTGATAACTGTCGTGGAGGACGAGCAAGTCCCCACCCTGCTCGAGTCCGTACAGAAACTGGATATGCGGAATCCCGAGATAGGCGTGCGCGCCTTCGCCTGGAACATCGAGCAGACCGTATGACCAGCCTGCATATCATTATCAATCCCTACTCGGGCAAGCGCGCTATGCTGCGCCAGCGTTACTACCTCTTCCGCCTGCTTCGCAAGCGGAAGGAGAAATTCCAATACTACGTCACCGCCTACGCCAACCACGCCACAGAGATTGCCCGCGACATCGTGGAGAAAGGCGGCAGAAGACTGCTCATACTCGGAGGGGACGGCACGCTGAGCGAAAGCATCAACGGAATAATGTCCGCCCGCATATCCGATACGGAGCGGGCGGAAGTGCAAGTGGGGATTATGCCGCGAGGAACAGGCAACGATTTCGGACGCTTCTGGCACCTCAACCGCAACCACCGTCAGGCACTCGCGCACTTTTTCGCAGGCACCCCCCACCCCATTGACATCGGATGCATCTCTTTCCATCGCAACGGCGAGGAACACCGCCGCTATTTCATCAACTCGCTTGGCTTCGGGGTCGATCCGCTCACATGCCTTTACGCCGACCGGCTCAAGCCCTATATAGGTTCCCACCACGTCAATTACCTCTTCGGTCTGCTCCGTGCGCTATATAGGCAACAGCCTATTCCCATGACGCTTTCGGTGGACGGCAGGCAGTTGTTGGACAGCAAGTTATATACTATGAGTATCGGCAACGGTCCCTATTCGGGCGGAGGCATACGCCAGAACCCGACAGCCGATCCCCGGGACGGCGTTCTGAACGGGATGTTCATCGTAAAACCCACCTTCAAAAAGATACTGCAAGCCCTGCCCAACCTGTTCGACGGTCGTCTGACCGACATTGATTTCGTACACAGTCTGAAAGGGAAGGAGATCAGTATCCAAACCGACCGGCATCTGATGATTGAGGCGGACGGCATCCTGCAGCATTTCATAGGTTCGTGTACCGTCAGTTGCATCCATCACGCCATACAGTTCGTCGCACCGGCGGATATGACGCCTTATGATGCGACAAACAAAAACGGGCTGTCGTGAAACAGGTTGTCATCTTTGACTTGGACGGCACACTCCTCAACACCATTGCCGACCTCGGTGCCGCCTGCAATCACGCCCTTGCACGTTGCGGGCTTCCGACACACGCTCCCGAGGAGTACCCGCGTCTGGTCGGCAACGGCATCAACCGGCTCATCGAGCGCGCCCTGCCCGAAGAGTACGCCGCCGCAAGCGAAGAGGAGAGAATAAGTCAGGTGATGCGTGTGAGGCAGGAGTTCGTCCCTTACTACAACGCCCACAACTGCGACCTCACCCGCCCGTACGATGGCATCCCGAAGGTTTTGGAAACGCTGAAAAAGAAAGGCATTCATCTTGCCGTGGCAAGCAACAAGTACCACGAAGCCACCCTGCAAATCGTGCGCCATTTCTTTGGCGACACCTTTGACAGCGTATTCGGTGAGCGCGATGGCGTTCCGCGCAAACCCGACCCGCAGATTGTCCGGGATATACTCAAAGAAACAATCGGCTCATCTACAGCCGATAGCGTCAATGCGCAGTCAGTTCTTTACATCGGTGACAGTCTCGTGGATATAGAGACCGCCCGCCGTGCCGGAGTCCCCGTTGCCGCCTGCTCGTGGGGATTTGTCCCGAAAGACGAACTATTGCAAGCTCACCCGGATTACGTCATTGACACCCCCGCGCAGATTATTGCCCTGACCGAATAAGGCGGTACCCCGCCAACCGGTTAAGGAAGATTGCCAATTGCTTTTGACTGCAAAAATGGCATAAAGTATGCAAGCGTTTGGGAGGGGTATTCGAGGGATGTGTATGGAGTGTGGAGATGCTGAACAGAATCATCTTTTTTCATGCCGACAACATTGGCAATCTTACTTCCACCAAAACGATTGCCGACACCGCCTGTCGATCATAACGGCATACGCCCGTTGTATGTGATTGACTGGTTGCTGAACAAGTGATGCATACAGTTATAACCAACCGGAGTGGCCACTTATGACGGTTGCTCCGGTTGGTTATGATTGTGCCTTTATTGTCGCAAAGTGGTCGGATTTTTCTTGTGGAAATGTGCAAAAGGATAACGGAAAGCACGAAAAAGCAAAATAAATGTCCGAAAATTTGCGTATTATTGAAATTATTGATACGTTTGCCGCTGTTGGAGAAGACGGGGTGGAATAAAAGTTCCGGTTCTTTGACGTATTGCAGATAACTAAAAGAAGCAAAAATTTGCAGAAGTGTTTTACGTGCATTACCCTTGCCGCGTGGAAAAAAATGGAAGAAACTATGGTACAGACACAATTAGACGGATTGCTACAGTTTTTATTAGGTTCGTTGGATTATAACAACCGCTTGTGGTTGTCGCAACATCTTATTGAGCCGCAAGCAGTTGAGGATGACAGACCTTATACATGGAAGGAAATTCATCAGCATTTGGATGAGGCGGAGGCTGGTTTTGCTGTTGGTAAACAATATGACAATCAACAGGTAATGAACGAAATAAAGCAACTATTTTGAGGAGAATTCCGTTATCTATATTGCTGACGCTTGGGATGTACGTCAGAATCCGGACAGGGCAAGTATGAACCTCTTAAACATTCACATTTTTTTGCTTCAGACACGAAACAGGTTTTCGTATCTGTTATTTGTCTGCAATTTTCTCAATATGCATCTATGAACGACAAAACGAAAATATTAACCATAACTCATAAACCTATGAAAAAACTACTTTCTCTTTTCGTGCCGCTGATGGCACTGTTCCTCACCCTCGCCCCGCTAACCGCAAGGGCGCAGATAAATGAGTACTTTAGTATTCAAAGTAACTGGAGTTCAACCACTGTTACTTTGAAAACAACAGGTACCCCAAATGTAAATTTGGAGTATTCTACTGACAAAAGCACATGGAATCCTGTTGAGGTGGGGACTGCAATCAATGTTTATACAAAAACATACTTCAGAGGAAACAACCCGACCGGATTCAGCAAGGGAAAGAACGACTACGCCTACTTCAAGATGTATTCGTCCTCAACCAACATCACTCTTGCAGGTAACATTATGTCGCTTGTCAGCGGCGCCGGTTTTGCGAACAACTATTCCACCATTCCGAACGATTATTGCTTCTACCGCCTGTTTTATCAAGAGAATTCAAGTGTACAAAGCAGTTGTCACCAGTTTAACGCCACCAGTTTGTCTTTGCCTGCCGAGTATCTGACGACTGGCTGTTACATGAGTATGTTTGAACTGACGAACATCTACTATCTGCCCCAGTTGCCGTCCCAGCATCTGGCGGACTCATGCTATTTCAAGATGTTCTACCGCTGTCAGTCCATCCAGACGATGGCTGCGGGAAGCGAGTATGTCCTCCCTGCCGAGGAACTGGCCCCGCACTGCTATGAATATATGCTGTCCAGATACACAGAGGGAACGAATTACACCAACCGGTATGAAATTATGGCGACATCCCTGAAGGACAGGCGCGGCAATGATATAGCCCGCTGCCTGGGAGAGTTGTTCCAATACCAGACCGCAGGAAACAAGAATAACTACTGGTATGTTACCATCTATTTCAAGGAGTGGGGCAGTTCGACGGCAGCTACTTGCCCGACATACGGATGGTTTAGCGGGGGATACAATACAAGATATAACTATTTCAATCATGATGCCGAATTGCCGCAAACCAAGCTGACATCATCACCCGGCAGTTCTACCGTAACCTCCAATTTCCCGTATAAAGCATCATTAACAAAAATATATCCCACCTACCTCACCTTCGACTGCAAGACCAACGGCGGCACATGGGAGAGCGGCAGTGCCTACAACACCGACCTGCGCCGTGTGGTGCGGGCGAACTACACCGCCAAGACCATTCCCGCGCCGCCTGTAAAGGAGAATGCGCGCTTCCTCGGCTGGTTCACCTCCGCTTCCGGAGACGGCTCTCTGCTGACGGAAGAATATCTGAAGACCGTCACCACCGCCACCACCGTCTATGCGCGCTTCGTGGATAACGACAAGTACACGCTCTTTGTCAATCCTTCCGATAAGGCTACCATCACCGTCACCGACAACAACAGTGCTTCCTACACTCCCGGCACGCTGTATATACTTGACTCCAACGACAAGACCTTCACGCTGTCCTGCACAGGCGTGACCTCCGGCTATACGTTCTACCGCTGGCTTGGCGGACAGGTGGACGGCAATACCGTTCAGTTCCGCGAGGGACAGAAAGACCTTGTGATTACAGGTATCATTACAGGCACACCCAATTTTGCGGATGCTGCCGTTACCGTTTATCAGGTAGGTACGGGAGCCGGAACAAGTAATGTGGTACCGCTGCCCGCAGAAGCCGTTGACCTCGGCGATGCAGGTATTTGGGCAAAATACAATGTGGACAAAACCACAGCCAACGGCTTCGCAGCATCCGATAATGCTACAGGAAGTTACTTTGCATGGGGAATGACGGATTTGGGGACAGGATATGCGGGTGCGTCATCTATGACAGACGGAGAAACACTGCCTGTTTCCAATGAAACCGATGCAGCATACAAGTATTGCGGATCCAAATGGCGTATAGCAACCAAAGACGAGTGGCAGACGCTGCTTGACAATACGACAACGACAGGACCTACAAATCAAAACTATAGTCAAACATTCACAAGCAATAGTAACGGAAATTCTATTAAATTGAAGAACAATGGCTATTATTCTTCTACCGGAGTCGGTCCGTATTTTGAAACCGTGATTATGTATTGGACGAGTACATTTGAGTCTGTTCAAGGAAGTGGCACACGCGCCTACGCATATTCGGGTTCATATTGTAACTCTGTTACATATACACCAATAATAAATGCAGTGCAAGCCCCATCTACTTGTACATCACACAATTATATCCAATACGGTTATGCTATCCGCCCCATCCTCAACGTCAACAAGCGCGTGCTGACTATCCACACCCTTGATTTTGACGATGACGAGCAACCCGTTTATCACGACTATTTCTTTGAAGCGGACTTGAACCAAGTCATTACCGTTACGGCAGTCGAAGACGACGGCAATATCTTTGACCACTGGGAAGACAGCGAGGGTAACCTCTTCTCGGAAGACAACCCGCTGACTATCCGTATGTATGATAACATCGAACTGACAGCCGTCTTTGAGGCAGGTTCATTGATTGAACACCATGTCACGTTCTACGATGAAGACGGTTCGACCGTTCTTTGGGAAGACGATTACCGCGAGGGAAAGAAGCCTGTCTATCGCGGCGAGACACCGACCAAAGCAGGCTACGTATTCAACGGCTGGTCGCCTGAAATAACCAAACTGGGCGACAGTGATGCTTCCTATACAGCTACTTATATCAAAGTCTATACTGTTACGGCTACCGCTGCCAACGGTACGGTCGAACTCACACCTGCTTCGCCTTCAGACCAAGTGTCCGAAGGAGTATATAAGACAGGCACATCGCTTACACTGACTGTTACACCTGATGCAGGCTATGTATTTACTCAATGGTCAGACGGCAACACAAACAATCCGCGCACGGTAGCAGTCACTGCTGACGCTTCCTACACAGCCGAGTTCCGTCTTGAGTCGCTGCCCGCCGTAGTAGATGCTTACCAGAGCGCACCCAAAGACGTGAAGCAGATTCTCTACCTGCTTGCAGCACAGACAGGCAATGATGACAAGACTTATACACCTGTGGATTTGGGTGTGGGTGTGGCTTTCGCCGACCGCAATGTGGGAGCTAACAATACAAGTGATGTAGGCGGCTACTTCATGTGGGGCAAGACAACAGCCGCCACCAGCGGGTTCACCTCCGCTAATGCGCTGTCATCTACGGGGCTGTCGAACGGCTATACGCTTACTGCCGCACAAGACGCTGCCACACAGAATATGGGTAGTTACTGGCGTATGCCGACCGATGATGAGTGGGTGGAGCTGAAAAACACCGCCACCATCAGTGCCGACAAGAGCACGTTCACCAATCCCAACGACAACACCAAGTACATCACGCTTCCCGCAACCGGATTCTACAGTAATAGTTCCAAATCATATACTTCCTACCGCTTCTATTGGTCAAGCGTGACATATTATGTGAACTCTTCCAATATCTATCCGTGGACATTGGAGAACTACGAGACCAACTCCGCTTATGCTGTTTCTCTCACATATAATAATTCCAATTATATCTACCGCTACTACGGTATGCCCGTCCGTGCGGTGTATGTGCCGTCTTACACTCCTGTGACACTGACCATCAATGCCGGTGAGCGGCAGTATATCTACTACTGCCAGCCCGGTCAGCAGGTGACTGTAACCGCTCATCCGAACACGGCAGCCAACTATCTGTTTGACGAATGGGAGGACAATCATTCCACCAACCCCGAACGCACTTTCACTGTTAGCGGCAATGTTACCTATACAGCGAAGATGAAGGATAACCCCGAAGCGGCTGTTTATACGGCAACGTTTGTCAATCACGACGGCACGATATTGCAAGCAGCCACTGATGTGATTGCAGGTCGCTCTGCTTCTTATGAAGGAGAGATTCCTGCCAAAGGTGAATGGAATGAATGGTATTCCTTTACCGGTTGGACGGATGATCAAAGTACATATACGAGTGCAGGTACTGCTCTTCCGGGTATCACGCGCAATACCGTCTATACCGCCACGTTTGCAGTTGAGCCATTCCTGACTTTCACCAATAAGCACGTTTCGGAAGAGACAGCGATAAGTATGAAAAAGTATAATAACTCTGCTACAACCAGAAATTTCTATGTCCGAATTATAGATGCGAGCGGCAAGGTAACTACAGACTGGAATCAGAAATCTGTAAGTTCTACGACAGCTACAGCCTTTGGCTCTATCCCTGCCGGAGGAAAGATGCAGATCTATGGAAGCAATACGGCTATATCTACATCCAATACTTATTATTTAGGTTTTGTGATTAGCGGTGGTTCGCCTGAAGTTAGTGGCAATATTCTCTCGCTTGTAACAGGCAATCAAAATGGAACAGTAAATAGTTATACTATGTCTCAAACGTATTGCTTCAGTCGTTTGTTCTTGGGTTGCACAGCCCTCACTAACGCCGAGCATTTGGAACTGCCGTCCACTACATTATCTACTTATTGCTATTATTATATGTTCTCTGGTTGCACAGGGTTGAAAAAAGCTCCGAAGGTGTTGCCTGCCACAACATTGCCACAGTACTGCTATGGTTATATGTTTAATGGTTGTACCGCTCTGACCACTTCCCCCGAAATAGAGGCGACCTCTGCAAGCAGTACGTACACCTGCAAAGCTATGTTTTATGGCTGTACCGCACTTACCAAAGCACCATCAAAACTGAAAATAACAGGAACAGCGCAACAATATGTTTATAATGAAATGTTCCGAAACTGCTCGAGCCTTGAAACAGCACCTGACATCCTTGCTACCTCACAAGCCAACTATGGCTGGCAGAATATGTTCTACGGTTGCAGCAAACTTAAAAAAATACGAATCTATGCGACATCATTAGGCAGTAGTACGTCCAAAACTGCCAGCTGGGTATCAGGTGTTCCCCAGACAGGCGATTTCTACTGCCCGCCCGGATTGTCACGCAGTTATGGTGCCAATTATATACCTCAAACAAGCACCTACAAATGGACGGTCTATTCCTACAATGTGACCTTTAATCCGGTAGAATGTACATGGAAAGACGCAACCAACAGCAGCAAGCAGTTCACATGGGAGACGGATGTGGAGAATGTAACGGATTTCATCGACCTTGAGGCGCTTGCCGGCGCTGTCTTCTATACCGACGCCGCCTGCACATCGGAGATCAGCGTGTCTGACATCACGGCAGCGTTATCCACACAGAAGGAATCGTCTGCCGCCACCACCAAAAACTACTACGTCAAGAAAACTCCAACTCTCCAGGTTCTCACATGGGATGTGAACGGCGGCAGCGCATTGACCGGCGACTATACGCATGGCGAGATTTATTCAGGTACGGATGTGACGGCACCCGCCGATCCCACACGCGACGGATATGAGTTTGGCGGCTGGGACGCAGGCAACGATGGCGTTGCTGATGAGGTTGTAACCATCATGCCCGGTGACGACCTGACCTATACGGCTATATGGAAGCAGATATTCACCATCACCTTCAAGGATGCGGAAAACAACACCTTGCAAAGCGGCGAAGTGACCGAAGGCAGTGTGCCTGTCTTCAGCGGGGATATACCCGTCAAGGCTTCCGCCGACCCCGACCATGTGTGGAACTTTACCGGCTGGACAGATGGAAATGCTAACTTCACTGCGAACGGCACGCCACTGCCCGCCGTAACCGGCAACACCGTTTATACGGCAACGTATGCCTACGAGATGAATTACCTGACTGTTACCAACACACATGCTTCCTCCCCGCTGACCGTCCAACTCAAGCGCGGCAGTAACGCGCCGACGAATGTAACGCTGAACTACCGCGTAATCAGTGCGAATGGTACTGCGGGAGCATGGCAGACCGTAACCACAACTAACTACGACACTGGCGGGAAGGATTTGGGCGAAATCCCTGCTGGTTCGTCGATGCAGTTCTACGGCAACAATCCGGACGGTTTTGCTCAATCAACTATGAAGTACTGGACAATGTATTTTAGCGGTTCGGGTGACGCAGTTCTAAGCGGAGATCTGATGTCGGTATTCTCCGGTACGGTATCATCGTTCGACCGTACCCAGATACTGCCTCCCTACGCATTCTACAACTTCTTCTATAATGTCAATGCCCAAAACACGCGCATTATTAGCAGTAGAAACTTGAAACTGTCAGCCACTAATCTCGGGCAGCACTGCTATCATAACATGTTCTACAACTGCTCCAATATGACGGACGCTCCGCAGTTGTCAGCCACCACGCTGACGGCTTACTGCTACCAGAACATGTTCAGCTATTGCTCCTCGCTGACAGCCGCGCCCGTACTGCCTGCCACCACCCTGGCAGACTACTGCTACTACGCAATGTTCAGTTATTGCACATCGCTGGCCACCGCTCCGCAGCTGCCCGTGGAAACGCTTACGGAAGGCTGTTATCAGTCAATGTTCCAAGGCTGCACTGCGTTGGTGAATGTGCAGTCCGAACTGCCCGGCACCAACCTGCCGCAGAACTGCTATCAGTATATGTTTGACCACTGCTCTGCTCTGACTACTGCACCGGAGATTATGGCGGGAGAGAATGCCACAGTAGGTTCGTCGGCGTGCGACAATATGTTCGGATACTGTTCATCTCTGACAAAAGCGCCGTCGGTACTTCGCCCGAGGACACTGAGTGTCAATGCTGTGTATAAAAATATGTTCCTCTACTGCACCTCTTTGCAGCGCGGTCCAGATGTATGGGCTACCACCATTAAATCAGGTGGAGACGGTCTGTATGGACTCTACCAACATGCTTCCAATGTAAGTCATATCCGAGTGCATTTCACAGCATGGGGGGCAATGTCGTTCTGCAACCAGTGGAGCGTCGGGCTGCCGACCAGCGGCGACTTCTACTGCCCGCCCCAACTGGAGCGCAACTTCACCAATTCGTCTTGGAACCATATCCCATATTCGCCGGACTACCCGTGGACGGTCTATTCCTACGATGTGACCTTTGTTCCCGTAGGCGGCAAGTGGGCGGACAACACCAATACGTCGCGTCAGTTCACATGGTGTACCGACAAGAGCGACATTGACGACTTCATCGCCGCACAGGTGGACGGGGAGAACAACAGCCTCATTCAGGGCTGGTTCCTCGATGCCGCCTGCACGGTAGCGACCACGGAGGAAGCCGTGAAAGCCGACCTTAGCGTACAGCAGACAACAGTGACCAAGTATGTGTATGTGCGTCTGAGCGGTGGAAGCGCGACGCTCACATGGAACTTCAACGGCGGCTCCACCACCTCCACAGAGTCTGAATACACCTTCGGCACGCTGAACGAGGGCGACCCGATTACCGCTCCCGCCAATCCTACATTAGCAGGATTCGAGTTCGTCGGCTGGGATGCGGGCAATGACGGCATTGCCGATGAAGTGGCAACCACCATGCCTTCGTCCGACTTGACCTACACGGCTATATGGCGGCAGATATACACCATAACCTACGAGAACCTGAAAGGTGCAAGCACCAGCAACCCGACATCTTACACAGTTGCGACACCGACCTTCTCTCTTGCCGCCCCGACGGGAACCGTGACAGGCTACACGTTCAGCAAGTGGCAGGAAAACAGCATCGATATAACGGAGGTTGTGACGGGTTCGACCGGCAACAAGACCATCACCGCTGTCTGGACCGCCAACCAGCACAACGTAAGCTGGGTAACAGACGGCAACACGCTGACAGGCGAATACACCAACGGCACAACGGCTTACGGCACAACGATTGTTGCCCCGAACACCCCGACCAAGAACGCCACGGCGCAATACACCTACACGTTCAANNCCCGCTGTGGATGCCACGATGCCTGACAACGATGTGGAGTACACCGCCACTTGGACGCCGACACCTGTCAATTACACCCTGACGTGGACGACCGATGGCGACGCGCTGACCGGCGGATACACCTCCGGCACAGTTGCATACGGAACGGCTATCACTGCTCCGAATACTCCGACCAAGACGGGACACACTTTCGCAGGATGGGATGCCGGTAATGACGGTGTGGCTGACGATGTGGCTGCCACGATGCCTGCAGCCAACACCACTTACACGGCTATATGGACCGCCCATCAGCACAACGTAAGCTGGGTGACGGACGGCAACACGCTGACAGGCGAATA
>DBVX01000072.1:0-177 GCA_002308815.1 Bacteroidales bacterium UBA1253
TTGTCACCGTTGATGGTCACTTTCACGTCGCCAGAAGCCACAAGGTACTTCTTTGCGACAAGCAGGATAACAACAAGCAGGAGTATTACAACTAAGAATACCAAAACTGCATAAAGAATTGCTGTAACATTCATAGTCTTGTCCTCCTTAAATGTTAAGTCCGCTGAAGCACATGAA
>DBVX01000072.1:219-407 GCA_002308815.1 Bacteroidales bacterium UBA1253
ACATCGTTGTATTCCATTTTCTCGCGTATGCCGGCGAGTGCCACGATAGCGAGCAGCCAGCCCAGACCCGAACCGATGGCGAAGGCGAAGGCGTCACCGATATTGGCAATGGCTTTCACGTTCTCGGGGTCGAGCAGCACGCGCTGCTGCATAAAGAGTGACGCACCCATGATAGCGCAGTTAACGGC
>DBVX01000072.1:471-2900 GCA_002308815.1 Bacteroidales bacterium UBA1253
ACGGCGATGAAGAGGATGAAACTCAGGTAGCCTAATCCGAGCGGGTCAAGCACATGCACCTGCAGCAGGTAATTGACCGGCAGTGTGATGGTCTCTACGAACACCACTGCCACGCCAAGTCCGAGCGAGGTCTTTACGTCCTTCGACACGGCAAGGTAAGAACACATGCCGAGGAAGAAGGCGAATATCATATTGTCTGCAAAGATACTGCGGACAAACAAACTAATAGCATGTTCCATTATTTACCCTCCTTATCATTGATTGAACGATGACCCCAAATGATGCAGCCCACAAGGATGAGCGCCATTGCCGGCATCAGCATCATGCCGCAGTTCTCGTAGAAACCGCCGTTGGCTACATACCACGAGTCGGGAATAATCTGGAAACCGAGCAGTTTGCCGCTGCCGAACAGTTCGCGCACGAATGCCACTACCACTAATATCCATGCATAGCCGAAGCCGTTGCCTAGACCGTCCATCAGACTGTCCAATGCGTTGTTGGTCATGGCGAAAGCCTCCAAGCGTCCCATCAGAATACAGTTGGTGATAATCAGTCCGAGATATACGCTCAACTGCATTGCCACATCGTAGGCGAACGCCTTGAGTATCTCGCTCACGATAGTCACTAACGCGGCTACCACCACCAGTTGGATGATGATACGGATGCGGGTGGGGATGGAGTTACGGATAAGCGAAACAACCACATTGGACATTGCCACGATTATCGTAACGCTGATACCCATCACCAATGCAGGCTTCAGTTGCACCGTTACGGCGAGTGCCGAGCAGATACCGAGTATCTGTACCAGCACGGGGTTGTTCACATTAAGAGGACCCAAAAACGCCTCTTTTGTTTTCTGACTCAGTGCCATATCTTAGTCCTCCTTTTCATTTACTTGTTCTTGTTTGCAGCACTTCTCGTTGCTCTGGCAGCATTTCTTCTGTCCGCCGTTGCAGCAGGTGCAGTCCTTGCAACCGTTCTGGCAGCATTTGTCGCAGCCTTCCTTGCAGCAGTCCTTGCAGTTGTCATTGCAATTCTCGCAGCGGCATTGACCGCAAGTCGTTTGTTCCTTGCAGCAGGCATTGCTTTCCATCAGGAATGTACTGTACTCTTGCAGATTGGTTGCCAGCATGTCGCTCACGCCGGTGGAGGTGATGGTCGCACCTGCCCAGGCATCGACTCGCTCTTGTCCTTCTTCTGCCGTCTTGCCTTCTTTCAGCACCGCTATCGAGCGCAGGTTGCCCTGTGCGTCTTTGATATGCTTGCCGAAGAACTGGCTGCGGAACTTCTCTGTCACAATCTCGCCGCCCAGACCCGGAGTCTCACCTTCGTGGTTGAAGTTGATACCGAAGACGGTGTTCTTGTCGTCGTTCAGGGCCATATAGCCGCCGATGCCGCCCCAGAGACCCTGACCGTGCAGACGGAGGATGTACTTCGTTGCGCCGTCCACCTCGAAGCGGATGATGTTGGCTTTGTCGCCGTCACGCAGCAGCGTGTCGCGCACGAGGCTCTCGTACAGTGCGGCGGGGTCGCCTTCGCTGAAGTCCTGGTTGAGAGCTACCAGCATCTGCTTCTGCTGGTCAAGACGCGCATTGGCTTCTTGTCGAGCTTTGAGCCCCTGATTGACCACGGCGAGCAGGACAGCCACTATTACCACCATGATGATGGCATAAACAATCGTATAAGCGTTGCTTTCGGTGTTCATTTTCATAATTGTGTCCTCCTTATGCCCTTTTCATACGTTTGTTGATGTTCGCTCTTACCACGCACCAGTCAATCAGCGGAGCGAAGGTATTGCCCAGCAGGATAGCCAGCATCATACCTTCGGGATAACCCGGATTGAGCACGCGGATTACTATCACCATAAAGCCGATGAGTGCACCGTAGATCCACTTGCCGCACTCGGTGCGCGCACTGGTCACGGGGTCGGTCGCCATGAACACGGCACCGAACATCAGACCGCCTGTAACAAGATGCATATACCACGGGAAGTGGGCGCCGGCTGTATCCGGACCGAACTCGTTGAACAGGAAGGCTGTCAGAGCCGCGGTGCCGAAGATACTGAGCATTGTCTTCCACGAAGCCACGCCCGTCATCAGCAGCAGACATGCGCCCAGCAGGATAGCCCAGCCGCAGGTCTCGCCTACGGAACCCGGAATCAGACCGTTGAACGCTGTCCAGAAGTCAACAGGCATCACGTTGCTTTCAGTTGTGGTGGCAAGCACGCCGAGCGGGGTTGCGCCCGAGAAGCCGTCCACGGCGGTCATGCCGCTGTCCCAGCCCCATGTGCCGCCTGTGCGGACGAACACGCTGTCACCCGTCATATGGGTGGGGTAGGCGAAGAACAGGAACGCACGCGCAATCAGAGCCACGTTGAAGATGTTGTAGCCCGTACCGCCGAACACCTCTTTGGCGAAGATGACTGCGAA
>DBVX01000072.1:2945-20953 GCA_002308815.1 Bacteroidales bacterium UBA1253
GCCACCTCTTCGTGCTTGATCTGCGCTACGACGAACTCGATGCCCAGACCTACGATATACGATACAAGGATATACGGCAGCACGGCGAGCAGACCGAAGCCGAACGCTTTCCACCACAGTGCGCAGGTCATCCCTGCGGCGAGCTGACCGGTTGCCAGCAGGTGTTGGTAGCCCACGTTGAACATACCGAACAGCATAGCAGGAACCAATGCCATGACCACGAGGATCATAGTGCGTTTCGAGTCGTTGCCGTCATGGATATGTGCGCCGAGGCGCTTCGAAGTGGTGGAAGGGGTGAACAGGAAGGTGTCGAAGGCGTCGTAGAAACTGCTCAGTTTCGCCCATTTGCCGCCTTCCTCGAAGTTCTTGCCGAATTTCTTCCAGAGATTATAAAACTTTTCCATTATTCAATCTCCTTTCTCATATTGTCCAAGGCGGCGCGGACTATTGCCTGCAGCGGCATCTTGGAGGTACATACATATTCGCACAGGGCAAAGTCTTCCGGAGCCACTTCGCGGGCACCAAGTTGCTCCATCCGGTCTAAGTTCCCTGCTATCATCGCCTTGATGAGGTATTCGGGATAGATATCCATCGGGAACACCTTGTCATATTCGCCGCTCACGATGATGGCGCGGCGGCCGCCTTTCAGACGCGCGTCCCAGCGGTACGGCATAGCGCCTAACCATGAGCGGGCGCACTCGCCGTCTAACATCGCCGCGGGGTCGGTCTTGCCCACGTGGAACTCATTGAGGCGCGGCAGCAGCCAGCCCATGAACTCGTGCGTGTCCGTCCCTTCGTCTATCACGGTGAACTGGTTGTCATACACGGAGATACTCTCGTCCATGTCAATCTGATGACCGCTCAGCGCATCGCCTGCTATCAGGCGGCACGGGCATTCTTGGTGGATGTTCGAACGCATCAGCGCGCTGACAGGCATACCGGGCAGCACCTGATAGTACTGTCTGCCGTATGCCAGCGGACCGGTCAGAGCCACGCACTTGCGCATGTCCGCAACGCCCTTGGTGAACAGGCGGCCTATCAATGCCAGATCCTGGATGTTGATAGTCCACATCGTGTCTTTCAGCGTCATCGGCAGGATGTGATTGATCTGCACACCTGCATTTCCTGCCGGGTGCGGACCCGACACCTCATAGAGCGTACAGTTCTTCAGACTGCGGAAATCAGCCGCAGCCGCGCCTGCACGAAGACCCACATAGACGGGGGCGATTTTCGACAGCGCGTCCACCGCCGCCTGCAGGGTCGCGCCCTGACCCTTCAGTACCCACTCGTAGTCGGGAGCCAGAGGGGCGGTGCTGAACGTGGAGACAAAGATGGCGCGGGGCTGCTTGTCAGGCAGCGCGACGCAAGCGTACGGACGCTGAATGATCAGAGACCAAAGACCAGAACGGAGCAGCAAGGCGCGGACACCCTCCGCATCCATGACGGACGTGTCGAAACGCTCATACTCTGTCTCCCGATCCGCTTCAATGTTGATGGACATCACCTTGCGCCGCTCGCCACGAACAATCTCAACGACCGTTCCGCTCACCGGTGACGTGAACAACATCGCCTCAAACTGCTTGTCGTGAAAGAGGGCGGTGCCCGCTTTCACCCTGTCGCCGGTCTTCACCATCAGCTTCGGGGTGACACCGGCATAGTGGTCCGGCACAATGCGATAGACTTGCGGACGCGATATGCTGCCTGACGACAACTCCGCCTTCCCGTCCATCGGAATGTCCAAACCACGTTTAACGAGGATTTGTTGCATAGAAAATGTATTTATTGTGATTAGAAAGAATCTTCTTCCGCAAAAAGCGCGCAAAGATAGGACATTTGTGTGAACAATGCAAAATCATTGGCGATTATTTTGCACTTTACAGCATTATCCGTATCTTTGCGCCGTTTTAATCCAAACCAGGATATCGACTATGGAAGAGCAGAAACTCAACATCAACCTCACGCCCGAGATAGCTGAGGGTACTTACGCCAATCTGGCGATCATATCCCACTCGTCCTCCGAGTTCGTCATTGATTTCATCCGCATGATGCCGGGGCTGAAGCAGGCGAATGTAAAATCACGCATCGTCCTCACCCCCGAACATGCCAAGAAACTGCTGTTCGCCCTGCAGGAGAACGTGGGCAAGTACGAGTCGCAGTTCGGCAAGATCCAGATCACCGGCCAGCCCGCCCCGGGCTCGACCATACCTATGTCTTTCGGAGGCGGAGAGGCCTGATAAAACCGGTACGACTATGAATAGTCAGTTTCCTTCCAGCCAGCTGATCATCAACAACGACGGCAGTGTTTTCCACCTGCATCTCCGTCCCGAGTTCCTGGCTGACAAGATTATTCTTGTGGGTGACCAAGACCGCGTCAACAAGGTAGCCGCTTTCTTTGACGAGGGAAGCGTGGAATGTGATATCCGCAACCGTGAGTTCCATACAATGACGGGGCGTTATCAGGGCAAACGCATCACCTGCATCTCCACCGGAATAGGCACTGACAACTGCGACATCGTGATGAACGAGATGGATGCCCTTGCCAATATAGATTTCCGGACACGGACAGAGAAAGAACGGAAGCGCAGCCTTGAGATTGTGCGTGTCGGCACATGCGGGGCGATGCAGGAGGACATACCTTTAGGGGCTTTCCTTGTCAGCGTCAAGTCCGTCGGCTTTGACGGCGTACTGGCTTTCTATCACGACCGCGACAAGGTGAGCGATGTGCCTTTTGAGCAGGCATTGGTGAAAGCCATCGGTTACCCGGAGAAAGCCGCCGTACCTTATGTGGTGAGTGCCGATCCCGGATTGGTGGAGCGCATTGCGGGAACGGATATGTTACGGGGTTGTACAATCGCCGCCAACGGCTTCTACGGACCGCAGGGACGGGTGCTCCGCGTGCCGCTTGCCGTACCCGACATCAACGACCGCATATCCGCATTCCGGTTCGAGGGGCAGCGCATCACCAATTACGAGATGGAAGGCAGTTGTATTGCCGGTCTGGCCCTTCACATGGGACACAAAGCCATGACTGTCTGCTGCGTCATCGCGCAACGCAAGACGGAGGCCGCCAACACCGACTACCAACCGCGTATCACCCGGCTCATACAAACCGTTCTTGACCGCATCTGACGGATAACCCGTCCCCCTATTGGGAAGAGTCTTTTAGAAATTTCAGATCGGATATATTGTAAGGCGGTGTCATATCGGGGATGCCGCCAAGAAGGTTGCCGCGTACGTCGGAAAACTCGAAGCACCGGTCGGCGGAGGGGTCGAGCGAGCAGTCCTCAAGCGTGAGGTTGCGGCAGTAGCAGAGGGGCTGCGTGCCGATCAATCGGCAGCGGACAAGGCGGAGATTGCGGCTGTACCATGCGAGGTACTCGCCCCGTATCTCGGAGTCATAGACGGTGCAGTTGTCGCTTTCCCAGAAAGCGTCCTTGGTGTCGATGACGGCATTGTGAATCTCAATGTTGCGAGCGTACTGGAATGCGTATTTGCCCGTTATCCGAGTATTGTGGATACGGATGTTGGCAGCGTGAAGGAAACAGTACTGCGCCTGCTCCAGCACAAGATTGTCAATCTGTCCGTTGCGGCACATCCAGAATGTTTCCTGTCCGTCGGAGATGGCGCAGCCGGTAAGTCGCAGCCCGTCTATCTCGCGGAAACACTTCGGGGAAAGGATTCGGCAGTTGTTGACAACAAGGCGTTTGCCGTACCACAGTGAGGCCCGTGAGGAGACTTCAAAAACGCAGTCATTGCACAGCACATCCTCCGTTTCCCAAAGAATGTACATTCCCTCGAACCGGCATTGTTTCGCCTCAATGCGCCTTACGCGCTTGAGTCCCGATTCGCCCTCGCCGATGGTCACGTCCGTAAGGCGTGCATCTTGCAGTCCGAAGAGGGGTCTTTCGCCGGAAAGGACAAGATGTCGTAAGTCGTTGTTCATCGTGATTTTTCAGTCGTTACACCGAGTACCGCAAAAGTACGTCAAAGAGCCGATTGTCGCAAATATGCACCTCTTTTTGCGAAAAAAACAGAAAAAAAAGCATGGCAGCCGCAAAAAAAGTCAGCGCACCCGAATGTCGGGTGCGCTGATTTGTACAACTATTCTGCGGAAAATTACTTCACTTCCTCGAAGTCCACGTCCTGCGGACCGTTGTTGGAGTTGCCACCGTTCTGCGGTCCGCCTTGTCCGCCGAAAGGACCGTTCTGACCTCCGAAGGGTCCGTTCTGACCGAAGGGGTTGCCTCCTTGCGGACCGCCCTGCTGTCCGCCCGCCTGGCTGTACATCTCCGCGCTGGCGGCTTGGAAAGCGGTCATCAGTTCGTTGTTGTAGCGTTCGCAGGCGTCCGCATCCTTCTTCTCATAGGCTTCTTTCAGGTTCTTGAGAGCCGCCTCGATAGGTGCTTTCTTGTCGGCGGGAATCTTGTCGCCGAGTTCCTGAAGCTGCTTCTCGGTCTGGAAGATGGCGGCATCCGCCTTGTTGATCTTCTCAACGCGCTCTTTCTCTTTCTTGTCGGCTTCGGCATTAGCCTCGGCTTCGGCTTTCATCCGCTTGATCTCCTCGTCGCTCAAACCGCTGGAAGCCTCGATGCGGACGGACTGCTCCTTGCCGGTAGCCTTGTCCTTGGCGGAAACGTTNNTCAGGATACCGTTGGCATCTATGTCGAAAGTAACCTCGATCTGCGGTTCGCCGCGCCGTGCGGGCATGATGCCGTCCAAGTGGAAGATACCAATCTGCTTGTTCTGCGCCGCCATCGGGCGTTCGCCTTGCAGCACCTTGATTTCCACAGACGGCTGGTTGTCCACAGCGGTGGAGAAAATCTCGGATTTTTTGGTCGGGATGGTGGTGTTCGCCTCAATCATGCGTGTCATCACGCCGCCCATCGTCTCGATACCGAGACTCAAAGGAGTAACGTCAAGCAGTACCACGTCTTTCAGTCCTTCCTCGTGCGCCAGCACACCGCCCTGGATGGCTGCGCCGATAGCTACTACCTCGTCCGGATTGACGGACTTGTTCGGGGCTTTGCCGAAGAACTTCTCCACAGCCGTCTGGATGGCGGGAATACGTGTCGAGCCGCCCACGAGCAGGATTTCGTCAATGTCGCTTGTGCGGTAGCCGGCGTGTTCGAGCGCGGTACGGCATGGAGCGATGGTGCGCTGGATAAGGTCGTCAATCAGCTGTTCGAACTTGGCACGGGTCAAGGTCTTTACCAGGTGGCATGGAACGCCGTCCACGGGCATAATATAAGGCAGGTTGATCTCTGTGGAAGTGGTGTTGGAAAGCTCTATCTTGGCTTTCTCGGCGGCCTCCTTGAGGCGTTGCATTGCCATCGGATCTTTGCTCAGGTCGGCACCCGCGTTATCACGTTTGAACTCGTCCACGAGCCAGTCGATGATACGGTGGTCGAAATCGTCACCGCCAAGGTGCGTGTCGCCGTCGGTGGCTTTCACCTCAAACACGCCGTCACCCATATCCAATACGCTGACATCGTGCGTGCCGCCGCCGCAGTCGAAGACCACAATCTTCATATCTTTCTTGAACTTGTCCAGACCGAAGGCGAGTGCCGCCGCTGTAGGCTCGTTCACGATACGCTGTACGTGCAGACCGGCTATCTCGCCCGCCTCCTTGGTCGCCTGACGCTGGCTGTCGGAGAAATACGCGGGTACGGTGATGACCGCGTCGGTCACTTCCGTTCCGAGGTAGTCCTCGGCTGTCTTTTTCATCTTCTGGAGGATGATGGCACTGATCTCCTGCGGGGTGTAGAGCCGTCCGTCAATGTCCACGCGGGCGGTATTGTTGTCACCGCGCACAACCTTATAGGGTACGCGTGAAATCTCGTTGTTCAGACGATCGTATGGCTCGCCCATAAAACGCTTGATTGAATTGACCGTCTTGAGCGGGTTGGTGATGGCCTGACGCTTGGCGGGGTCGCCCACTTTGCGCTCGCCGCCTTCCACGAATCCCACTACCGACGGGGTCGTGCGCTTGCCCTCGCTGTTGGTGATTACTTGCGGCTTGCCGCCTTCCATTACTGCGACGCAGGAATTGGTTGTTCCCAGGTCGATACCGATAATCTTACTCATAGTTGTATCCTTTCTAAATTAAGTTAGTCGTTTGGATGGTTTGCGTGCGTATCCGTATGTTTTTGACAAAATACGTACGCTTTCTATACGACAAACCTTGTGCCAAAGGCGGAAAACCGATGTTCGTACACGAAAGTCTGCCAAAATGGCAGTTTCTTTTCTGTTTTGTATATCGGAAAAAGGCAGTACTTTTGCGTCCTGTTTTCTTTAGAAACGATGACTTCGGAAGAGATACAACAGCCCATAGCGGAAGATCTGGCGGCGGTGCGACGTATGCTGGACGGTGAGGTGCAACGCCCCGGCGGTGTGTTGCGCGATGTGCTGGCGTATATCTTCTCCACGCACGGCAAGCAGTTGCGGATGCAGCTGGTGCTGCTGTCCGCCGCCATCTGCCACGGCGTGAGCGAGAAAACACGGCAGACGGCGCTGGCTTTCGAGTTCCTGCATTCAGCCAGTCTCGTTCACGATGACGTGGTGGATGCTTCCCCCGTACGCCATAATCAGGATGCCGTTCATACGCACTGGAACAACAAGGTGGCGGTGCTGACGGGCGACTTTATGCTTTCGCGCGTCATCGAGATAGTGAGCGACTTGCGCAATGTGCGTATATGGCAGGTCGTGGCACGTCTGGGCAAGGAACTGGCGGAGGGCGAACTGCGGCAGATGCACGTGGAGCGTTCGATGTGGATAACGGAAGAGGACTACTACCACATCATCAGCGGAAAGACGGCGAGCCTGTTCGCCGCTTGTATGGAAGCCGGAGCGGAGTCGTCGGTCGGAAGCCTGAAACAGGTGCGTTCGCTTCGGACGTTCGGATGGAATCTCGGTATGTGTTTCCAACTCAAAGATGACGTACTGGACTATTCGGACAGCGAGCAACTGGACAAACCTACTATGAACGACCTGCGACAGGGCAATGCCACCCTGCCCCTACTCATCTCTCTCTCCCGCGCTCCCAAAGAGGAGGCGGATGCCATCCGTCTGTTGGCGGAACAGCCGTTGGATCGTGTCGGGGAAGAAACCATCCGCAATTTTGTCATGCGCTACGAGGGTGTCCCCTACGCTTACCGCCGTATGGCTCACTACCGCGAGCAGGCTTTGGAGGCTCTCAACTCCACGTTCCACGACTCACCCGTTCGCCGCAGCCTGACCGCCCTGCTGGATTACGCCATTCATCGTGTCAGGTAAGCGATTGCTATTCCTCTGTTGTATTGGAAACCTTTGCAGATGCCGCCAATAGTCCAACCCTGATATAGAGTGGCTGTCAGGGTTATTGCTTTTTTCAGATTAAGATACGTGAATAAGGACAAGATGATGTTCCTGTAACAGGATCAGTATAGGCCAAATCAGCACGTCCTCTATAATTCTTAGTTACGCCGATTTCTTTTGCCAGATCACCTGCACCAAGTCCTATTATTTCAAATTGCTCGGGACAATATCGACCAAGAAAAGCGTCAGGCACGCCCATTATTCCATCATAGTCAGAAGGAATACATTCAATAGCAGGGACATCAATTGCGTCATAATTATCGTAATGCACATATCCCCTTTCTATTAGCGTCTTGTTCTTTCCATACCGACAATTATCTTTCATTGTCATCATGACTAAGAACTGATGTCTTCGTCCATGTTCTATATTTGTAAACCATATAACACCCATTATGTTTTGTATTATGTTTCCTCTTTCGTCCACAAAATATTTCTTTACCTTGCTTGCTTCAAAAGTTCCTTTGGGCATAATCATATCCATGCCGCCGCCAAAAGACTTGTTCCCTATCCAAATCTTGTTTTGCTGAATAAGAGGGAAAACTTCTTTGTAATGGACTGCGTTGAAGTTACCGAGAATCAAAAACGATTTGTCACCTTCCAATATCCAAGAGACAAACTCTCGGAACAGACTGAAGGGAGGGTTGGTAACAATAATATCAGCCTCGTCACGTAGTTTGCTGACTTCTTTGCTGCGGAAATCGCCGTCGCCATCCAGATACTGCCACTCCAAATCATCAATGTCTATTCTACCGTTGCCGTTGGTATCGCGTGTAAGTTCAAAGATTTTACCCTTGATACGCGTTTTATCCATATCGAACAAAGGGCTTGCTGTTTCAAAGAGTGTTGGCTCGTAATCTTTGTACTTTTTGCTTTCTACAGCATAGGATGTATGATCAGACGTTAAAATCCAAGCCGCTCGAAATTCTGCGCGAAGAAGCGGGTGAAATTGCTCCATTCGGGATCATCACAAGGCAGTAGAACCGTCTTGTCGCGGAAAGTGTCGGGATTGTATTCGAGATAAGCGTTTATCTCCTTCTGGATGTCGGCATATTGTGTGTAGAACTCATCATTCTTTGCCGCCTTTGCCGCACCTAAGTTTGTGTTGTTGGGCATATACCGTATATATTTGTGGCATAGCATTCAACGACGGACATAACCACAATAGGACTTCCGTGAAGCATCATCATCAGTGCGCCTCCAGCCAATTCTTTCCCACTCCGCACGAAGCAATCAAAGGCACAGAGAGATGGATGGCGTTCTCCATCTCACTGACCACAATCGCCCGCACTGCGTCTATTTCCGCTTCCGGCACATTGAAGTTCAACTCGTCGTGCACCTGCATAATCATCAGGTCGTTCACGGCAGGTTGCCTGCGCAGGGGAAGAATCTCTCTGGCGAACCGGCGGTGAATGCCCACCATCGCTATCTTGATAATATCCGCCGCCGTACCCTGCACGGGGGCGTTCACTGCATTGCGCTCCGCGAAACTCCTGACCGTACTGTTGCGGCTCAATATGTCGGGCAGATAACGCCGGCGACCGAACAGGGTCTCCACATAGCCGTGGTCGCGGGCGAACTGCTTTTGCTTCTCGATATATTCCGCCACGCGGGGGAAGGCGGCGAAATAGCCGTCGATGAGCTGCTGCGCCTCCTGCCTCGGACACTCCAGCTGCTGGGACAGTCCGAACGCCGATATGCCGTAGATAATGCCGAAATTGGCAGTCTTGGCACGGCGGCGCTGCTCCTTGCTGACCTCCTCAATGGGCACGCCGAAAATCTTCGCCGCCGTAGCCGCATGGATATCCTGTCCGTCCCGGAACGCCTGTATCATGTGCTCGTCCTGCGAGCAGTGCGCCATCAGCCGTAGCTCGATCTGCGAATAGTCGGCACTCAGGAACAGACACCCCTCGTCGGGAATGACCGCCTGACGTATCAACTGACCCCGTTCCGTGCGGATGGGCAGGTTCTGCAGGTTGGGATGGCTGCTGCTCAGACGCCCCGTCGCCGTCACGGTCTGGTGATAGGTGGTATGAATCTTGCCCGTTTCGGGACTGATATACTGCGGAAGAGCCGATATGTAGGTGGATATGAGTTTCTTCAGCTCCCTCTGCTCCAGAATGAGCGGCACGACGGGATGGCGGTCGCGCAGGGGCAGCAGCACCTCCTCCGAAGTGGAGTACTTGCCCGACTTCTGCCGTTTCGCCTTCGCGTCCAGCCGCAGCCTGTCGAACAGCACCTCACCGACCTGCGCGGGCGAATTGACGTTGAATGACACTCCCGCCAGTTCGTGAATCTTCTGCTCCAGCGCGGTCAGTTCGGCTGTCAGTTGTTTCTCCGCCTGCTCCAACAGCCCCGTGTCAAAGCGCACGCCCGCCCTCTCCATATCGCGCAGCACCTGCACAAGAGGCAGTTCGACCTCCTGATAGAGATTCCACAAGGCGGGGTCTTTCTTCAGCGCGTCCCAATCGGGCGGCACGGACGGATTGAACGGCAGTTCCGAATGAAGCAGATAGGCGCACAGACGGTTCTCCACCGTGTCGTAGCCGAAGGACGGGTTGTCGTCCGGTTGCAGGGAGTCGTCTGCGGAAGCGAACAGGTCAAGTGTGGCTTCCTGCTTTGGCTTCCTGGCGGAAGGCACGGGTGCCGCAGCAACCGTTTCGGGTGCGTTACGGAGCAATGAACGGAACTCCAACTGCGTATAAAGCGGTTTGAGTGCCGCCCAGTCAGGAGTCTGGCACAGCAGCGACGGCTCATCAAAAACGACAGGCACATCCGTGCGGATGGTGGCAAGGAAGTGCGAGAAACGGATCTGCTCCGCCTGACCGCTGATTTTCTCCCGCAGCGCGCCTTTCAACTCGCCGGCGTGCGCCAGCAGGTTGTCTATCGATCCATAAGTCTGCAGCAGCGTGACGGCGGTCTTCTCGCCCACGCCCGCGCAACCGGGTATATTGTCCGACTTGTCGCCCATCAGGCTCAGCAGGTCAATCACCTGCTTCGGATTCTGCAAGCCGTACTTCTGACATACCTCATCCGGTCCCATCTGCTCATATCCGCCTGTATGGCGCGGGCGGTACTGCCAGACACGCTCACCTACCAGCTGACCGTAGTCCTTGTCGGGTGTCGCCATAAAGACTTCCATACCAGCCGCTGCCGCCTGAACCGACACCGTTCCTATCACATCGTCCGCCTCAAAACCCGCCACCTCCAGCTGCCTGACGCGCATAGCGTCCAGTATGGAATGAATGACCGGCACGGCACGGCGTATATCCTCCGGCGTTTCGGGACGCTGCGCCTTGTACTGCTCATACGCCTCATGGCGGAACGTCTTGCCGTGAGGGTCAAAAGCCACCGCCAGATGCGTCGGTTTGACGCGCTTGAGCAGGTCGTCCAACGTAACCACGAAACCGAACACGGCACTCACATTCTCTCCTTTGGAGTTGATGCGGGGATTCTTGATGAACGCATAGTAGGCGCGATAAATCATCGCGTAGGCATCCACTAACAAAAGACGTTTCATACGCTTGAACTGTTTACCATTCTATGGGTGTCTGACCGTGGGACACGAGATAGCGGTTGGCTTCGGAGAAATGCCCGCAACCGATAAAGCCGCGATATGCCGACAGCGGACTCGGATGGGGAGCGGTCAGGACAAGGTTCCTTCGGCGGTTGACAAACTGCCCCTTGCGCTGCGCGTAACTGCCCCAAAGCATATAGACCAGATGCTCGCGATTTTCGTTGAGAGCCATCACGGCCGCATCGGTCAGTTCCTCCCAGCCCTTGTTCTGGTGACTGCCCGGGCGGTGAGCCTCCACGGTCAAGGTGGCATTGAGCAGCAGCACACCCTGCTCCGCCCAGCGCATCAGATTGCCCGAACGGGGAAAAGGAACGCCCAAATCACGCTGCAGCTCCTTGTAGATGTTCTCCAGCGAAGGCGGGATGCGCACATCGTCATTGACCGAGAAACACAGACCGTGCGCCTGACCCGTGTCGTGGTAGGGGTCCTGCCCCAGAATAACCACCTTCACCTTGTCGAAAGGACACACGTCAAACGCGCGGAAAATGTACTTGGCAGGCGGGAAACACTGGTGCGTGGCATACTCGCGGCGCACGAAGGAAGTGAGCAGTTCAAAGTAAGGTTTGTCAAACTCCGTTTGCAGCACCTCTCTCCAACTCTCGTCAATGCGCACTTCCATCCTGGGGGGCGGTTATGCCGCTAATCAATAATGAGCATCGAGTCGCCGTAGTCCCCGAAACGGTAGCCCTCGCGGACAGCCACATCGTAGGCGTTCATCACGGCATCGTACCCTCCGAACGCCGCCACACACAGCAGCTGGATGGACTGGCTGGCATACAGATTGACAAGACACGAATCAGACACAACAATGTCGTAAGGCGGGTAGATGAACTTGCTCGTCCAACCGTGATAAGGCTTGATCTGCCCCACGGTTCCCGCCACCTGCTCAAGGGCGCGAATCACTTCCGTCCCCACCGCGCAGATATGCTTTTCCTGCGCGTGCGCACGGTCAACAGCATCCACCAGCGGCTGCTCAATCACCATCTCCTCCGAGTCCATCTTGTGTTTGGGAAGATCGTCCACCTCAATGTTTTTGAAGTTGCCCAACGACACATAGGAAGTAAGGAACTGGCGGTCGATACCCGCTATCTCCATCCGTTTGAGCAGTTGCTTGGAGAAATGCAAGCCGGATGCAGGAACCGCTACCGCGCCTACTTTCTCAGCAAAAATGGTCTGATAACGCTCCTCGTCCATCTTCTCTACCGGACAGTCGGGGAAGATTGCGTCATACTCTTTCTGCTGCTCCTCATCTAACGGACGGTGGATATATTTGGGCAATGGAGTATGCCCCAGATTATACAGATGCCCCAGAAACTCCGAATTGTCGTAATCCGTAAGGAAACGGACCGTGCGTCCTCGGGAAGTCGTATTGTCAATCACCTCGGCCACAATGGTCAAGTCTTCGTCCAAAAACAACTTGTTGCCGATACGTATCTTGCGGGCGGGATCCACCAGCACGTCCCAGTAGCGCATCTCATGGTTCAGCTCGCGCAACAGGAAGATCTCAATATTCGCCATCGTCTTCTCCTTCTGCGCATACAGACGAGCGGGAAAGACCTTCGCATCGTTGAACACAAACACATCGCCCTCATCGAAGAAAGACACGATGTCCTTGATGCTCTTATGCTCAATATCCCCTGTCGAGCGGTGAAGCACCAGCATACGGGAATCGTCACGATAAGGGAGAGGGTACTGCGCGAACTGACTCTCCGGAATGTTGACTCTGAACTGACTTAACTTCATAATATCTTTATTTATCTGATAATCTACCTGTTTATTGTGTCGTTTCTAAGCATTTCGTCAAACTGCTCCATCGTCATGCAATCCTTTTCCGTTATATCCCCTACCCTCGTCCTTCTCAACGCAATCAAGTGTGCGCCCGACTCCAAACGCCTGCCGATGTCACGAGCCAGAGCACGGATATATGTTCCTTTGGAGCAGACTATGCGTAGCGTGAGTTGCATACGTTCCGCATCAAACGACAAAATCTCTATCTCATCAATAACGAGCAGTTTTGGTTTCAACTCCACCTCCTCGCCTTTCCTCGCCAGAGCGTAAGCGCGCTTGCCGTCCACCTTCACGGCAGAGAACATAGGAGGCACCTGCCACTGCTCGCCCTGAAAGGACGGTATCACCTTTTCAACCAGTTCCCTCGTGATATGCCCGGTCGGATACGTGGCATCAACGGGTTTCTCAAGATCATAACTGGGAGTTGTCGCGCCAAGTTGCAACGTGGCGACATACTCCTTTGTATGCTGTTGCAACTCGTCGATACGCTTGGTCTGCTTGCCCGTACATACCACCACCACACCTGTGGCAAGAGGATCCAACGTACCTGTATGCCCCACCTTGAGTTTCTTTACCCCTAACTTGTGACACAACAACCAGCGTGCCTTCCCCACCACATCAAAACTTGTCCAGCGGTAAGGTTTGTCGAACGCAATTATCTCTCCTTCTATAAAATCCTTCATTCGAGTGAAACAGGCAAAGGGGAAACGGAGTTATGCGGCGAAATGCCAGACAAGGGCAAAGAGTCCGGCGGCAAGGCAGTAAACGGCGAAGTACGTCAGTTTCTGCCTGCGGACAACAGCCAGCATCCAACGGCATGCGGCGCAACCTGACAGGAATGCCGCCACAAAACCAACGGTCAGCGGTAACCAACCTATAGCAGGGGCAGTCGCCTTACCGGAAATCAGATCCAACGACTCCAACAGGGCATCTCCCAGCACCGGTATCAGCACCATCAGGAACGAAAAACGCGCCACACTCTCCTTCCTCACACCACACAACAGACCGGTGGCTATGGTCATTCCGCTGCGGCTCAAACCGGGCAGCACCGCCACCGCCTGCGCGCAACCGACAATGAGAGCGTCCTTCCATCCCACTTCGTGTCCCCCCTTATCACCACATGAGGCGGAGAAGCGCTCGGAACGGCACTTTGTCAACCATTCGCTCAACGACAGCATACCCGCTGTCACCATAAGACATATTCCTACCAACAAAAGACCACTACCAAAAAGCCTCTCCACCTCGTCCTTGAAGAATACACCCACTATAAACACGGGTAAGCAACTCAATAGAAGCAAAGCGACATATTGTTTGTCCACATTCCATTCCGTTGTGGAGAATGTCCCTTTGAACAAGTGCGCAATCTCGCGTCGCAACACCACAATCGTAGCAAGGACGGTGGCAACGTGAAGTACTACGGTGAACATCAGATTCTCTTCCGATGCTGTTCCAAGCAACGCCTGCCCTATCTCCAGATGCCCTGAAGAGGAAACCGGAAGGAACTCTGTCAGCCCCTGCACCAGACCTAATATCAATGCCTCCAACCAACTCATTTCCTTTTCCTAAAAAAATTACCGTTTCTTCCAAAGTATGGCGACAACCATCAGCACAAATCCCGCCAGCGCAATCATCGGCCCGACCGTGATGCGGCGGAAGGAAAAAATGTCAGGATTGTATTCGGTGGCACCGCTCGGTTCACCTATCATCAATGCGAAACCGATGACAATCACAACAAATGAAACGGCTATCAGAATACTGTTCTGCTTGGGTAGATGATATTTCATACGCTCAAAATTAAATCTCGTACATTTTCTCCACTTTCATTCTCACATACCTGCTGGTTGCCACGAGAGAAGCGAAGTAAGTGATAATCAGCCCGCTCAAAAGGACAGACAGTGCGATGACACCAATATTCTCTTTTGTGAGCGGGAAAAGTGCGATATGAAGAGAATGAAACACGTAGTAGTATACACCAACCAAAGCGACCAGCGTCAGCAGAGCCGCTTCCAATCCCATACGTACCGACCTCGCGACAAACGGGCGGCGGATAACCCACGAGGTGGCGCCTACCAGACGCATCGTATTGATGATGAAACGCTTGGAATAAATATGCAATCTGATTGTATTAATAATCAGAATCCAAGCAATTACAAGCAGAACCAAAGCGCATACACCAAGCACCAATGAGAGTTTATTGACATTGTGATCCAGCACCTTTACGATATCCTCCTGATACAACACCTGTTCCACATACGGCAACTCTGTCAGTTTCTCTGTGATTTGCGCGATGCTGTCATGGTTTGCATAAACGGGCTGCAAGTGCAGCTCGTAGGAGTCGGACAAAGGATTGTAGCCCAAAAACTTGGTCGGGTCCTCACCCAGTCCGGCTATATGCTCCTCCAGGGCCTGCTGCCTTGAAATAAAAGAGTAGGAGGCGGTAGCGGGCATCGCCTCCAAAACGGCCTGCAGGCGATTGGCGGATTCGGAGTCAGCGTTTTGCGTCATGATTACGGTCAGTGCCAGATTCTGACGCAAGTCCGATACGAGATGGTGTGCGCTCAACAGCACCATGCTTTCCAATCCGACCATAAACAGCACCATAGCCACACTAACCGTGGTGGTGAGATACATATTGAAAAAACGTTTCTTCCGCTTCATATCTTTTGCTTTGTACGCAGGCATCCTGCTTGCGAGCTTTTTAAGGCATTGAAAAAAGAACAGGTTGATGTCCAGCCTGTTCTTTTTTCAATCGCTTAATATTCCCACAGGTCTTGTTCGAAATTCAGGAGTTCTGTTTCTATGCGTGCCTGCTCTTTCTTGGCTGATTGTTCCTCCTTGGCGTAATCCAGAATCATCCGATTGTAGATATTGTTCTCACCTACAAGATAGGAGGTATACAACCTTTTCTGGAAGAAATCATCAAAGGTAACCCGCTTTTGCTCATTTCCGTTATTACTGATATAATTGCTCGCAAGATAGGGTCTCAAATCCTTGTAGAGAACCCAAAACTTGATGGACTGCCGCAAAAACAACATCGGATCCGTACTCGTTGCCCTATCCGGTTGCAAAGGCGCAATTGCAATAATCTGGCGATGCAGACGGGAAGTGTGCTTATCAAAGAAAATCACCTCCTGAATCATGTACTTTATCTGATTCTTAACATAATTCTGATATCTGGAGGGATTAAAAATCATCTGATTCGTTACAGAATCATAGTACAAAATATAAGACTCCTCATCGTCTAATTCTCCTTGTTGTCCCTCTGCATCATTAGCTACAAAGATTGTTTTCCCTCCCTGCAATGCCAATTCTTTCAATTTAATTCTTGTTGATTCCGAAAATTCCGGTGTGAACGGCTGATCCTTCCGCTCCTTTGCCTCGTAAATGGGCATTCTTTCCTGTACGGCTTGCAATATTATGCGGAACAAACTCTTATATTTAGGATCATCGTGCTTCTCGGGATAATAGAGCTGATAGTTCTGCTTATACCGCAGGTCAATTATACGATATGTGAGTCGTGCCCATACCACGTCATCTTTACGGTGAAAGACCGTAACGAGGGTATCAGCGGATGCATTCAGTTCCTCTGTTTCCAAACGTATGGTTCCGTTGGTATCAAAATAATCAAGAACCACCTGCTGGGCATTAACTGTCACCACACATACCATCAACAGAATCAATATTCGAACCTTTTTCATAATATCAATTTTTGCAAATTAGAACAACTCAACTGAATGAGAGAACCAATCCATTATTTAAGTCTTAAAGGTATTGCGTTCAATTGCTGCTGTTTTCCATCCGGTCCAACCGCACGAATTGTTCCCAACGTCACCTGAGTTCCACTTGGCAAATTCTTAATCATACTTTTCTGTTCTTCCGACAATTTACCGGAATCAGAGTGCTTCGTATTGCTACCGACAATAACATCAAAACCTGTAATCCTCCAAGGCAAATTCAGAATTCCATCAGGACCGTAACTGGCCTCCACATAAGCGTCACCGGACAAAAGATTCTTTTTTGAAATAAATCCCTCACTTTTGGACTCACCTCCTGCAACAAAGAAAGAACTCGGCTTGGGTAAGGCCTTCACTTTGTACGTATTCGTACCCATTGTCTGATTCTTGCCGTCCATATTGGCAGTTACAGTAAGTTTTACTTCCTTGGCACCCTCGCCGGGTTTGACAACCCAGTTGCCGCCGCTGCGTGAAACGGACGCGCCGGTCGCACTGACTGAAACTTTGTCATTGCTCACACCCGGAACGGAAACGCTGAACTTGTTATCGAATCCGCGGTACATAATATTCATATCCAAGTTAGATATGGTGGCAGTAGGCTCTCCTACCGTATAGGACCCCTCAAAGGGCAGGTAGTCCATCTCACCGGTAGACGAAAGGACACCAATCTTACCGTTGTACTTCTTCAGTCCGCTTCCTGCCGCAACGACCTCATACAGACCTTCATCATTGATGCGCTGATCGCCGATATAGTATTCGGGACGCTGCGTGGAGTCAATGGCAGCCAAGATAATCTTTGCGGAATACTTGGCACCACGCATCACGTAGTCAGACTTTGGGATGACGTATGCCTGCAACTTGTTCACGCGCAAGTCCATTGCGTCGGCGTTACCCATCAGGTACTGGATCATCTGACCCTCGGTGGCTCGGATATCGTTCTGCATCTTGCTCAATACGGTAATCGTTGCATTGAGTACCATACCGTCGAACATACCGTTCACCCACGAGTCCATTTTCTGCTCGTGGTTGTTATACAGCGAGTCGCAGGAAAAGAGCATATTGAACTGATCGCGCATTTTGTGAATCTCAGCCTGATTCATCGGGTTCTGATCCTTCGCCAGAATGGAAAGCAGGAAATCACGATACTCCTCAATCCGGATACGCAGTTTCTCTCCATTACCCTCGACTATACCGTATTGACCGGTTACATCCAGATTACTTGTACCCGCCAGTCCACGAACAGCATAACCGGTCGTGTAGTTATGTTGGCTCACTTTCTCTTCGCCGATGGCTATAACCGCCATATCTCGTTTGAACTTGGCGATATAACTGAACAGGGAGTCCGACTTCTGTTTCATTGCCATTGCTTCCTCATAAGGAATGGCATATTTCTCGGGTTTGTCGTCCTTCTGCTGCTCAAAACTCTTGTACATATTGGCATTCCGTTCCTCGGTGGCTGAGATTGACGAGAACAAACTGTCATCCACCATTACGAAGCCGTTCAGAATATCCGTACTTACGTTCAACGCCAACATGGCGGTGAGCACCAAGTACATCAT
>DBVX01000072.1:20961-44011 GCA_002308815.1 Bacteroidales bacterium UBA1253
TTGTCTCGGGGTTTCCGGACAGTTTTTAGCTCCACCCATAGTTGTTTTCTATTTGCTGTTTGGTAATATTGCGGAAAAATTTCCGCACTCAAAACGCTCAGGCGAGAGCGGTAAGCATATTGCCGTAAATCTTGTTCAGATCCGTCACTTGTGCTGCGAGTTTCTTCACTCCCTCCTCGTAAGCGGCGTGGCTTCGCATAGCGTCTTCGGAGGATGCGGTCATCTTCTGCACATTGGCTGCCACACGATTGAACTGGTCGGTGGCAACTTTCACCTGTTCGTTCTGCTGCTGCAGAGCCGCGAGCTGGAGGTCATATACGGAGTTCATCTGACCGAGCTTCTCACCAATTGCAACGACACCGCGCTGGTAGTTTCTTGTCTGCTCAACCACTCCCTGCATATCGTTGGTAACGGCGGTATAGGAATTGCAGAGAGCCTCGCTCTGCTGTCCGAGTTGCGCCGCCGAGGCTGCGAACTGCCCAGCCGCCTGTCCTGCTGCCTCCATCTTTTCTGTCAGGTTATTGGTCGCGGTAGCCACCTTGCCGAGCTCGCTGAGCTGTACGGCTGTCTTCGCCAAATCATTGATGCCGCCTTTGAGGGCTTCCATATCCTTTTCGCTCAATGCGGTGGAGGAAACTCCCGCTCCTGTGCCGGTTGCCGATCCTCCGCCCATACCGCCTAACAGAGTGGGTTTCGGGCGTTTGGCAAGTTCTTCAAGATGTTTGGGTTCCGCACCATATCCAAGCAGTTGCGGGAACACTTCCTCCCAGTGGAAATCAACGTGAGGTTTGTCAAGGCAACCGATACCGAACAGGAACGCCTCCGTGAACATACCTACCATCAGCACTTGCGAAGCACCGGGCCAGTGAAGAATCTTGAACAATGCACCGATAATAACGACGGATGCACCCAGACAGTAAACCATGTTTACCACTTTTTTTCCACTGTAAGATTCATACCAACCCATGAAACCACTTCTTTTTTCTTGTGACATAATGCAAAAACTTTTAAGTTTATTTTTTGTTGTTAGTTATTCAAATATTTACCTCCCGAAAAGGCTTAATCCCCCAAGAACGAGCGGACGCAACGGAAACCGATGTACGCGCGGCTCTCGTACTGGTACTCGTAGGTACGCACGCCGCACTGCAGGTAGTAGTAGATATCCTTCCAGCTGCCGCCCTTCACCACCTTGCATTTCAGAATGTCAGGATCATCGCGGCGCGCCATATACTCGAAATTGGAGTTGATATCGTTGACGTATGTGTTGGTGGAGGGATTGAACGCGGACGATGTCCATTCCGCCACGTTGCCGGCCATATCAAACAGGCCAAAATCGTTTGGACGGAATTGTGCTACGCGCATCGTCATTGTTCCTGTATCATCGTTGTATGCACCTCGGTAGGGTTTGAAGTTGGCGAGGAAGCATCCGTTGGCATCGCGGGCGTAATTGCCGCCCCACGGATACATCGCCATCTTTCTTCCGCCGCGTGCCGCATACTCCCATTCCGCCTCTGTGGGCAGACGGTAGTCGTGCGACTGCTTGCCGTACTGATCCTGGAACATCTTAGTGCGCCAGTGGCAGAATGCGTGCGCCTGCTCCCACGTGACACCCACGACAGGATACTCCGAATAGCCGATGAAATTGAAATAACCTTTCATCATCGGGTCATTGAAGGCGAACTGGAAGTCGCGGATCCAAATCATTGTATCGGGATAGATGCTTATGATCTTATACGTCATCAGGTCATCCGGTTCACGCAGTGGACGAACGATAGTGGAGTCGCGAATCTCGCCCTTTTCGTCAATCCAGAAAGTGTCCACACGGGCCGACGCGCCATCGGGATAGCGTCCTTTCGCCACATCGAACTTGTTCTTGAGCAGGCGGGCCTGATCGTAGTTGCGCCAGCCATAGCGGTAGTGGAAATCGATCGTGCGCAACGTCCCGTCCGAATAGTACATCGGAGCCAGCGCGCGGCGGATGTTGGGATCCTTGCTGTTCCACGGGATTCTGGCTTTCCAGTTGATACGGAAGTTCACTCTGCGAGCCGTCCCCTCCTCTTCCTCCTCTTCCTCCTCTTCTTCTGCAGCCTGCCGTGCGCGCTTGTCCTCTATGGCGTACTTCGCACGGAGGTCGGCGTTGCCGCCTTCTTCCTCATACTCCTCGTCCTCGTCACCGGCAGCGTTACCCGGACCGAGAATCAGATGATAATAGGCAATGGAGTCGCGGACGTAATTAACGAACTGTCTGTACTCGTTATTGGTGATTTCCGTCTCGTCCATCCAAAAGGCGTTAACGGTCGTCATAAACGGGTTGTCCGGCTGTCCGAAGATGGCGGACTGGGAGTTTTCGCCCATCATAAACGATCCTTTTTTGATAAAGACCATTCCGAAGGGGTTCGCTTCCTGAAAGTCACCTGCCTTGTTCACCCCCACCAGTTCGCCGGCAGGTCCTCCGCAGGCAGTCACGACAGCCGCCAATGCGACAACGGATAGAATTTTCGTCAGTTTCATTGTATCAATTCTTGTCACTTCGTTTTGCAATTCAATCATATATTTCTCTTTCCGAACAGGCTACAAGTAGCGTATGCTCTTGTACCGGTTTGTCCGTTTCGGCTTCAGGATGTCCAGTTCGTAGCCCAGATACAACTCATGCGCTCCGAAAGAGCCTTTGATGAGTCTGTTGGCGGGCAGTTCATAGGTATATCCGATTCTCAAGCCGCTTACTATATCCGCGCTGAAAAGCAAGTTGACGCTTCCCAGCACCCTGTATCCCGCTCCGAAGCGGTATCGCTGTCTCACCTCCGCGAGCAGTGTCAGATTCAGATCCCATGACGCGAAATCAGTCATCACCATCGCGCTTGGTCTGAGAGTCCAATCCCTGTCCGGCATTCTCCAGTTGTAGCCTCCTGCGGCGTACATCGTTCCGACAAGCGTCATAAAGGCGCGGTCGCTCCATTCGATTTCAGCCCTATTGAGGTGGCTGTAACTTACCGACATCCACCAAGCGGGGGCTTTATAGTACAATCCCACAGCCATATCAAACCCCATACCTGTCACTCCGTCCTTGCCGCTTGCCACAGGGATTGCAGGGTCTTCGGCAGTCTTATGGTGGAAGCCGTCCTGCTCGAGGTCGGCTATCGAGTCCAGATTCACTTTGTCCGCTTTGAAACTGATATTGGCAAACCCCAAATCCACCCCCGCGCTCAGATATCCGTTTCCAATTTTCTGCCGATAAGCGTACTCCACGTGGAACGACTGGTTGGAGAACAAACCGTAAATGTCGTTCAGGAAGCGCACTCCGGCTCCGTGTCTTGTATTGGCGATATGGAAAGGCGCTGACACGGAGAAATACGTTGTCATAGGCATATCGCTCATGCCGGTGGTATGGATACGGTGCAGTCCGGCAATCTGCAACATATCGTCATCGCCCGCCGCTGCGGGGTTATACGATGATCTGAAAAACATATACTGTCCTATCTGCGGATCGGTCTGCGCCTTCAGCATACTACAGCACAAACACAAGAAGCAGCATAGAAAGATATATCCCTTTGCCTTCGGCATACGTCCGGCTCAATACTCGTCTTCATTGAAGAAGAAGTCCTCTTTGGTAGGATAATCGGGCCAGACATCCTCGATGCTGTCGAACGTTTCCTCCTCTTCCTCAATTTCCTGCAGGTTCTCTATGACCTCCATAGGCGCACCTGTACGGTTCGCATAATCCAGCAGTTCGGATTTGGTAGCCGGCCATGGCGCGTCCTCCAATTTCGAGGCCAATTCCAATGTCCAATACATAGCTTACTCTCTCAAATTAGCGCGCAAAAGTATGGCAAAGATTTTGCGCGAACAAATGAATTGTCATTTTTTCCACAAAAAATTTGATATTTTCTGTTCTTTCGCCATTTTTCGTGCCAAAACGAACCAAAAATCGCTCAAACGGTTGACCCATTGCAGGCAAACAGGTATATTTTCCTGCCGCTGATTCGCATATAATGCGACCATCAGCCGTTCAAGCCGTCTTGTCACCGTCCTACAGAGATGACAAGTGGCAACCGCCTCGCTGCCGGCAGGCAGGATGAACGCCCGCAAGGGTTCCAACTCCCCCTGTATCAGGTCTATCCACTTTTCGAGCCGTGACACATCGTCCGGTGTAATCCAGTCGTCCCCACCGGCATCCGCGAGAAGCGCACCAAGATTGAAGAGTTTGTTCTGTATTTCATCGAGTTGATCCTGATAACCCTCATCCGCACGCGCACGCAAGAGTCCGACCCAGCTGTTCAGTTCGTCGGCGGTACCGTAACATTCCAGACGGGGGTCTGTCTTCAGCACACGTTTGCCGTTTGCCAGCGAGGTCTGCCCCGCATCACCTGTTTTCGTATAAATTTTCATAGCAGTATGTATGTTGATAATATAATACGTTGACTGTCCTGTCAAACGCGCAACCTGAAATGCCTACGGAGGTACGACGGGTCGAAGAAGACGAGTCCCATATCGTACAGATCCATCGTGCAAGTGACCCGCCGGTCATTCCGTATGGTATTCCAAGCGCGTTCCATCTGCCGACTCCAGTGGATATCATCAATGACTAACACTGATTTCTTGTGTACAAAGGAGATGATTGTTTCCCAATACCGGAGGGTTGCCTCTTCTGTATGGTTGGCATCAATAAAAGCCAAATCAATCTGTCCGAGCTGCCGTAGAGCAGGCAGGAGCGTGTCGTTGATATTGCCCGGTACGGGTACGATATTGTTCAGATTGAGCTGTTTCCAATTGTCTTGCGCTACCTTTATCAATTCGCCGCTTCCTTCCAGAGTGAGTACCCTGTTAGCTGATGACGGTGAGGAAAGGTATGCGGTAGTAATGCCGAGACTGGTACCCAGTTCGATGATATTCAGCGGTTTGTTCCGGTTGCCGTTCCATTGTCTGTCGCCCAAGAAACTCACCAGCCGGAAAAGGATTTGAGCGTTCCGTCTTTTTTCGAGCGAACCGGCGGCAATATCCCTTATCCGGCGTAAGGAACTCCTGCTTCTCCCTGTTCCATAATCTTTAACATCCAGAACTTTCGGAGAACGCATCATTGCAGAGCGTTGTTTCTCAATCCATTCGAACGCATAATAGCGGTTGTTGTCGTACAAACAGTGGCGGACCCAATGGAACAGATAGGGCGAATGGATGCCCTCGCCTCCCGTGTTCCACGCGGTAAGCTGATGTCTCAACCATGCGGCAGTCCGAACTATATCTCTACCCAACTGCATAGGGATTGTACGCTTTAGCAAAAGTGCCGCAAAGGTACTGCCAAACCTTCATATTCACCAAACAAACAGTGTAAAAAACCGAATAACAGAGGAAGCCGCTTTGTTGTAAAGCGGCTTCCCTATTGAATCACTATTCCCTGTTATCGGGCGAAGAATTTTTTCCCGTTTGAAATATAGATCTGCCCGGGTATTGTTTCCTTCACTTCGCGTCCGAGGATGTCGTAAATCTTTCCGTCATTGGAACGAGTCTGCTCTATCTGCTCATCGTCCGTATAATTGGCGGGAACTATGCCCCGGATGATTTCGAAATTGCTGTACGGAGCGCGATACCTGTCGCCTGTTATTCTGTACCAGAGGCTGCTGTTGCCGATCTGGTCTGTTCCTCCCCAGCCCCAGTTGAAATGGATATAGGGCTGTCTCGACAGACTTGGTTCATTATTCCATTTCTCGCGTACGTCACTGGATTTCCAGCCATAGCCGTCGATGACAAAAGCGTGTCCTCCGTCATAACTGGCGAAGCGTGGATCCGTCGCCCTTGCCGAGCAATAAATCGGATGTCTCGCGTTCAGTTCGTCAATCAAAGCGGAGATAAAATTGACATCGTTTCCAAAAGATCCCATATCCTCAAGGAAGATGCCGCTGCGATAGGCGAAAAACTTATCCAATGCATTGGCAACATACGTGGACAACGTGCCGCTGCCGCTTACGCCGTAGTTCATATTCACGGAAACACCGCAAGCATACATCAATTTGGCAATCTCGCGTCTCTGCTCGTCATTGGATTCCGGACCGTATTGGGGAATAATATTCTTCCAATTGAAACTGATGGTGTCATAGTTCAATGAGAGTTGCCTGTTGAGTGCGGTGGCAGTATATTCGTATCTGCCGCCTGTGCATTGAGCCGGATACCTCCAATACGCCATTATCTGCGCCATCGCGGTAGCGACACATCCTGTAACGCATTGCTTATTCCCGTCTTTTGGCGCATACATATTGTAAGGATAGCCTTGGTTGAAAGCGATCTCTCCGAGCAGCGGTCCAACCGAATCACTCATCACATGGATTATAACGTCATCAGCTACCGCTTCGACGGTTTCCACTATTTCCAGTTCAAGACCGCTACAGGCGAGAAGTCCTTTCAACGATGCAGCATTATCCGCTGTCAAGACACCCTCGTCAGAGAACCCGACCACCTCGCTGTTATCGTCCAACAGCACGAAACCTCCATGAGGTCTGTTGTATGCTCTGATAATGTCTTCAGCCGCAACGGCGTAAACAGCAGCGGCAGTCATACAGAGCAGAAAGAATAATTTTCTCATGATCACTGTCTTTATTTTTACAAACAGAGGTTGCCAAACCTTTTCGGCAACCTCTGTTCAGGATTATTAACTGGATTATTTCACCTTTTTGCTCAGTTGCACATCCTTGGGAGCGGATTTCATTTTCTCCAGACTCTTAAGGAATTCCGCTTTGTTGCCGCGGGCGGGAGCCGATTCAGCCTGAGGTATTTGAAGTTTGAAGATCTTGTTCTCTCCAAGTTCCATCTTCTCGCTCTTGATTGTCATTGTACCGAAGTCATCCTCTTCCACATACACGCCGAGACCATAGTCACCAAGAATGGGCTGTATCTCGACCGCACCGTTCACATAGTACATATATTCATAATCTTCGTTGCCTATCAATCCTATCTTAGCACGGGTAATAATTGCATCGGGCATCCATGATACTGGCTGATAACCGTCTTCCGCATCGTATTTGTAAATAGTCAGAGCGGCACCTGTAACACCTTCCGAACTTGCTAACATACACTCTTTATAATAGGATTGAGTATCTCCGTTAGTCCATGCTTCTGCAGCAGCGGTGATGTGCGTCCAATATGCCTCGTTATTCACGATGGAAGGCACAAGACCATTGGCAACAGTATCCATCGTTGTTTCAAAATAGCGGCTTGTCAGACCGTTGATTACATGCTTACCTTCTTCAACAGCCTCCGGACAGGTGGTATGATCAATATAGTATACGAAAGCAGGGATATACATCATTGCCATCATTTCGGGACCTGTCAGTTCGCCTGAACCGTTGGCATAATATGTACCCTCCGAGAACAGACGGATGGCCGTTTCCGCAAGATAAGCGCGAACCATCACAGAGTCCTCCATATCATCCAGTTTGATTTTGAACAAATCGTACATCGTATTGTCCTTTACTTCGGGAATGGCAACAGAAGCAGTCGGGAAGGATTTGAAAGTCTCGAGCATAGTCACTACATTGACCTTGCAGGTTGCTTTCGCACCGCTTGCCTCGGTGCAGACGATGTTGGTTGTTCCATAGCCTTCGGCAGTAATCTCGCCTCTGCTGGTCACGGTAGCCACAGACTCGTCCTCGGAAGTCCAAGTGAACTTGCCGCTTCCGGCGGAGTAATTGGCATAGATACGCTCGGTCTGGTTGAGGAAAAGATTGAGTTCATCCTCACTGAGAACCACCACACCGGCAGTGGAACCTCCGGAGCCGCCGTTCGAACCGCCATTCGAACTATCGTTCTTGTTTTCATCTTTTTTGCAGCCTGTAAAACATACCGCCGCTGCAAGAAGGAGCATCGCTCCGCAAATGATTTTTTTCATAGGTAAATAAATTTGTTAGTTAATATTGGGTTAATTTGGTTAATATATACTTCCTATTGCTTTTCCATCAAGGCAACGTATTTGTTTTTACGTTCGGATTGTAGGTACTCTCGGACGTGGGAATCTGGAACTGGAAGTTGCTCTGTGACGGATCCATCTTCATACCGTTCGGGGCATAATCGTGGTTGCTTCCGCGTGAGCGAGCGTCCTTCCAACGACGGAACGTGTCAAGACCATATCCCTCACCCCACATCTCAACACGCCAGTTGTAAACGATGCGGTTTCCAAGTTTGCTGTGATCCGTCCAAGTTGCCACATCGCTGTCATACACCTGCTGCCCTGTCAAGTTATCACCTTCGTCAACAATACCGTCATATACACGTTTGTCGGTTATCTCGCGCAGATATGCCAATGCCGGTGCATCGTTGCCCAGTCGCCATTCCGCCTCAGCAGCTATGAGGTAAATGCTCTCAATACGCATAAAGACATTGTCGCTGAGCCAGTCGCGGTCGATATCGTCCTCGCTGGTGGAAGTGGGGTTCTGCGCGGAGAAGAATTTGCCGTCCGGACAGAGTTCGTATGTCTTGTTCTTTTTTCCATCATTGAACCACGACTTGCGCTTGTCCCAATCGGACATAGAGCGGAAGAGTTCCTGATCAATAACCTTCGTATCGCCCGCCCAAGCATAACTATAGGAGTGGATATCCACCTGACCGAACCAACTCTTCAGTCCACCGCTTGTTTCGACTGTTACTTCCTGAGCCCATATCCACCCCTTGTCGTTGACGTTGTTGAAACCGGTGGTGAGCAGGTCGGCATTGGACAGAAGCCGGTACTTGTTGCTGTTGATGACCTTGAGCGCGTTATCGCGGGCAAGCGTGAGATGCTCATCGTAGGTCTTCTTATCGCCCATTTCCAGATAATATACCGCCTCGTTAAGGTAAGCATACGCCAACAAGCCACAAACAACCTCATGGTCGAGGTACAACTTGTTAGGACGCACATAGTCCGTTCCGAATTCCTCCATCAGATTTACAGCCAGCGTAAGATCCGCGAACGCCTGATTGTACACTTCCGCTGACGTGGACAGCGGCTGCGCTGCATCCATGTTTTCTTCGGTATAAACGGGGCAGCACTTGTAGGTGGTGATATTGTAACCCGCAAAGGCTTCTGTAGCTTTGTCGGGTACCGGCGTATAGAATTTGGCAAGTTGCGAATAGACATAACCACGGAGTCCTAAAGCCTGCGCATAGAGCACCGCATTCTCATAATCCTGTTCGGTATAGGGGTTATCCTTCTTTCCAAAGGCGGAAGGATTCCCGTATGTTTCCCATTTGGACACAAAATCTTTGGTTTTTTTAAAGGCTGCAATGGTGGAGTTGATGTTGTGAATGTGGCTGTAATAATAACTCCAGATCGTACCTGTACGGCCGTTCGTGAGCATCTGCTCGTCGGTATAGAGCCATCCATACGTCTTGCCGGTAAGGGCAATATCGCAGCATAAGATATCGCCCCAAAGGTCGATACTGCGTTTGCCGAACTCATCGTGGCCTCCACCCATAGAATACAGATTGGTGTACAGACCCCGGACAGACCCCTCCAACTGATCCGCCAACTGCTCGTACTGATCCTGACGGATGGTGCCGCCCTCGGGATAGCGCTCAAGGAAATCCTTCTCACAAGCGGTAAACAATGTAGCAACCGATATAACTGCGGTTACGAGAACAATATGCTTTTTCATATTCATTATTCTTTGATTGTTCGTATGCATTATTTTCAAGTGTATGCTTCTTTGCGTACCTAAAATCAGAACTGCAGTTTGATACCTCCGATAATGGTACTCAACGGAGTATAGCGGTAAGAATTAGACGATCCGTCACCCGAAGTGGTGGGGTTGTATCCGTTGCGTGCCGCAACAAGTGCGAGGTTGTCCGCCTGCACATACAACTCGAGACGGCTCAACTTGATTTTCTCAATCAGTTTCTTCTGGAACGTGTAACCCAGACGGATATTATTGAGGCTCAAGAAGGAGTTGCTGGTCAGGAAACGTGTTGATGCAGATGCCTGATAAGGACTATTGCTGTTATCCAAAGCGGGAACATCCGTATTGGTATTCTCCGGAGTCCATGCGCGGCGCATATCCGTATGCCAGTTGTTGTTGCCGACCTTGTCGTTAGACATCAGTTGTGCATACGTATTATCAAAGCCATAACCTCCAATACGGTAACTGCACTGGATGTCCAGAATAACGCCATACACTTCCAGATTCAAGCCGAAACCTCCGTCAAGGGCAGGTTCTGCCGACTTGCCGACGAAATCAGCTCCGCAGTATGCGGCATCGTCCGTATGGACGGTATCAATCCGGGCATCCGGGTGCTGACGGCGGTAAAGATCCACGTCGGATATATAGTTGTTGATGAATCCGTAGTTCGGATCATCCTCGGTAATAAGATCCGCATTCTTCGTGTTGCCAAAATTGCCCTTTTTAGAATCATAGTAGCCGACATACATCGCCTTACCGTTCTCGGGATTGACACCGACATATTCGCGGAGTTTCCAGTCGTACATACTGTGTCCGACAACGAGACCTCCGTTGGTAGTCATCTCGCTATTATCGTCTATGTCTTTCGGCAGTTCGAGTACCTTATTGTGGTAATGTCCGCCGTTGAGACGTATATCCAGTTTGATATTGCGCATATCCACGGCGTGGATATTGGCTTGGAACTCGACACCTTGGTTGGATATCTTGCCGCCGTTAATCCAAACAGAAGAGTAACCAATCGAGGGAGCCTGATAGCGGGGCATCAACAGGTTGTCGGTGAGTTTGTAGAAATAGTCAAACTCAAAGTCAAAGTATTTGCTTATACCCAATTCGAGACCGACGTTATAAGTCTGCGTACGCTCCCATGTGAGGTCAGGCGCGCCCTTGTAGTTCCACACATAACCTATCTCGTTATCCACGTACTCTATGCTGTAGTGATCCTGGAAGAGATCTGAACCAATGCCTTGGTTGCCGAGCACACCCCATGACAAACGCAGTTTACCGTTCTTGAGGTACTGTGAAACAGACTGCATAAAATCCTCTTCCGTGAATCTCCATACCGGAGCCACCGATCCGAAATGTCCCCAACGATGTCCTTTGGCGAATTTGCTTGAACCGTCAGCGCGGTAAGTGGCTTCAAGGTAATAACGCTCCTTGTAGTTGTAGGAAGCCCGTGCCAGAACCGACTGAAGAGCCGTCTCTGCGGTACTGGATCCCATACCGGTCATCTGGATGGCATTGCTCCACTCCAGACTATTGGGATCGGCTATACGAGCCATTGAACCGGACATACTTGAACTGCGCGTGAAATTGAGCTCGTGAGCCACCATCAGATCCACAGAATGGTCTTCTATAGTTTTGAGGTATTTGAGAATCTGTTTTGTCTCAAAGAATGAATAGTTGGTCTGTCCCTTGTCGATACGTCCCAAACCTGCGGCATCACCATAGTACTTATTGGTCAGATCCGCGCCATTAATGCCGAGATACTGTGCTCCTGCCACCACCTCCAGTTTGAGATCCTTGTAGAGTTTGAACTCCAGCATACCGTTTACTGTGACAGCGTGCTGTTTGGTTTGCGCGCGATCATGGCGCAGGGCACCGGCGGGGTTGATACCGCTACCGAAACCGCGGCCCGATCCTTCGTGCATACCGTAGTCATACATCTTGTCTCCGGTCTTCGGATCGGTTTTGATGCCGTTCTCGTCATACTCGAACACCGGATAGATGGGAGGAATACCATTGACATAGGCGAAACCGTTGTTCATATTTCCGCCTTGTCCCGGATTGTTGAGATTGCTGTATGTATACGCGATGTTGATGGATCCTTTGAGCCATGATTTCGCCTGAAAATCAATATTGCTGCGCGTGGTGAAACGGTCGTAGTCGGAACCGATATAATAACCCTCGTCCTTGAGATAGCCGAACGATGTAAAATAGGACACCTTGCTGTTACCGCCGGAAATGCGGACAGTGGCATTGGCTTTTTGTCCGGTACGGAAGATGGCATCCTCCCAGCTTGTCATATTCTGATATTGCGGAAGCAGGTTCACGTCCTCGTTGAATTTGTGCGTAAACGGGTTGATAAGTGTGTTGCCATCGGCATCCCACATGTTGTACATCGCGGGCAGCCCCTTGCCGCCGAACAGGTTGCTGTTGGCGAATTGGATAGCACTTTTATCATTGCCATGGTTCGTCAGATAAGCGTTGTTGTACAAGCTCTGCCACGACATTTCCACATACTCTTTCGGGTCTGTGATCACGTCGTACATCGGAAGCAGGTGCATATTCGCACCGTAGGACGCATCCACGTCAATCTTTGCGTCTTCTCCCTGTTTTCCTTTTTTGGTGGTGATAACAATGACACCGTTGGCACCACGGCTACCATAAATAGCGGTGGCCGCAGCATCCTTCAACACCTGGTAGTTGGCTATATCACCCGGGTCAATTGCGGAAACATCGCCGTTGTATGTCACACCGTCCACCACGTAGAGGGGTGTTGAATTTGCATTGACCGAACCCAATCCACGGATACGGATGGTGGCATTGGTACCGGGCTGACCGGAGGTGTTGATGACCTGTACGCCCGCCACCTCACCGGCTATAGCTTTGGAGATTTCTGACGGAGCTTTCTTTTCGATGGTTTCCGCATCAACAGCCTGCGCCGAACCGGCGAAACTCCCCTTGGTAACATTACCGTAACCTGTAACGACCACCTCCTGGATAACCTCCGAGTTCTCTTTCATCACAATGCGCAAGTTAGTTCCTTTGATGGCAACCTCCTGCGTCTGCATACCCACATAACTGATGACCAGCGTTTTCGCATCATTGTCCACAGAAAGGACGAACTGCCCATCGAAGTCGGTAATCGTACCGATGGTGGAACCCTTCACCTGCACACTTGCGCCGATGACGGATTCTCCTTTCTCATCAACGACCACACCGCTAATCTGCTTCTGCTGGGCAAACAAACCGAGAGAAAGCAGACCAAGCACAAATAGTGTAACTGTCTTTTTCATTTTCGTTACAAAAAAAATTTATTTACGATATTGTTGTTTTTCGAACTGTTTTGCGAAAAAAATGAATCGGAAAAAACCGCGCAAAAGTATTCCAATTATTTTTTGCAAACAAGAGATTGCAATTATTTTTTACTTTTTTCGTCATTGAACGGTATTTTTCTGTCTTTTCCTCTACTCATAATACAGGATAGAAAGCCTATCCGGATTGAAAACCTCCTGCGCGACAGATTGCAGAATTTCCGGCGTAACAGACTGAATCCGCGCAAATGAATCTTTCCACGAATATGCCCGGTTGAAATAAAGCATCTGCTTCGCCATCGAGAGGACGCCGTTCTCGCTGTTTTCGGCACTAACAGCCATCTGTCCTTTGAGTTGCCGTAAAGCGCGAGCGAGTATGGATTTGGTAAGTGGCGTGTCAGAGAGTTTCCTCAATTCTTTGTACACGAGATCCACGCACTGCTGTTTGTCTTCGGGATCGCAAGCGAGATAAACGTTCCAGTAGCCCGTGTCGCTCAAAGGAGTATATTGTGACTCCACAGTATATACGAGTCCCCTCTGTTCGCGAAGTGACATATTGAGAAGGGAGGACATCGCCCCTCCTCCGAGAATATTGTTAAGCAGATACAAAGGCATCTGAAGACGGTGACCGAGCGGGTAGGCGCGTGTTCCCATCATAAGGTGAAGCTGGTGGGTGTGTCTGCGGAAAGATGCTAATTGCGGCGACTGTGAAGCAGGTGTAAAGGGGATTGTACGTGAAGAACCGGTCGAGAATGATGAATAGGTGCATATTTCGTTATCCAGAAGGTTCTGAACGGTGTCTCTCACGCGCTCAAAAGGCGTGCGTGTCTGTGTAAAGACAACCATCCGTTCAGGGTGGTAGTGCTGCCCCATAAAGCGGAGAGGCTGCCCGGGCGAGGAACTGATATGCCGGAGAGACCGGCGTGTGCCAAGTATGGGCAAGGCGAGAGGATGCCCTTCGAAAAGGAGGCTCTCAAAATCATCGTAGATGAGTTCANNTGTCATTGTAACTCTCTATCTCGTCAAGGATGACGCATTTCTCCTTCTCTGTTTCCTTTTCAGGGAAGGTTGGTCTTCTGACTATATCGAACAGCAAACGGAGTGTCCGTGAGAGGAACGCTGCGGGCGTGGCGGCATAGAAGACGGTTTCCTCTTTGGTGGTATATGCGTTGACTTCCGCGCCAATATCCTCAAGCCTATGGATGATTTGGGAGGAGGACTGCGGTACGAACCTATCCGCTCTCCGTGTGAGTGAACCCTTGAATACGCAGTGTTCGATATAGTGCGCCATACCGTTGATTTCGGGCTGCTCATCGCGCGTGCCGACACCTATCATAATACCCGCGTAGGCAACGGGGGATGCGGTATGCCTGTGGACAAGCCGCAGCCCGGAAGGAAAGGTATGGTAGAAAAACGGAGGCATAAATAGCAATTGTGTTTGTCAGAATGAAAAAAGGCTATACTTTTGCGCGAAATTTATTATTCTCTCACAGAGCGGCATTGGCGGAATTGGCAGACGCGCCAGANNTGGTAGACGCGCCAGACTTAGGATCTGGTTCTCACGAGTGTAGGTTCGAGTCCTATATGCCGCACGATTTGGCTTCCTGCCAAAGACTTTCCATCTCCTGAAGGCTCATCCCGTTGAGGGGTGTGCCTTTTTCTTTCGCCCGCTGTTCGATGTGGTTGAACCGTCGGATGAATTTCCGGTTGGATTTTTCGAGGGCGTTATCGGGCTTGAGTTTGTACAGCCGCGCGACATTGACCAGTGAGAAAATCAGGTCGCCGAGTTCACTCTCCATCCGCTGTCTCTGCTCCTCTGTCGGATTTTCGCCCTGCGGTACGGCGGCTAAGGCTTCTGCTTCAAATTCGGCTATTTCTTCTTTTACCTTTTCCCACACATCCTCTTTCTTTTCCCAGTCGAAGCCTGCGTTGGCGGCCTTGTCCTGAATGCGGTATGTCTTGACGAGCGAAGGGAGCGAATCCGGTATGCCGCCCAGCACGGTATGGTTGCCGTCCTTTTCCTTGAGTTTGACCTGTTCCCACAGCCTGGACACTTCCTCGGCGTCGGCGGCAGCCTGTTCTCCATAGACGTGCGGATGGCGGAAGATGAGCTTGTCGCACAGGCGGTTGCACACATCGGCAATGTCAAAACTGTCCGTTTCGGAGGCAATCTTTGCATAGAAAACGATATGAAGCAGCACATCTCCCAGTTCCTTGCTGATTTCCGTCATATCCTGCCCAATGATGGCGGCACTCAATTCGTTCGCCTCCTCGATGGTGTTCTGCCGGAGACTCTCAAAGGTCTGCTTGCGATCCCACGGGCATTTCTCCCTAAGGTCGTTCATTACGGTGAGCAGGCGGTCGAAGGCCTGCAGTTGTTCCTGTCGTGTATGCATATCAGTCTGCTGTTTTTATCTCTATATGTCCGTTGTCCATCTGCGCGTAGGTGAACTGTTGGAAGAAGTCGCCGAGTATGACCACCTCGGGATGGGAGGCGCGCTGAAGATGAAGGGCGACGTGCCGGTGTCCGAAGACGCAGAGGTTGTATTCGTTGTGCTCGTCCGCCCAAAGAACAAGTTCCTCACGGTCATCGCCCTTGTACGGACAGGGGTGCTGAATCTCTTTGAGCCTGCTCCGGCGCGCCCATTCGTAGCCGAAAGCGTCGCCGAGAGCGGGCGGGAGCAGCCGGAAGAGAAATTGCGGCACGGGATGGTGGAAGAACGCGCGCAGGCGCATGAAACGCCGTATGCGCTTTTGCACATCATGGGGGAACAAGTCCATGTAACCGGAAGGAATAAGTCCGTCCCCGTGTGCGAGGAACACACATTTGCCTTGCCGGATAACTGAGCGGGGAAGGGTATGGACGATGACCCCCGTATTGCGCGCCAGAGCACCAAACGTCCAGATGTCGTGGTTGCCGGTAAAGTAGCGGACGGTTATACCCTCGTCGGTGATGCTTTTGAGAGCGCGGAGAAGCGGCTCGTACTGTCTTTTTCCGCGAGGGAGATGCCAGTTTCCGTTCCTGTCAATCCAGTTATGACGCTCGAAAAGGTACTCATACCAGAAATCGAACATATCTCCGAGGAGGATAATTTCGTCTGCATCCTCCGCCATCCGCTCAAGCAGACGGACCAGCCGGCTCTGGTGCGCCTGCGGATCGGAGATGACACGTGAACCGAGATGGGCATCGCTCAGGAAATAAACCATAGGGCGGCGGGTTAAAGGAATCCTAACTCAAGTTTCGCTTCCTCCGACATCCGGTCCTGCGTCCATTCGGGCTCGAAGACAATCTCCACATTCACGGCATCAATGCCCTCCACGGAACCCACTTTCTGCTTAATATCCTCGACAAGAAAGTCCGCAGCAGGGCATCCGGGAGCGGTGAGGGTCATTTCGATATTGCACGTGCTGCCCTGAATGTCTATCTTGTAGATAAGTCCGAGGTCATACACATTGACGGGTATCTCAGGGTCGTACACCGTCTTGATCATTCGCAGAACCTCTTCTTCTGTTTGTAAAAACTCGTTCATACCGATTGTAAAAAGCGCGCAAAGGTAGTGGGATTATTCAGAGTGTGCAAGTTTGAATTTCGGAAGTGTGAGCCACAGAATGACGGCGGCGGTCAGTGCGGCGAGTGTGTCGCTGACAGGCAGGCTCCACCATACCCCCGCCAGCGGGTCGGCGAAAAGTGCGGGCAGCAGCAGCGTGAGCGGAATGAGATAAAGGACCTGCCGCGTAAGGCTCAGGAAGATAGCCTTGCCTGCCATACCGATACTGGTGAAGAAATTGCCTGTCACCATCTGAAACCCAACCAACCACATCGAGCAACAGAGGATGCGCATAGGCGTGACGGACGCGGCAATGAGTGCCGCATCGTGGGTGAAAACACGTATCATCCACTCCGGGGTGCATACGCCGAGCACAAAGACCACACCCATCACCACGGAGGCGCAGAAGGCGGTCAGGCGGAATGCACGCAACATACGCGGGTATTGGCGCGCACCGTAATTGTACCCCACGATAGGCTGCATCCCTTGGTTGAGACCCATCACTATCATCGCGAAGACGAAGATGAAACGGTTGATGACCCCGTAGGCGGCGAGAGCCATATCCCCGCCAAACCGAACGAGCTGCCGGTTGATGATAATCACAACCAGACAGTGCGCAATGTTCATAAGGAAAGGTGATGCGCCGATGGCGAACGAGCGCAGGGTTATTTGCCTGTCAAGCCGCCATATCCCTTTGCGGAAATGGATGAGTTCGTGCGGGTTGCAGAAAATGACGAACTGCCATACGACGGCTATCAGTTGCGAGATGACGGTGGCGAGGGCGGCTCCGCGAACCCCCATACCGAAGGCGAAGATGAAAACAGGGTCAAGAACTATATTGGCGGTTACGGCGACAATGGTTGCCGCCATACTGGTCTTGGGATGCCCCATCGACCGCAGCATGTTGTTGAGTCCGAAATAGATATGGGTGATTATGTTGCCATACAGGATGATTTCCATATAGTCCCTCGCATACGGAATCGTGTCCGCGCTGCCCCCGAAGGCGCGAAGGATGGGGTCGAGCCACACCAGACCGACTGCCATCACTACCGTACCCAGTATGATATTGAGAACGATGACGTTGCCGAGGGTCCGTCCGGCGTTGTCGTAGTTCTTTTCGCCGAGGAAGATGGCGACGAGCGTGGAGGCGCCCACACCCACAAAACTGCCGAAGGCGGCGCAGATGTCCATCATCGGCTTCGCGACCGTCAGGCCGGAGAGGGCGAGCGGACCGCAGCCGTGACCGATAAAGATGCTGTCCACGATGTTGTAGAGCGAACTCGCCGTCATGGCGATGATGGCGGGCATCGCGTACTTGAAAAGCAAGTGACGTATGGGTTGCGTACCCAGTTCGGTAGCCTTGAGCGAAGTGGTGCGTATCATCGGGCTGCTATTCGGGAGGCGATGTCAAGAAAGCAGGAGGCTGCCGGATGGCCTGCCTGCAGGGCGATGGGCGTGCCGTTGTCACCGCTTTCGCGGATGGACTGCACCAGAGGTATCTGACCCAGCAGCGGGACGGACAGTTCGGCGGCGAGGTCTTTGCCGCCGTCCTTGCCGAAGATGTAGTATTTGTTCTGCGGCAGTTCGGCGGGCGTGAACCACGCCATGTTCTCTATGATACCGAGAACGGGGACATTGACCTTCTCGTTGCGGAACATCGAGACTCCCTTGCGCGCATCCGCCAGAGCCACAGGCTGCGGGGTCGTCACCACGATGGCTCCCGTAAGAGGCAGCGTCTGCAACAGCGTCAGATGGATATCCGAAGTGCCGGGCGGCAGGTCTATCAGGAAGTAGTCCAGTTCGCCCCAGTGCGCGTCGTTGACCAGTTGCTTGATGGCGTTGGAAGCCATTCCGCCCCGCCAGATGACCGCCTGGGCGGTGTCCACGAAGAACCCGATGCTGAGCATCCTGACTCCGTACTGCTCGATGGGTTCGATGAGTGCGCGTCCGTTCTCCTCCACGGAATACGGACGGCAGTCCTCCGTGTGGAACATCTTCGGCAGGCTCGGACCGTGGATGTCGGCATCCAGTATGCCCACACGGAATCCTTTCTGCGCGAGAGCAATGGCGAGATTGGCGGCAACAGTGGACTTGCCCACCCCGCCCTTGCCGGAATGGACAGCGATGATGTGCCGCGCTTGCAGCGATCGTTCGACCAGTTCGGCGGTCTGCTGCTGACGGTACTTGGTATGTACCTGCACGGCGGCATTGGCATCCACATAGGTCTGTACGGCTGTTTCCGCCGCACGGATGACTGACTTGACGAACGGGTCGGTGTCCCTGTCAAAGATAATGGAGAAACTGACCTCGAATCCGCTGATCCGTATATCGTCCTCCAGCATACCGCTCTCGATGAGCTCTTTGCCTGTGCCGGGATACCTCACGTGCCGGAGTGCGTCGATTATTTGTTGAGGGTACATAAGTATTAGTAGATGAATTTCGACCACAGTCCCTTGCGCGACACCTTTCCTCCCGGGCAGTATTTGACAATGTATATCTGCCCGTGAACCAATCCTTCAACAGACATGGTAAATGTGTTCCCGCCTTCTTCAAGCGGCACTGAAAGGAGCTGCGTGCCGGTCATATCAAACACTTTCAAAAAACTGTCCTTCTCGGAATCAACAGGAAGATACGCCGTTACTCTATTGTCCTTCCGGATGAGAACGAACTGCTTTTCGCTGTCCGATCCGGCAATAGTATGCACATGCACACTGTTTCCCCAATCGGAAACATGCGGTTCACAACCCTTGTTCTCTGCGGCCCGGATTGCATAGTAATAGTCCGTGCCGGGCTGGAGACCTCTGACAATAAACTCTCCTGAGGGAGCAAGTATTGTTTCTTCTGTATTGGAAAACACATATACAGGTTGGGCGGAAAGAGTGTATGACACAGAAGTGATCGTTGTATAATGATTTCCCTTCAATGTTTTGTATGTCAATCTGAATTGATGGTAATCCTGCTCGCCGGAGAAAGTGTATTCGCGCCGGATAGCGGAATTGACCGCACGAACGGACACACTGTCCACCCGCTGCCATATTCTGCCGCCGGTCAGAGCATCTATGAGTACGCATCCCCTATAGTCACTCTTTTCCGACCCGAAGGATTGCGCAATTGCCACATTGAGGACGGAAACGGGGAGCAGCGAATATTCGGTAGTGTATGAGGCACCCTGTTGAGACATGCGCATATTGGGTTGGAATTTCAGTGTCTGCTGCTCCTCCCTGACGGAATAAACAGCAAGGCGGTACTCATCGGCATCCTCCTGCTGTTCCCATCTGGCGGTAAAAGCGTAGGGTGTTATACTGTCCGCACCAAGAGCCTGCACCGGTGTAATGATTGTCTGCCTCCTGCTTTCGCCGTAGAGAGGAACCTGCGTGAATAGCTTACGGTTGGATGTTTGTGCGATGAGCATTCCATTATCGGACGAACATACAAAGGAAGCCCGATAGCGCACATAGACACCAATATGGCAAGTACTGTCAGCCGCGACAGGAAAAGAAATTGGAGAGGTAGTCCAGCTGACACTGTCCGCGCTGATTTCGAATGAGGTTGTATCGGAAAAGACACTGACCACGGAATCCGGAATGCCTTTGCCGTCCAACAGAATGGCGTCCGCCTTCATTTCCAAGGGCTTTCCATGAAGCATCGTGGTTTGCATTTTCGGAGGTGTCCGGGGAGTGAAGAAAAGTCCTGTGCCAATGCTCCCTCCATAGTAAAACGCTATCTTGTCGCCATCAAACAAGCGGATATTGGAAAGGGAACTTTCACGGAGGGAGTCACCGACAACCCCAACCGGTATAAACTGTGTGATCTGGTACAGCCCCGGATAAGTATCTGATCCAGAAGACTCTTCAGGGTTCTGATTCCAAGCCTCACAGATATCAAAGACGAAAGGTCGGCTGTTGTTAGGGGAATTGTTGTCCCATCTTTTTTTATTCCAGAAGATATGCGAGACCAACAATCCAGTACCGGCAAGACATCCTTCAGGCTGATCCCATCCCAACCGTTGCCTGTTTTCCAAGAGCCAGTATTCACCCGGGGCAGGATCGGATGCGTTGAAATTATGTTTTTTGGCAGCAACAAGGTACGCTTTGTTGGATGTTTCGATGGGTTCAAGAATATGGTCTTTTTTCTCGCTGAGTTGTTCGGGGGTCATCCAACCGAGCATGAAGCGTTCAAAAGCCGTGAAAGTCGGCGGGGTTCGTCCCTCGTTATTATAACTGCCATAGCACATGATGTCCCATGACCCGACCGTATAGTTGTCGCTTTGCCGAGTATCGTACAAGTCGTCCAATCCGAGCACATGGCTGAACTCATGGCAGAAAGTGCCTATTCCACACATATTCTTGCCGTTATCGCCTCGCAGTTCGGACGTGCAGGCATAGTCCATAAGCCAATAGTCTTTGCCGTCTTTCCCTTTGTAATAATACCATATTTGTTTCCCTTCATCTTCGGTATACACGTAGTGTCTGTGCGGCCAGACCGACTCATCGGGTCCACCCTCCGCCTCGTTGTATCCTGCGTAATAGATGAATACGTTGTCCACCATTCCATCGCCGTTCTCATCATAAAGCGTCCAATCAATGTCATTCTCGAGTAAATCGCATGCGTCTATAACCATCCGCACCGCATCTCCGTCATTGCTCCCGTAGTACGCACGTTTTTGAGGGAGGGTAACAGGGCCATATACATCAAAAGAAGGGCGGAAAACACCGTTAGAGGAAGCCAGAAAATAGTCCCTTGCACTGCCTGTGCCGCCGTTTTCACTATACCCGGGCTGGTTGAGCATTTTTGAGAAAGCTTCTCTCGGATTGGGTACTGAGAAACTGACATCGGCGTAGTTGACAAGTATCACAAGGCTTCTTACCTCACCCTGCGTGGGGAATGTGGATTCTATCCCGGGTTGTCTGCGAAGACCTCCCGCCTGCCGAGACGGAGCATAGATACGCCCGTCGGCATCTTTTCTGTAATGTCCGTATTCATCACCGTACAGTCCCGTTCCGGGTTTGGCAACCACGGCAAACAAGCTCAGGTTGAAAACCAACAGCAGTATTGCCGCGAGAACAAATTTCCCAAAATCTCTTTTCATTGTCTCCTTTTTTGCACGAAAGCGCGCAAAGGTAGTGAAAGCATCCGAAACAGCCAAACAGATAAAAAAAATCTGACAAAAGCGACAGTCTCCACTGCAGGAGAAGCCCGCTTTCCTGCAATCATAAGATGCGAATTGCTACAGATAATCGCTCCGCTCTTGCATATATCCGTCCGCTGCCCTATTTTTGCCCGCCGAATCAGAGTGTATTATGGATTACAAGTATCTGACGCATATAGACAGTCCGCGCGACCTGAAGATGCTTCCGCGTGAGGAGCTTCCCCGCGTCTGTGAGGAGTTGCGCGACTTCATCATACAGGAGCTGAGCCATAACCCCGGGCATCTTGCCTCGTCATTAGGGGCTGTGGAGCTGACCGTCGCCCTGCATTACGTGTTCGACACGCCCGACGACCAGCTGGTATGGGACGTAGGGCATCAGGCCTACGCCCACAAGATCCTGACGGGCAGGCGCGACCGGTTCTCCTCTATCCGCCGTACGGACGGACTGGCACCCTTCCCCACCCCCGAGGAGAGCGAGTATGACGCTTTCGTGTCCGGACACGCCAGCAACAGCATATCCGCCGCGTTAGGCATTGAGATGGCGGGCGAACTACGGAAGGACAGGAAGACCCCGCCCAACGTGGTGGCGGTAATAGGGGACGGCGCGATGACGGGCGGACTCGCCTTCGAGGGGCTGAACAACACCTCAATGGACCGCAACAACCTGCTTATCATCCTGAACGACAACAATATGTCTATAGACCGAAGTGTGGGAGGTATGAAGCAGTATCTGCTGAACCTGAGCACCAACGAGACATATAACGCCATAAAGTTTAAGACGGCACGATGGTTCAATCGCCATGGCATGCTGAATGATGACCGCAAGAAGGGACTTATCCGACTGACAAATGCGATGAAGAGTGCGATTTCGCATCAGCAGAACATCTTCGACGGTATGAACATACAGTACTTCGGTCCCTTTGACGGACACAACGTGAAGGAACTGGTGCGCATACTGAGTCAGTTGAAGAATATGACAGGACCTAAACTGCTGCATCTTCACACTAAGAAAGGACACGGATATGCACCTGCAGAGAAGGATGTGACGACATGGCACGCACCTGGAAAATTCAATCCAGACACAGGCGAGCGCATTGTGGACAACGACCCCACAAAGCCTCAGAAATATCAGGATGTATTCGGACATACACTGCTTGAACTGGCAAAACAGAACCCCAAGATAGTTGGAGTGACACCTGCCATGCCAAGTGGATGCTCGATGAACATTATGATGAAAGAGATGCCCGAAAGGACATTCGACGTAGGTATAGCCGAGGGACATGCCGTAACATTCAGTGGAGGTATGGCCAAAGACGGACTGCTGCCCTTCTGTAACATATACAGTGCATTTGCACAAAGAGCATTCGACAATATCATACACGACGTGGCACTGCTGAACCTGAA
>DBVX01000065.1:0-7091 GCA_002308815.1 Bacteroidales bacterium UBA1253
TCCATACCCTCGTTGCGGAAGTTGCGGCCGATCTCGTACACGCCTTCAAATCCTCCGACAATCAGCCTCTTGAGGTACAGTTCGGTGGCTATACGGAGGTACATATCCACATCCAGCGTGTTGTGGTGGGTGATGAAAGGACGCGCCGTCGCGCCACCCGCAATCTGCTGGAGAATGGGTGTCTCCACTTCCGTGTAACCCGCCTCGTCGAAATAGTTGCGCATCGTGCGGATGATGGTGGCGCGCTTGAGGAACGTATCCTTGACGCCCTCGTTCACCACCAGGTCCACATACCGCTGCCGGTACCTCTGCTCGGGGTCGTTGAAGCCGTCATACGCCACGCCGTCCTTGTACTTGACGATGGGTAGCGGACGAAGGCTCTTCGACAGCACGGTCAGTTGCTTGGCGTGGACGGAAATCTCGCCCATCTGCGTGCGGAACACGAATCCCTCAATGCCGATAAAGTCGCCGATGTCAAGCAGTTTCTTGAACACCACGTTGTACATCTGCTGCTCCACGGTGGTTGCCTGTCCGCCTTCGGCAACGGGGGCTTGTATGTCATCGCGGCTCACATACACCTGTATGCGCCCTTTCGAGTCTTGGATCTCGATAAACGAGGCCTTGCCCATAATGCGCTTGGACATAAGGCGGCCCGCTATGCGCACCGGCGAGCTGGTATGCCAGCGGGCTGTGTCGTCCTCGTCAGCGAATGCGGACTTGATATCTGTGGAATAACCTGTTACTTCGTATTCTTGCGCGGGGTAGGGGTTGATACCCATATCGCGCATCGTCTGAAGGCTCTGCCGCCTTACTTGCTCTTGTTCGCTCAGTTCCATAATAGAGTGGTTGATTTTTCTGTTTTGCCCGCAAAGATAGGACTGTTTTTTTATTGCTGCAACCATTCCTTCGTAAATGCTCGTAAAATATGGGAAAATACCGCAAATCGGCGTATTATGGTTGTTTGTATGGAGGTAAATGCATATTTTTGCCGTTGGTTAGAAGACCATACTGACTTGAATACCTTACAATCGTCCTGCTGTTTTCCGCATCAGCAACGAACAACTGAATAGTAACGTCAAAACACATAGTTCTTTATGAAGATTCTTATTGGTCTGCTTATTATTGCAGTCGGCGCGTTCTGCCAGTCGTCATCGTATGTACCCATCAACCGTGTCAAGTCTTGGTCTTGGGAGAGTTACTGGCTTGTGCAGGGTGTTTTTGCATGGTTGCTGTTTCCTCTTCTCGGAGCATTGCTCGCCGTTCCCGAAGGGCAGTCGCTGGCAGATCTGTTCGCAACGGCTGACCCGTTCCGCCTGTGGATGACCGTTCTGTTCGGCGTGCTGTGGGGCGTTGGCGGCCTGACGTTCGGTCTGTCAATGCGGTATCTTGGTGTGGCGTTGGGTCAGAGCATATCGCTCGGCACCTGTGCGGCACTCGGTACGATACTCGGTCCGGTACTACTTCAGGTTTTCTTCCCGGATATGAACGCCGCCGAGGCTCTCACATCGGGTGTGCTGTGGGGTGTGGCGGTAACGCTGCTCGGCATTACTGTCATCGGCATAGCGGGAGGCAGAAAGGCGCGTGAGGTGAAGAACGAAAACTCCACCGTCACCGATTTCAACTTCCCGAAAGGCATACTTATCGCCCTGCTCGCCGGCTGTATGTCCGGTTGCTTCAATGTGGGGCTGACTTTCGGACAGACAGTCTGCTTCGAGTCTTCCTCCCCGCTGTTCGCCTCGCTGCCCGCCACGCTGTTAGTCACGCTCGGCGGGTTTGTGACCAACGCCGCATACTGCCTTTACCAGAACGGCAGAAACCATACTTTCGGCGACTATACGAAGAAGGAGGTATGGGGCAACAACCTGCTTTTCTGCTGTCTGGCGGGACTGCTATGGTACAGCCAGTTCTTCGGACTGAGTCTTGGCAAGGGCTTTCTGGCGGAAAGCGAGACGCTGCTCACCTTCTCGTTCTGCATCCTGATGGCTCTCAACGTGACGTTCTCCAACGTATGGGGCATCATCCTCCGCGAATGGAAAGGAGCTTCGCGGCGTACCATAGCCATTCTGGTCATCGGACTGGTTATATTGATAGTAAGTTCGTTCCTTCCGCAATTATTGTAATAGTATGACACAGGTTCTTGAACAAATTGCCGAGGTGGCAGGCTACCTCTGGCAGCAAGGGTGGGGTGAACGCAATGGCGGCAACTTGACCGTCAATCTGACCGGTTTCTTCACGACCGATGTTTCCAAAGGCGAACCGCATCCGTTAGGCGTGACGCTACCGCATATCGCAGGTCAGTATTTCTATGTCAAAGGCACGCAGAAACGTATGCGTGACTTGGCACGCAAACCGATGGAGAACGGATGTATCATCCGGATTACGGATGACGGCACCGCTTATAGGCCAGTAGATGATTTTGTGCCGCCCACCAGCGAACTGCCCTCCCATCTGATGGTGCAGGACTATCTGCGGCAGTGCGGTTCGCGCTACACAGCCACGCTGCATACGCACCCTATCGAACTGGTGGCATTGAGCCATCACCGCGACCTGCTGGATGATACGGAACGTCCCAACCGTCTGACACGGACGCTGTGGTCAATGATACCGGAAACGCTTGCCTTTGCTCCGCTCGGTATAGGAATCGTGCCTTACGAAGTGCCCGGTTCGGTGGAACTGGCGGAGGCGACGCTGAAAAAGATACGGGATTATGACGTGGTTCTGTGGGAAAAACACGGCGTGTTTGCCGTCGGACAGGACATTATGGACGCGTTTGACCAGGTGGACGTACTCAACAAGGCGGCGCGCATCTATCTGGACGCGCTGACTTATACCGCCGCCCATCCTGACTCGCAACCGGAAGGAATGACAGGAGAGGCGATGCGGGACGTGCAACGAATCTTCCGTCTGCCCAAACAAAGACCCTGCTGACCGATGAAAAATACTCTCCCTTATATAGCCGTCATCACGGCGATGCTCATCTGGTCCGTTTCGGGCATTGCAGTCAAGGAGGCACTAACCGTCTTGCAGCCTATTACTCTGATTGTCATGCGTTTTTCCATAGCGGTCGTGCTGATGCTCTGCATAGGTTTGACGGCACACGCTGTCTCGCGCCGCCGTTCGGCCGGACAATCGGCGAAGGAGGAAAGCGGGCTGGCTCTGCAGAGGGTGGAGCGAAAGGACCTGCCGCTTTTTCTTCTTGGAGGGTTCTTCCAGCCGTTCCTGTATTTTCTGTTGGAGACATTCACCTACGATTCATTGTCATCTCCTACTATAGCGGAGGCTTTGCTTTCCACCGCACCCGTGTTCGCACCAGCCTTTGGCATCCTTTTCCTTCGGGAGAAAGTGACGTTCAATAATATAGCGGGTATCGTCCTCTCCACGGCGGGTATGATGATGCTCATCCTTGTAGGGGCTGACTCGTTCGCCTTGGGGAACGCTTGGGGGCTGCTCACCGCCTTTCTGGCTGTGTCATCGGCATTGCTCTACACCGTCATGCTGAAACGGATTCCCGCGCGGTACAACGCCCTTACCGTTGTTTTTCACATGCAGGCTTTTTCGCTGATGCTTTTCGCGGTCATCTGGCTTTTCACCGACAAGACGATGCAGCCGCTTACGCCCGATGCCGTTCTTTCAGTCCTCTATCTGGCTGTCTTCTCATCGGTGACGGCGTTCATCCTGTTCTGCTATACGGTGCGTCGGATAGGTGTTACGCGGGCGAATGTGTTCAACAACCTGCGACCCGCTTTCACCGCCATCGCCATGTTCCTCATTTTCGATGAGCACCTTCCATGGGGCAAACTCTTCGGTGTTGCCCTTATCATCATCGGTCTCTATGTCTGTCAGATTGCCAGACCGTCTCGGAAAATTCCGACCGATTAGGCACATAAAAGTATTCTGCGTAATTTTTTCGGAGGTTTGAAAAAATCCGTATCTTTGCGGCGAATCAGTTCCCATCAAAAATAATCATTTTTCGCACTATGAAAAACATTCTCTATGTCGGCTGCGATGATGCCGCTCTTGATTTGTTTGAAAGCCAGTACGCCCTGCCGGAAGGCATGTGCTACAACAGTTATATCGTGCGCGGCACACAGAAAACAGCTGTAATGGACAGCGTGGATGCCCGCTGCACAGGGCAGTGGTTGGAGAACGTCAGCCATGCGCTCAACGGAACACAGCCCGATTACATCGTCTGCCAGCATATCGAACCCGATCATAGCGGTTCGATGCAGGCTTTCCTTGCCAAATATCCGGATACCACAGTCATCTGCTCCAAACAGGCGGTTACGATGATGGCGCAGTTTGGCATAGAGGCAAAGAACGTGCAGGTGGCAGGGGAGGGGAACACCCTTGATTTGGGCGGACTCACGCTCCGTTTTATCGCCGCCCCGATGATTCACTGGCCCGAAGTCATTATGACCTATTGTCCGGAAGAGCAGGTGCTTTTCTCCGCCGACGCGTTCGGAAAGTTCGGAGNNGACGACTGGGCTTGCGAGGCGCGCCGATACTACTTCAATATAGTGGGCAAATACGGCGTACAGGTCGCTAATGTGCTGAAAAAGATAGTCTTAATCATAGACGACAAGGAACAGGGTAGGGGAATAGCCGCTATCGCGCCGCTCCACGGACCCGTTCTGGAAGGCGGAAAGATGCAGGAAGCGTTGCGCCTTTATACGATATGGAGCGCGTATGATGTGGAAACCGATGGCGTGCTGGTGGCTTACGCATCCATCCACGGCAATACGCGCTATGCAGCCGAACAATTGGCGGAGATACTGAAAGATAAAGCCTTAAAAGCAGGCAAACAACTCAAAATCGCCGTTACAGACCTTTCGCGCGATGATATGGCGGAAGCCATTGAGGATGCTTTCCGTATGAACCGGCTCGTCCTGTGCTGCGCGACGTATGACGCGGACATCTTCCCGCCGATGCACTTGTTCTTGCACGAGTTGCGTCTCAAGGGCTATCAGAACCGTCGCGTCGCGCTCATTGAGAACGGTTCGTGGGCGCCGCAGGCTGTCCGTATAATGCGTGATATGCTTTCTGCCTGCAAGAACATCGAAATTGTCGAACCCGCAGTCACCATTCGTGGTGCTCTCAAACCCGGCCAGCGAACCGAACTCGAAACTCTTGCAGACTCTTTGCTGCAATAGCCCTGTTAAAAAAGACTGGACACAAGTCAGAAATTGGTACGATGACACCGGAAGAAGTACTTCATGTCTGGTTTCATTATCCTGCTTTCCGCCCGCTGCAGGAGGAGATAATACGCTCTGTGATGCAAGGGAGGGACACGCTGGCTCTGCTGCCTACGGGCGGGGGCAAAAGCGTCTGTTTCCAAGTGCCGACCCTGACCCGTGAGGAGGGTCTGTGCCTCGTCATCACTCCGCTGATCGCGCTGATGAAGGATCAGGTGGAACACCTTCTCAAGCGCGGCATCCGTGCCGCCGCCATCTATACGGGCATGTCCCGCGAGGTTCAGCAGATTGCACTCGACAACTGCCAGTACGGTCCCTACCGATTCTTGTACGTATCCCCGGAAAGGTTGGAAAGCGAGACTTTTCGCCGCCGTCTGACTTGCCTGCCCGTCACGCTCATAGCTGTGGACGAGGCGCACTGTATCAGCCAGTGGGGGTATGATTTCCGCCCGTCCTACCTGCGCATAGGCGAACTGCGCGACGAACTGGAAGAGACCTTCGGGCATATCCCCGTGCTGGCACTGACCGCCACCGCCACTCCCGAAGTGGCGGAAGACATACAGAAGCAGCTTCATTTCACCGGCAATAATGTCCTGCAGCAGTCGTTCACACGTGAGAACCTGCGGTACGTGGTTCGTTACTGCCGTTCCGACCGCCCGTCCGCCCAAGGGGATTCGGCACTGCTGACCAAGAACGAGCAGTTGCGGCATATACTGGATCGCGTGAAAGGCTCCGCCATCGTCTATGTGCGCAACCGCAAACGCGCCGAAGAACTCGCCGAAGCCTTGGGCTTCCTCTCCTACCACTNNGCTCCGCCATCGTCTATGTGCGCAACAGGAAGAAAGCGCAGGAACTGGCGGAACTGCTCCAAACCGATTTCTACCACGCCGGACTGGACCCGCGCGAGCGCGAAAGGAGACAGAAGCAATGGCAGCAGACCCAAAGCGTGATGATCTGCACCAACGCCTTCNNGACAAACCCGATGTGCGGCTGGTCATCCATTACGACCTGCCGGACAGCCTTGAGGCGTATTCGCAGGAAGCGGGCCGGGCAGGGAGAGACGGCAAGACCGCTTACGCCGTGCTGCTGTACTCAAAAGACGACCGCACGAAGATGAAAAAGCGGCGGTACGACAACTTCCCCGACAAAGAGTTTGTGGCAGAGGTGTATAACAAGGTGTGCGATTATCTGGTAGTGGGTGTGGAGAGCGGTTTCGGACACTCGTTCGCGCTGCATGTGGACGATGTGTGCAGGAAGATGCGTCTGCCCCTTCTCCCGACCTATTCCGCCCTGCATCTGCTGGATATGGCAGGGTACATCCTCTTTCAGGAGGAGCAGGAGACACAGCCTCGTGTGCAACTGCTTGTTCCCGCTCACCAACTCCGCGATTATTCCCTCTCTAAGGAACAGAAGGATGTCATTACCAGACTGATGCGCTCCTATCCGGGTGTGTTCACCGACCTGCAGTATCTGCGTGAGGAGATGACCGAGAGCCTGCATCAGACGCTGGCGGGACTGGCGGCAAGGCACATCCTGACCTATATTCCTCGCACACGTGCCTGCCTGTTCGCCTTCCGTCAGGACAGGCAGAGGGAAGCCTATATACCGCAAACTTACTACGAGGATAGGTTGAACCGATACGTACATCGCCTGAAAACAATGCTGGCATACGCCGAACAGCAGACGATGTGCCGCCAGCGGTTTCTGCTTCAGTACTTCGGAGAAGAAAATACACCGCAGTGCGGGCACTGCGATGTATGTCTGAACAATAAGAAAGACGACCAATAATCCTCTATTCGCTTTCGCTCACGCGTCCGCCGTCGAACATGAATCTGCGTCCGGGGAATAGTTCGGGCCATGAGCGGTTGTGGGTGGACATGATAATGGTCATTCCCGCCT
>DBVX01000065.1:7135-19867 GCA_002308815.1 Bacteroidales bacterium UBA1253
CCTGTCGGCTCGTCTGCGAGGATGACCTCTGGCGAGTTGAGCAATGCGCGGGCAATGACAATGCGCTGCTGCTCGCCGCCGGAGAGTTGGTAGGGCATCTTGTACGCCTTGTCGCCCATACCCACCTGTGTGAGTGTGTCCTGCACGTGGGCGCGCATCACTTGTCGGTCTTTCCACCCGGTCGCTTTCAGAACAAAGAGAAGGTTGTCCTCCACCGTGCGGTCGGGTAGGAGCTGGAAGTCCTGAAATACAATGCCGATCTTACGGCGCAGCATCGGAATGTCACGTGTCCGGATATTGTTCAGGTCATACCCGACGAATGTACCCCTGCCGCTGTACAACGGCACTTCCGCATAAAATGACTTCAAGAGTGTGGATTTGCCGGAGCCGACCCGTCCCAGAAGATAGACCATCTCCCCCTGCTGTACGTTCATATTCACGCGGTCGAGTACTATCTGCTCGTGCAGGCGGATTTCCACATCCTTGTAGTTGAGAATCTCCATACCGTTCAAGCGGTTTCGGTTTCGCTGTTGTTACCTACTGTTTCTGCGTTGTCAAGGGCGTTGATTTTTGCCTCAATTTCTTTGAGTTGCTGCTTCTGCTGGTCTATCTTCTTCTGCATATCCTCCACGATACGGTTCCCGCTCTTGGACTTGCCTGTAAAGAAGAGGATGTTGTTCTCCGCCGTCTTTATTTCCTGCTGGAGGTTATCGTAGAGACGCATCAGTTTGCCCCGGTCGCCCGACTGCATCGTTTTGTCGGTGCGGGCTTTCTCGCGCTCGTTTCGGTCGGACTTGTCCTGTCCCCTCTTTTTTTCAAAGAACTGGTCACACACGGCGGTGAACTGCTGCCACAGTTCGTCGGAAAGTTTGTGAATGACCGGTCCGATGGTCTTCCATTCCTTCTGCAGGTTACGCATCGCTTCCGCGTTCTCCTGCCATTGCTCGCTGTTGAGCAGTTCGGTGGCACGGTCAATGAGCGATCGTTTGGCTTTCAGGTTCTCGTTGAGCTCGTCGCGGCGCTCCTTGAAGAAAGCGGTGCGTGCTTTGTAGAAGGCGTTGCACAGACTGCGGTACTCCTCGTATATGGTCTGGTTCTGTTTTCTGGGTGCGAAGCCGATCTTGCGCCATTCGTCCTGAACGGACTGGATGGTCTGCTGCGCCTCGTTCCACTGCTTGGCGGTGGTTATCTGCGACAGGTCAATGGCTTTGAGCTGCCCGATGAGAGCCTGTTTTTTCTCAAGGTTCTGCTGCTCCTGCTCGTGAAGTGAGTCAAAGTACGCCTGATGACGCTTGTTGATGACGGTACTTGCCGCCTTGAAACGATTCCACAGGTCTTCGCGCAACTCGCGAGCCACTGGACCGATCTCCGCCCACTCGTTATGCAACTGCTGCAAGGCGCGACCCGCCTCAACGATGTTCTCGTTCTCCTGCAGTTTCTCCGCCGCCTCGCAAAGGAGCGTCTTCGCCTCAAGGTTCTTCCTGAAATCAAGATCGCGCAGTTCGATGTTAATCTTCACCAGATCATAGAACTGCTCCTGATAGAGCTGGTACTGCTTCCATATTTCCTGCGACTTCTGGGGAGGAACGGCACCGATGGTCTTCCATTCCGCCTGAAGGTCTCTCATCTTCTGCAGATTGCCCATCACGTCCGCCGATTCGGCAAGAGCCATCTCTTTCATCTGACTCAGTATGTTCTCCTTGCGAAGGAGGTTCTGCGACATCTCCTCTTCCGCCTGCTTCGCCATCTCCTGACGTTTCTGCTTGTACTGGTTGAGCAGTTCGCGCAGCTGCTGCTCCGCCTCGTCAATGGGAGGAACCCATTCGGTAAGAGTCTCACCCGTCTTTTCTACAGCCTCCTCGGCGGCTTTCTTCGCCTCCTCCAGCTCCTGGTGATACACGCGGTAGAAACGGCTCTTCACCTGCTCCACTTGTTCCTTTACCTCACTCACATTCTGCTCCAGCAGACCTTTCAGTTCCTCTACGAGGGATTGTTTTTCGTTTTCCATAGTAGGATTTAGTTCGTAAAAATCGCGCAAATGTACGGCGGAAAAGCCATACAGGCAAATGAAAAATATTATTTTGTTTCCGTTACTTTTTCCTTATGTCAATCCGGAGCTCGTCAAGCTGAATCTGGTCGATGACCGACGGCGCGCCGAGCATCACATCCTTGCCCTGGTTGTTCTTCGGGAAAGCGATGCAGTCGCGTATGCTGTCTAATCCGGCGAAGAGGCTGACAAAGCGGTCGAGTCCGTAGGCGAGACCTCCGTGAGGGGGTGCGCCGTACTTGAAGGCGTTCATCAGGAAGCCGAACTTCTGCTGCGCCTGTTCGGGCGTGAAACCGAGAACCTCAAAGATCTTCTCCTGCAGCACGGCATCGTGGATACGGATGGAGCCTCCTCCTACTTCCACGCCGTTGATTACCATATCGTAGGCGTTAGCACGGACAACCGCAGGATCGGTGTCAAGCAACGGTATGTCCTCGGGTTTGGGACTGGTGAACGGATGGTGCATCGCCATCAGACGCTGCTCCTCGTCCGACCACTCGTACATCGGGAAGTCAATCACCCACAGGCACGAGAAACGTTTCGGGTCACGCAAGCCCATCTGCCGTCCCATCTCTAGGCGCAGTTCGCTGAGTTGCTTGCGTGTCTTCATCGCGTCATCGCCGCTGAGGATAAGGATGAGGTCGCCCGCGTCGGCGTTCATCAAGTGCGCCATCTCGCGGAGCGTTTCCTGCGTGTAGAACTTGTCCACGGATGACTTGACCGTACCATCGGCTTCAACACGCGCATAGACCATTCCTTTGGCACCAACCTGCGGACGGCGGACGAACTCGGTGAGCGCGTCAAGCTGCTTGCGCGTATAGACCGCCTGTCCTTTGGCGCATATACCGCCGATGTACGCAGCGTTTGCGAAGACGGTGAAACACTCGCTTTCGGGTCTGTTCGCTTCGGTTTTATGGAAGAGGTCGTGCAGTTCGACGAAGCGCATGTCAAAGCGTGTGTCGGGTTTGTCGCTTCCGTAGTACTTCATCGCGTCCGCCCAGGTCATACGCGGCAGAGCGGGCAGGTCTATATTAAGGATGGTCTTGAAGAGATGGCGGGTCATGCCCTCGAACATCTGAAGAATGTCCTCCTGCTCCACAAACGACATCTCGCANNTCGCAGTCAATCTGCGTGAACTCGGGCTGGCGGTCGGCACGCAGGTCTTCATCTCGGAAGCATTTCACTATCTGGAAGTAGCGGTCGAATCCGCTGACCATCAGCAGTTGCTTGAGTGTCTGTGGCGACTGCGGCAGGGCGTAGAACGTACCCGGGTTCATGCGTGAAGGCACCACGAAGTCGCGTGCGCCTTCGGGGGTCGAATTGACTAGAACGGGTGTTTCCACCTCAAGGAAACCCTGCTCATCGAGGTAGCGGCGCACCTCGAACGCCATCTTGTGCCGCAGTTCGAGGTTTTTGCGGACGGCTGTACGGCGCAGGTCAAGATAGCGGTATTTCATACGGAGGTCGTCGCCGCCGTCGGTGTCGTCCTCGATGGTGAATGGTGGCGTGAGAGCCGGATTGAGCACACGGAGGTCTGTCACCTCTATCTCTATCTCACCGGTGGGGAGTTGCGGGTTTCTGGACTGCCGCTCAATGACCTTGCCGGTGGCTTGCAGCACGTATTCGCGTCCGAGTGTGTTGGCTTGGTCGAAGGCGGGTGTGCCTTGGTTGAAAGCGAGTTGCGTGATGCCGTAGCGGTCGCGCAGGTCAATGAATGTCATTCCCCCCATTTTGCGGATGCGTTGCACCCATCCGGCGAGGGTGACCGTTTGGTTGATGTCGGCTAGACGCAGTTCGCCGCATGTTCTTGTACGATACATATTTTTCAGTTGAGTTGATAGTTGAAAGTTGAAAGAAGTGGGATAGTTGCCTACCCCACTTGCACGTTGGGGTCAATCTTGCGGATGAGGCCTTTGAGGACATCGCCCGGACCGAACTCATAGAACTCGGAGGCGCCGTCCAGAATCATGTTCTTGACTGTCTGAGTCCAGCATACGGGGGCGGTGAGTTGGAGGATGAGGTTCTGCCGTATCTGTTCGGAATCGGTCTGCGGGTAGGCATTGACGTTCTGATAGACGGGGCATACGGGCTTGTGGAAATCCGTGCCGAGTATGGCATCCTTGAGTTCCTCGGCGGCGGGCTGCATGAGCGGCGAATGAAAAGCCCCTCCGACGGGCAGTCTGATCGCCCGTTTGGCTCCCGCCGCTTTCAGTTCGGCGCAGGCCTGCTCCACTCCTTCGATGGTGCCGGATATGACGACCTGTCCGGGGCAGTTGAAGTTGGCGGCGATGACTATGTGTCCGGTTATGCGCTGGCAGATGTCGCTCACCTGCTCGTCCTTCAGTCCGAGGACTGCCGCCATGGTCGATGGCTCGCGGTCGCAGGCTTTCTGCATGGCCTCGGCGCGTTTGCTCACAAGCAGCAGCGCGTCCTCGTAGCGAAGGGCTTCGCAGGCTACCAGCGCGGAGTATTCTCCAAGGCTGTGTCCCGCCACCATGTCGGGCTGCTGGATGGTCATTACGCGGCTGGATATAACGCTGTGGATAAACACGGCGGGCTGGGTGACGCGGGTCTGGCGGAGATCCTCATCCGTACCGTTGAACATGATGTCGGTGATGGGGAATTGCAGCAGATTGTCAGCCTCTTTGAACATCTGTTGTGCCAGCGGATAGGCATCGTAGAGATCTTTGCCCATTCCGGGATATTGAGCCCCCTGTCCGGGGAAAACGAATGCGCGCATTGTGTTATGTTAATTTAGTTGTGCCGCAGGCAGGATGCCTGCGTACCGAAATTCGCGGCAAAATTACAGTAAGATTTGTACGTGTGCAAAAAGAGATGGATTTTTGGCACAATCATACCAGTTTCTTGTAATGTATGCGCTTGGGTTCCGCGCTGTCCTCTCCGAGACGGAGGCGTTTGTTCTGTTCGTATTCGCTGTATGAGCCTTCGAACCAGAAGACGCGGCTGTCTCCTTCGTAGGCGAGTATATGTGTGCAGATGCGGTCGAGGAACCAGCGGTCGTGGCTGATGACGACGGCGCAGCCTGCGAAGTTCTCCAGACCCTCTTCAAGAGCGCGCAACGTATTGACATCTATATCGTTGGTCGGCTCGTCCAAAAGCAGTACATTAGCCTCTGATTTGAGCGTCAGAGCGAGGTGCAGCCGGTTGCGTTCGCCGCCGGAGAGTACGCCGCACTTCTTCTCCTGGTCTGCGCCTGTGAAGTTGAACCGGCTGAGGTAGGCGCGGGCGTTGATTTCCCTGCCTCCCACGCGGATGAACTCCGTACCGCCGGAAATGGTCTCATAGACGGTTTTTTCAGGGTCTATGTTTGAGTGTACCTGATCCACATATCCGATGCGGACGGTCTCGCCCACGGAGAACGTGCCTTTGTCGGCTTTCTCCATGCCCATTATCATGCGGAACAGGGTCGTCTTGCCTGCGCCGTTGGGGCCTATCACGCCCACTATGCCGTTGGGCGGGAGCATGAAGTTCATGTCTTCGAACAGCAGCCGGTCACCGAACGACTTGGCGACGCCTTCGGCGTTGATGACCTTGTTGCCGAGGCGCGGGCCGTTGGGAATGAATATCTCCAGTTTCTCCTCGCGTTCTTTCTGTTCTTCGTTCAGCATACGGTCGTAGGCGGCGAGTCGGGCTTTGCCTTTGGCTTGTCGGGCTTTGGGGACCATACGCACCCATTCCAGTTCGCGTTCGAGGGTCTTGCGTCGTTTGGAGGCCTGTTTCTCCTCCTGCGCCATACGGGTGGTTTTCTGTTCAAGCCACGAGGAATAGTTGCCCTTCCACGGGATGCCCTCTCCACGATCAAGTTCAAGTATCCATCCCGCCACGTTGTCAAGGAAATAGCGGTCGTGGGTGATGCAGATGACCGTACCGGCGTATTGGTGCAGATGCTGCTCCAACCAGTCGATAGACTCGGCATCGAGGTGGTTGGTCGGCTCGTCAAGGAGCAGGATGTCAGGCTGTTGGAGCAGCAGGCGGCACAGTGCCACACGCCGTCTTTCTCCGCCGCTGAGGTTCTTTACAAGTGCATCGTCATCGGGGCAGCGGAGGGCATCCATCGCACGGTTTAGCCGCTGGTCTATGTTCCAAGCGTCGCAGGCATCCAGCCTGTCCTGCAGTTCCGCCTGACGAGCAAGGAGTTTGTCGAAGTCCGCATCGGGTTCGGCGAAGGCGGCATTGACCTGCTCGTATTCGGCAAGTGCGTCCATCACGGGCTGCACGCCTTCCTCCACGCACTGGCGGACGGTCTTTTCGGGGTCGAGTTTGGGGTCTTGCTCAAGGTACCCCACAGTATAGCCGGGCGAGAAAACAACTTGTCCGTCGTAGTTCTTCTCCACGCCGGCGATAATCTTCATCAGCGTGGACTTGCCCGCGCCGTTCAGACCGATGATGCCTATCTTCGCACCGTAGAAGAAACTGAGATAGATATTGTTCAATACTTTTTTCTGCGGGCTGAAGGCTTTGCTTACGCCCACCATCGAGAAGATGATTTTCTTGTCGTCTGCCATAGTGTATGGTTGTGATTGGTTTCCGCCTGCAAAGGAAAGCATTATTTGCGGAACCGGCAAATATTTCCTTCCGAATAGGCTGATTTGTCGCTTTCGGTCAGTCGTTTCTTGCGTATCTTCGGGAATGGTTTTACCTTTGCCGCCGTTTTAATTCTACGATTCTATGGACAGTAATCTGATTATCTCCGACCGTCAAGAGAAGGTGCTGCGCTACCTGGAGGAGCACGGCATCCCATACTCCACCTACAACCATCCCGAGGGCAAAACCATCGAGGAGGCGAAGCGCTGGTGGCGCGACGACGGCAGCGTGCATTGCAAGAACATCTTCATGCGCAACCACAAGGGCAACCAGCACTACCTCATCTGCTTCCCTTGTGATTACGACCTTGCCATCCACGACATCGAGCACTGGCTCAAGGACGTGCTGGTGGCGCAGGGACAGCCCGCCCCGGGCAAACTCTCCTTCGCCTCGCCGGAGCGTATGATGCGCTACCTCGGACTCGAGCCGGGCAGCGTCAGCCCATTCGGACTGATTAACGACACCGAGCATCACGTCATCCTTTTCTTGGACAGCCGCCTGAAGGAGGCATCCTCATTGAGTTTCCATCCCAACGACTGCCGTGGCACGGTGGTCATCTCGCAGGAGGCATTCCAACAGTACCTTGCCCTCGTCGGCAACAAGGTCGAGTATATCCGGACCGCCTGACCGGTTTCATAAAGAATGTCCTTCCGCGACTACATACCCTATTACCGCCGCAACCTGAAAGTGGCACTGCCCGTTATGCTGACGCATGTGGGAGCGTCGCTGGTCGGGCTGGTGGACACGATGATGGTCGGGCGTTTCTCGACCACCGCGCTTGCCGCCGTCTCCCTTTCCAACGCCATCTTCTTCACGGTGATGGTCTTTGCCATGGGTGCGCTGATGGGGCTTACGCCGCTGGTCAGTCAGCAGGTCGGCAGGAAAGCGTCCGCTGAAGCCGATGGGGGCGAGGACGCGCGTATCGCCCATTTGCTGCGCGCATCAATGGTTATGACACTCGTTCTGACCGTACTGACCGTTGTCCCGCTCGCCGCTGTCATACCTTTTATGGGGTCGCTGGGTCAGGATCCGCAGGTGGTGGCGGAGGCGCGGATGTACTATCTGCTGATTGTCATATCGCTTGTTCCTTTCCTCTTCTTCTGCACCGAGAAGCAGTTCCTCGAGGGGCTGGGCAATACAACCGTGGCGATGGTCATATCCATAGCGATGAACCTGCTCAACGTGGCTCTGAACTACATCCTCATCTACGGTCATCTCGGCTTGCCAGCCATGGGTGCGACCGGAGCGGGTATCGCCACGCTCATATCCCGCACGCTGCTGCCTGTACTCTTCTTTGCGTTCATCTGGTTCCGCAGGGAGTGGCGGTGGTATCTCCGTGACCGCAGCGGCAGACCTCTGCGGCCCGTACTCAGTGAGTTGTGGAAGGTGGGCGCGCCCATCGGGATGCAGACATGGATTGAGACCGTCACCTTCACCCTCACGACCGTCATTGTGGGCTGGCTGGGAAAGGAATCCATCGCCGCGCACCAGATTGCCACGCAGATTGCCGATCTTACCTTTATGCTGGCGTTGGGAGTGGGCAGCGCGACCACTATCCGCGTCTCCTACCAGTTGGGCAAGGGCGACCTGCTCGCCGTCCGCATGGCGGGCAACGCGAGCATTCATCTGGTGCTGCTGATGAACACCATCGGTGCGGTGCTGATGATCAGTTTCCGCCACTATATACCGGTACTCTTCACCGACGACCCGGCGGTCATCGGCATAGCCTCATCCCTCATCCTCTGTGCGGGCATTTTCCAGTACGCCGACGGGCTGCAGTGTGTCGGCGCGGCGATGCTGCGCGGACTGACCGATGTGCGCCGCCCGATGGTCTATGCCTTCATCGCCTATATCGTCATCTCCATGCCCGTCGGGCTGGTCTGCACCTTCACGCTCGGGATGGGGGCGGTGGGCATGTGGGTCGCCTTTATCTTCTCGCTCTCCATCGCCGCCTTGCTCTTCCATGTGCGGTTCAGAAGGAAACTCGGTCGCCTATCCAAGCAATCGTTGCATACGCAGCCATAAAGCGGTTTGTTCCAATTGCGATGATTTGCCCAGTCGGCATAAGAAACGGTAGATTCTGTTCTGCCTCCGTTCACACCACTGCGAACCGTAGTAGAACCCTGATGTGGTGAATATCCCCATACAGATGACAGACAGCAACTGCATGGCGGCAGGCAGACGCAGCAAGTAGCAGATATACCATACGCCGACAATGAAAAGGTTGGCGGTAATGATGCAGGAAGATGCTCTGAAATGGGAGAATCCCAGTTCGATAAAACGGTGATGGAGGTGCCGCTTGTCCGCATGAAAGGGATGGATGCCGCGCACAATACGGTCGGTCATCACGCGGAGTGTGTCAAAAACGGGAATGCAGAGAACGGCGAGGCATAGGGCGGTGCGGATGATGACGGCTTCGGATTCATGTGCCGCCAGCAGGAGGAAAGCGGACGGCTGAACGCCGATCAGCAGCGCATAGGTGTTGATCACCAGAACGGATCCGATGAAGAGACTGCCGCCGTCGCCGATGTACATCTTGCTTCTCTTGCCGAACACGTTATGCAGGTAGAACGGAACGAGTGCCGCAGCGCACAGACCTGACAGGAACGCATGTCCCGTATCGCCCGTGCGGAGGAAGATACAGGCGAAGATGCCGCTTGCCATAATGCCGAAACCCGATGACAGCCCGTCAATGCCGTCAATCATATTGACCGCATTGATGACACCGACCCCCGCTATAATCAGGATTGCAAGAAGGGAAAAAAGTAACAGCGGGTGGATGTTGCAGCAACTGTCGAGTTGTCCCGTATAATTCAGGAAAAAAAGGATGCAGACAAGAACCAACTCCAATATGAACCGCAGTGTTGCCGACAGGTCTCTCACGTCATCCGCGATGCCGATGAGGAGCATTGCCGCCATCACCAGTTGTTCGCTTATGGTTATTCCCCCTCCCCCTGCAGCCAGAAGCGGAACAAAAACACCTGCCGCCACAACGATCCCCCCCATACTTGGCACAGGATCTGACTGCAGTTTGCGGACATTCGGACTGTCCACAAGATTGTACTTGCGCGCCGCTTTAAGAACAAATGGGAAAAGCAGAAACGAGACAAGAAACGCGGCTATGTAATATAGAAAACCCATGAGTTGCCGCTTACCGGTCCAGTTGTTCGTAGATGGAGTTCTTCGACTTGTATTCGGGAACAATCTGTTTCATTTGCGCCACCGTCTGCATAGGTGACTCTTTCCGGGCGGTCTCAATCAGACGTTCGATGACGGGGTTTACTTTGTCGTAATCCTCCTCCCGTACCCGTGCGATCTTGATTTTCTCGTTTTCCGTGGGAAGGGTTGTCTCCTTGCGGTTGAGCACTTCCTCATAGAGTTTCTCGCCGGGACGCAGACCCGTGAAGACGATGGGGATATCCACGTCAGGACGGTAGCCCGCCAGACGGATCATATTCTTCGCCAGATCCAGAATCTTGACCTGATGCCCCATATCGAAGACGAAAATTTCCCCGCCGTTGCCCAGCGTGGCAGCCTCCATCACGAGCGTACATGCTTCCTGAATAGTCATAAAGAAGCGGATGATGTCCGGGTGTGTCACGGTCACGGGACCTCCTTGGGCAATCTGCTTCTTGAAATAGGGAATGACAGATCCGTTCGACCCGAGTACATTGCCGAAACGCGTGGTGATGAAGCGTGTGCATTGCGGGTCAGAGGCTGAGATTTTGCGGTATAGCGACTGCACGTAGATTTCGGCGATGCGCTTCGACGCGCCCATCACGTTGGTGGGATTGACTGCCTTGTCGGTGGAGATCATCACGAACCGTTTTGTGCCATACTCCACGGCAAGATCGGCTATATTCTTTGTTCCCAATACATTGGCGCGGATTGCCTCGTTGGGGAACTCCTCCATCAGCGGCACGTGTTTGTAGGCACCGGCGTGGAAAACCACATCGGGACGGTAGTCCTTAAACGCCTGCTCCAATGCCCTTTTGTCGCGCAAATCGCCTATGTGGGCAACGATGTTGGCATTCGCATAATGGTCAGTAAGTTCCAGTTTCAGGTCGTGAAGGGGGGACTCCGCCTGCTCGAACAGGACAACCATCGCCGGATTGAAACGCAGCGTCTGACGAACCAGTTCGCTGCCAATCGATCCTGCCGCTCCTGTTATCATCACCACCTGATCGGACAGGATGCCGGACACATTCTCCGTATTGATGGATATGGTTGGACGCTCCAGCAGATCCTCAATCTGTATGGACTCAATTCTTCCGACACGCATTTGCGACTCATCGTCCTGTTTCCATGAGGAGAAGGACGGAGTGGTCAGGATGCGGATGTCGTTCTTCAGGAAGATGTCCAAATCCACGGCAGGATTGATTTCCTTCATCTTGATGGGCGACACAATCACATCGCGTATGTTCTTGCGCTGCATCATAGGGATGAGATCCTCGTTCTTGACGTAGATGGGCAGTCCCTGTATGCTGTATGAGCGGATGTCCTTGCCGTCGGTGATGAACCCTTTGGGGACGTACTCATTATATGAGCCTGAACTGCGGAGCATCTTCGCTATCGCCAGTCCCGCCGCCTTGGTGCCGTAGATGAGTACGCGGCGGCGCTGACCCGTATGTTGTATCACCGTGTCGTATATCGTCTTGACACCCACACGGAGACAGAAAAGCAGAATGAATGCCAGCGGGCAGTAGATGGCGGGAATCGTGTTCAGAAACAGTTTGACTTCACCTTCTGACATAACAAGGACAATCATATTGACCACCAGCACAATCGCACCGCAACTCAATACCGCCAGCAGTACTTTGACGATGTCCACAAAAGTGGAGAAACGGATGATGCCTGAATAGGAGTGGAACAGCCAGAAACACAGAGTCTGAACCAGCATTACTGCCAGCATCTGCTGCCATAAGGTGAGTGCCAGAAATTCTGTCCCGTAGGTGAAAACGCTGCTGCCTATGGCAAAACTGATGACGTATGCCAGACAGCACAGCAGAAGATCCATCAGTAACACCGCCCACCGGGGGGTGTATCTCATATCCGGTATGTGGGAGAAGATGTCCGATTGGAGAAGGTTTTGCATATAGAGTGGTATTAGATTGCTTTAAGGGTTAGCAGAACAAGTCGCAAATCACCCCACAAGGAATGATTGTCCACATAGTGCAGATTGATGGCCAGTTTGTCAGGCATGATTGCCTCGATATAGTATTTTTCAGGGTCTTTTGCTTGTGAAAGCAGATCGTTTTCATTGCGGTATTTGATGCTGGCGGCATCGGTTATACCAGGACGCACGTCCAGTACGTGAAGTTGTTCCTTCGAATATAAACCAACGTATTTTTTTACTTCGGGCCGTGGTCCGACAAACGACATGTCGCCTTTCAGCACATTCCACAGTTGCGGCAGTTCGTCAATCTTGTATTTGCGAAGGAAGTACCCCGCCCGTGTCACGCGGCTGTCACGTCCTCCGACGGTGAGCAGTCCACGTCTGTCACTGTTGGTGTACATCGTGCGGAATTTCAGTATGGTGAAATCCCTGTTGCCTTTTCCCACACGTGTCTGACGGTAAAAGACCGGTCCGCTGCTGTCCGCTTTAATCCAGCATGCCACGGCAAGAAACAAAGGACTCAATATAAGCAGCCCTACAAATGACAGGACAATATCACAAAATCGCTTCATGCAGTGAACGGAGTATATATTCCACGTCTTCATCGCTCAAACGGGAGTAGAGCGGTAAGGTTATCTCATTCTGATACAGACGATAGGCGTTCGGATAATCGCGTATGTCGCAGCCGAGCCGCCGGTAGGCTGTCATCNNGGACATTGGTAGCCACGCCCATCTCTGCCATTCGTGCTATTATGTTGTTGCGTTCCGACTCTGTCTTATCCATAAGACGAACCAAGTACAAATGTCCTGATGACGCATGGACTACGCTGAAGTGGGTAAGAACCCGCACGTTCATATCGGCTAATCCTTGGTCGTAAGCACCGATGATGCTTCGGCGTCGTTGGAGAAGGGCGGGGTAGCGTTCCAGTTGGACCAGACCGATGGCCGCCATAATGTCGGTCAT
>DBVX01000065.1:20000-25456 GCA_002308815.1 Bacteroidales bacterium UBA1253
GTCAGGTTCTTGACGGCGTGGAAACTGAACGAGGTGAAGTCGGCAACTTCGCCGCACATTTTGCCCTCCTGCTGTGCGCCAAATGCGTGTGCCGCATCCGCCATCACGATAATCCTGCCGAACGCGCGCTGGAGATTGTTAACGGGTACAAAGAGTTGCCGTTTGGCTTCCACTATCTCAAAGATGCGCCGGTAGTTGCACATCACGCCTCCCAAATCGACAGGGATGATTACTTTCGTCTTCGGCGTAATGGCGCGTTCAAGGGCATCGTAATCCATTTCCACGCTGTCCGGCTGTGAGTCGATCATCACCACACGCGCGCCAACGTGAACACCTACAGATGCGGTTGCCGTATAAGTGTAGGCAGGTACGATAACCTCGTCCCCCGGACCGATGCCCAGCACACGCAGGGTCATCTCCATAGCGGCGGTTGCCGAATTGAGGCATACTGCCTTGTCCGTATGGCAGTATGCGGCAATCCGCTGTTCGAACTCCTTTGTTTTCGGGCCGGTAGTTAACCATCCGGAGCGCAGAACTCCGGCTACTTGCTCAATCTCCGCTTCGGTAATATCCGGCGGTGAAAACGGAATATGTTTTCTTTCTGTCATCGCTTGTTATCGGTTTGATGTGACTGTAAAAGGCCGATTGAATATAATTTTCATAATCCCTGTCAAATACCCCCAACCGTAGGAAAGATGCATACAGGGAAATACAGGCAGCAGCATCGGGTTGCTGTTTCGTATCGCTATCGCTATATCAATAATCATGTATGTCAATACGCACAAACCATAAAGAACCGCAATCGCCTTTGAAAGAAAGCATAATGGCAACCCGATTATCAGCCCTGACACGAACAGCAGAGGGACGAACTGTCGTATGGTTGCAGGGCTGCCTGTCTTGCGGTTTACCAACGGCTTGAACAGCCCGTACTGGTAGAACATAGCCGCCGTCTTTATCAGCGTGTCCCGCGCGTAGTATTTTACCGTCAGACCGGGAACCAAATATATGCTTCCGCCTGATTTGATTATCCGTGCGTTTAATTCATCATCTTGATTGCGAGTTAGTTCAACGTCAAACACCCCGATGGTTTCCAAGTACGTTTTCTGCCAACAGCCGAACGGAACGGTATCCGTAAGGGTCGGTTGCTTGACTATTTGGGTGCGGAAAACCGAGTTCCCGACACCGAAATGATGACTTTGGGCAAAGGCTATAGCACGTGCTGTCATCGTGTCGTTTGCAGCAAGCGTGACACAGGACACGCCCACGTTGGCAGCATTGGGCAGGGTGGTCAGGTAGTGGATGAGAGTGGAAATATAGTTCGTCGGAAAAATGGAATGGGCATCTATGCGAACTACATAAACCCCTCTTGCCTGCTCTATACCTATGTTCATGGCATACGGGGCGGTGCGATGAGGGTTGTCAAGCAGACGGATATTGGCATATTGTTTCAGGTATGGACTTATGAGAGTACGGGTCTTGTCGTTACTACCCCCGTCCACAATCAGCAGTTCCCACTGTTCGCGTGGCAAATCTTGAGCCAATACGGATTGAATGCATGTTTCAATGAAGGGCTCTTCGTTATATGCTGGACAAATAATACTAACCAACTCCATATCGCTCTTTTATAAATTTCATTGTGGCTGCAATCTGCATGTCATTTGTCAGTATGTTTCCTTTCACATTGCTGTGTTGCAATGCGCTGCCCTGATGCAGATATTGGTAAATGGCATCAAAAGAGACAGTTTTGAACTGCCGATCCGTACACCGTTTTTCCGAACCCGCAGCAATGGAAGAAGCCCAGAACCATACGTCGTCTGCATTGGGAGCATAATGTGCAGCCAATCCATAATCCAACATATCTGTCAGAAGACTTTGTGGGGGGTATAACACACCTCCTACACCTACCGTGAAATAATACAGGTCTTGCTTGTTACATTGGGCTGATTTCCAGTCAGTATATGGACATTTTATATCTGATTGTACGACCAACGTCCCGATAATATTTTTAGGGTGTTCCTGATGCTCTTTCCATAGCGACGCAATAAGATGCCGGGAATATAAGACATCATCGTCAATCGTGACAATCGTTTTCTCAGGATTCAGAAACACAGTTGGAAGCAGTTTTTTATACGACCGCATATCTTGGCAGTAGCGAATCTCTACCCCTTTTTCTCGTAATGCTGCCACGCGTTTGGGCAAGTTCGCGTCATTCCATTCTGTCTCGCTGAGCCATAAAATGACGCGTTGCGGCAGAAGCGTCTGACGCAAAATAGAATAAATGCTATAGCATACCACTCCTTCACGAACGCGCCTTCCATAACTGGTGAGCGACACAATAACATCGGCTTGCCTGTTCTCACCCAAGGCAGGCACGCGCAACAAACGTAAGTCATAGAGCCATTTAAGCAAGTAGCCGTACAATGAACGAAGTAATATGATTATCTTATGCATTTTGCGTGAATGGATAGTGGATATAGTATTCGTATAATTCTTTTGTTACCTCGTTATGGAGCGTACATTCACGATGCAAAAGTGCCATAAAGATATCTCGTTCTTTCAGGCTCATGCTTCGCAGGAAACGCCAACGCGTATAGGGGAAATAGAGCATTTTCCATATTTCATACTTTAAGGTGGAGTAGTGAAACTTAAAATCAATAGCACGATTTATCGTATAGATAAATAACTTGTTGAAATTTCCAAATTTTCCGGCGGTAGCACTCACCTTGTGGTATATGAATGCATCAGTCAGACAAACCATCTTCTTTCTTTCTTCTTGCATACGTAACGAGAAATCAAAATCCTCTTCGCCGAAGAAGAAACGTTCGGTGAACAAGGTTTTATCCGCTACCAGTTCTTTCCTAACCATAAGGGCGCAGCCGGTAACAAATGTTACAGGCAGTTCACTTTTCCCTTTGAGTATTGAATGAGGCTGCAACGCGCCGTAATACTTTCTTCCGCCGAAAACCAAACGACCGCCCGCATTCCATAACAGTTCCTTGTGGTCGTACAGGCAGATAGCCGGAGTCGCTGCGGTTACATCAGGATGAGAGTCCATATAATGAACCATCTTCTCCAGACAATCCGGTTCCACCACTGTGTCATTGTTCAGAATCCAGTAATAGTCAGTCTGTTCGCCGCTTACGGCCTCTATCGCTTTGTTATTGCCTTTGGCGAAACCGTGATTCTCACCCAGCGGCAGAAGGCGGACGCTCTTTCCGGCTTGTCGGTCTGCTATCCATTGGGTTAATTGCGCCAATGACTCATCCTTTGAACCGTTATCAGCCACTACGGCACGCCACTCCCTTGTCGTCTGTTTGAGCAGCGACTCAAGACACTCGATTGTGTCACGCCAGCCGTTATAATTCAGCAATACGATAGTTACCATGCAGTTTGGATATGAATAGTTCTTGAAATACGTACATTAAAAACAGAATGGCAGGNNATCTCGATGGTCGTGAGGTGAAAGAAGTAATATTCAAACCAACCCATACATAACAAGGAACAAAACCATGCATCTGCTGCGGCTATGTAAAAAGACTTGATACGTAACGACAGAATACGGACAGCATATAAGAAAAAGCCCCAAAAAACGACAATCAGTCCATATAAAATGGGAGAACAGTTGACATATATTGTGCCGAAATATGTGCGAACATTATCGTATTTTATTGTGATGTTGTTGGTTATAATGTATTCGGGATTGATAGGATTGACATATTCCCCGCCTGTAATATATCGTACAATATTGATAAAAGGAGCAAATAATATGTCGGGATTACCTGTTTCCAGTATTCCCTGCCGGAAATCTTCACTCAAACCTAGTATGCCGCTGCTAAGATAAAAGAGTGCGTGCAGACCAACATCCTTTACCATATTCTCATTGTATTCCTCACCCTCACCAAGAATGAAAATAACGAGATAACTCGCCATAAACAGGAAAACACCGCCTGCAAACACTAAAGCTATTAATTTGATACTCAAATGGATTCGTTTGGCTATAAGGCACAGCAAAAAACCGGAAAGAAGTGGTATGATGACCCAACTTTTCACTTGATTGACAAATGCCAATGCTGCAATCAGGGCAATGGCTGCGATGGGAAAAAAGCGATTATCTTTCCGAATGAAGGTGAAACAAAGAATAGAGCAGGCACTAAGAAATACCAGTAGGTGGCCGAAGAGTCCATAGACGGCAAACTGCTCGCCGAATTCATCCGAACCGAACGACTCCAAAGATGCACTCCTCATTTCACGTAAGTGGAATACAAACGGAACGACAAGCAAAAATATGATTATCATCAATAAACGCTCATTCGTTAGCGGAGGGAAATCATATTGCGTATCACCATACTTCTTCTTATGATAGTAGAATGCTGACATCCAACTCGGAATAGCCATCAGAGCCAACCCGACTATCCAAATCAGAAGGCTCGGAAAGTAAAACGGAACAAAACCTAATGAGGACGGCAGACTTAACGTGAGAAGCAAAATGGCAGTGAAGGGAAGTGACAGCACATTAAGCGGAGTGAAGATTGTACCCCATAACTTCTTCTCAAAATATGCCAAAACGCATACTTCTGTCAAGAACGTGCAAAGAATCAATATGTCTGCCACAATATTCATCCTCGCTTCCACAACTCTTTAATTACCATCGTAGGCCATTTCCAGTTCTGGTACGCCGCTTGCGCGATACCGCCGGCAAGTATCAGCCCCCACATGCCCCAATGCAGCGGACCGAGGAACAGGAACAGCAGCACCAGCGTGGCAGCCCCGCTCACCAGCGACGGGATGAAGAACGGTATCTTGTTGTCCGCCATAATGAACCCCGCCGACATGGCATGGTTGTCCTCAAGAAAATGAATGACCAGCATGACTATCAGCATTGCCATAGGAACAAAACTGGTCTCACTGTGAATCAGTCGCAGGGCAAAGTCGCCCAATCCGACCCACGCAAGACTGCCAATCAAATAGGTGGCTGTTATGCTCAATGCACTAATCTTGTAGTATCGCCGCAGCAGCTCCTTGTCATCCTCCGCCCGCGCTTGCGCCAGCTTCGGGATGAACGACCGGTAGGGTACGGTGGCGCAACGTGTCAGCACGTCCATTACCTGCAGGGTGATACCGTAGCATGCCACCGCTTCCAGATTCAGATAGACGGAGCCGATCAGCACCGCTGACTTGTTGATGGCAAATGCCCCCAGTTGCGTCAGACCCACCTTGACAGCATTAGGACTGATGACACACAGAATCTCTCTTGCGTCCTTTTCTTGCGCGTCTTCCAACTCAGACCGCATCTCCTCGGTGAAGAACGTACGGTAAGCCAGAACACGCCTAACTATTGTGGCAATCAACTGGGAGCTCACGATGGCAGTCAAACCCAATCCCATATAAATCAGACCAATGGCAAGAACCAGATAAGTGCCTTGTGCCACGATGATAATCTGCTGGTTGCGCTTGAT
>DBVX01000065.1:25508-27545 GCA_002308815.1 Bacteroidales bacterium UBA1253
GTATAGAGGTTGTAGCAGTTGATGGCAATGAGCAGCAGCCAAGCCACCATCGCATCTGTCCTGTCACCCGTGTACTTTCGTAGTATGTAAGCGAAGTATGCGGTACCTGCCGTTGCCAGCAGTACAAAGCAGGCGATGGCTATCCGGCTGTAGAAACGCCGCATCGCCGTCAGCGTGCCTTTCAGCAGACCGTAATCCACCTCGCTGTCGGTAACCTGACGGACACCCTCCCTTTCCAGTGTCTTCGCACCGGAGAAGATGTAACTCACATTGCGGGCGAACGACGGGCTGAATCCGAAATCCAGTATATTGACCAGCATGATGATGACGGTGAAGATGTTCCATATCCCGACTGTTTCCGCCGGCATCTTGTGGAGTATGAAAGGCAGCAGGATAACCCCCGCGCCAATCAGGAAGACGGTCGCCAGATACGACCATACGACATCCTCTTTTCCTATGTTTTCAATGCCTTTGGACATTGGCTCTTATACATTGATTCCGTTTGCTTCGGTTTTTATGAACAGTTCTTTGATAACTACGCCCGGCCATTTCCAGTCCTGATAGGCTAATTGGGCTATACCCGGGGCAAGAATCATTCCCCATACACCCCAGTCGAGCACGTCAAGGAAAAGCCACAGCAGCAACACCGTGGCGGCTCCGCTCAGCAGCGAAGGAATAAAGAACGGTATCCGGTTGTCGGACATGATGAATCCTGTTGCCAGTACCTGGTTGTCCTCCAGCGAATGAAGGGCGACCAATACCCCGAACATAGCCGTGGGCAGGAAGAATGTCTGGCTGTTGATCAAACGCAGCGCATAGTCGCCTGCCAGCACCGAAACGCTTCCGCCGATAATCCATATCCCCCATAGGATGGCGGCGCAGACAAGGTAGTAGTGGCGCAATCCCGCCATATCCTTCTCCGCACGGCATTGTGCCAGTTTGGGCGAGAACGCACGGTAGGGTACGGTGGAGCAGTTGCAAAGAATCTCCAGCAGCTGCAGCGTGATGCCGTAACTCGCCACCTCCTCCAAGGTCAGGAAGGCGGCTCCGATGAGCATCGCCGACTTGTTCACCGCCAGACTGCCCAGCTGCGTCAGACCTATCTTCACGGCATTCGGACAGATGGCGCGCATAATCTCTCCGGAGTCGTGCGCCTCCACACCTCGTAACGCCTCGCTCATCTCACGTGTGAAGAACACGCGGCGGGACAGCGTGCGGCGGATGACTATCGCTACAAGCCGCGACGCCACAATCGCGCACAAACCCAGACCCGCGAAGATAAGACCGATAGCCAGAAGCACGTACACCGCCTGACTGAGTATCATAATCTGCTGGCTGCGGCGCACGTACCCCTTGCCTTTCAGCAGCGCGTCGTAGTATAAGGTGTAAAGGTCGTAACAGTTCAGCACAATCAGCAGTACCCAAGCCGCAACAGCATCCGTGCGGTCGCCGCTGTACTTGCCAAGGATATACAGGAAATACGCCGTACCCGCCGTGGCGAGCAGCACGAACGCCGCGAGCGAGATGATGCGGAACAGCCGTTTCATCGCCACCAGCGTGCCTTTCAGCAGCCCGTAATCCACATCCTGCTCATCTCCGCCGGTTCCCCGCTTCCCGTTTAGTGCGGCGACACCCTCTTTCCGAAGGCCTTTCACGCCGGTGAATATGTAACTGAGGTTACGGGCGAATGACGGCTGGAAGCCGAAATCCAGAATGGCGACCATCACCGAGATGGTCTGGAAGATGTTCCATATACCCACTGTTTCGGCGGGCATCTTGTTGAGTATGAACGGGAACAAGATAAGTCCCGAACCCACCCAGAAGAACGTGGCGGCGTATGACCATGCCACATCTGTTTTGCCGATATGTTCCACTCCTTGTGCCATGTAGTAAAGGTCAGTCGCGGCGGAAGATGTCGCGGGTATAGACTTTGTCCCTCACCGGATCCAGACTTGGGTCATAGCGGTTCGCTATGATGGCGTGCGACTGCCGCTTGAACTCCTCCAAGTCATTCACCACAAGGCTGCCGAAGAAGGT
>DBVX01000016.1 GCA_002308815.1 Bacteroidales bacterium UBA1253
TTTTCTGTTGTGGCAAGAATGAAGATGGCATACGACGGCGGTTCCTCCAGCGTCTTCAATAGTGCGTTGAACGCTCCTGTCGAGAGCATATGCACCTCGTCTATGATATAGACGCTGTACTTTCCAATCTGCGGGGGAATGCGCACCTCCTGAATGAGTGTGCGGATGTCGTCCACCGAGTTGTTGCTTGCCGCGTCCAGTTCGCGGATGTTGAAACTGCGCTGCTCATTGAACGCGCGGCACGACTCGCACTCGTTGCACGACTCGTGGTCTGCAGTCGGATTCAGGCAGTTGATGGTCTTGGCGAAGATGCGTGCGCAAGTCGTCTTGCCCACACCGCGCGGACCGCAGAACAGGTAGGCGTGCGCCAGTTTGCCCGTCCGGATGGCGTTGCGCAGCGTGTCTGTCAGCGACTGCTGACCCACCACCGAATCAAACGTGGTTGGACGGTACTTGCGGGCCGATACTATATAAGGACTGTCCATGTCAGTTGAAAGTTTAGAGTTGAAAGTTGAAAGAAGTTTGAATGTTGGGAGTTGAAAGGGGGTGTTTTGTATGGATTTCAATGTTGCTTTGCACTCCCCCTCTAAATTAGAGGAGGGCAGGGGGTCGTGTGTCAGATTGTGTCTGCCGTTTCATAGTCTTTCTACTTTTCCATCCATCAGTCTGTACTTCTCCTTCGTGGCTGGACATGTTGCCATCCCCTCCTCGTCAAAGTGCAGTTTCTCCCCGTGCGCGCTGACCCATCCGATGCGCCGTGCGGGATTGCCTGCCATCAGCGCGTAGGCGGGTACATCCTTTGTGACCACCGAACCTGCGCCGATCAGGCAGTATTCGCCCAACGTGTGTCCGCAGACGATGGTCGCGTTCGCACCTACGCTCGTGCCGCGTTTCAGCAGGGTGGGGCGGTACTCGTCCTTGCGGCTGACGGCGGCGCGGGGATTGACCACGTTGGTGAACACCATACTCGGTCCCAGAAACACGTCATCCTCGCAGCGCACACCCGTATATACACTTACGTTGTTCTGTATCTTGCAGTTGCAGCCCAGCACCACGTCAGGCGATATGACCACGTTCTGACCGATATTACAGTTTTTGCCAATCTTGCAGCCTGACATGATATGGCTGAAATGCCAAATCTTCGTTCCTGCGCCTATCTCGCAACCATCGTCCACATACGAGGATGGATGAACAAAAACGTTTTCCATAGCAGCAGTCAATTACCAGAACATCTTCAGCAGGTCATTCCCGTTCGCAAGCAGCAGCAGGGCTATCAGTATCACCCAGCCGAAGGTGTTAGCGCGCTCAAGGAACTTGTCACCGGGTTTCTTGCGCGTCACTATCTCGAACAGCAGGAAAAGAATATACCCGCCGTCCAGACCCGGTATGGGAAGGAAATTCATAAACGCAAGAATCAGCGATATGACGGCGGTCATGTGCCAGAAGGAGAACCAGTCCCAGAATTTCGGGAACATCTGGCCGATGGCGGCGAAACCTCCCAACGACTGCGCACCCTCCTTCGAGAATACCAGCCGGAACTGCTTGACATACATCTTCAGATAGTTCCAGCCGTATGCTATTCCCGCAGGAATAGCTTTGAAGAATGTGTAGTTCTTGTGTTCCAACTTGAAATACGCTAAAGGTCCCTTCTCAAAAACGCCTAACTTGCACTGGTCGCCGATGAAGGCGTAGGCGGTACGTTCCTCGCCGTCGCGGTAGTACGTGATGCGGATGCTGTCGCATGGATGCAGGCTCAATTGCTCCTTCATCATCGCGAAACACGGAGTCGGCACGCCCTCTATTGCCGTCAGGCTGTCATTGGCGCGCAGACCGGCGTAGTCTGCCGCCGTGTTCGGACATACGGAGTCAATCACAAACGGATAGAATTCGTCAATCAGGATGTAACGCTGTTTCTGATAGGCGGGATCCTTGCGTGCCTTGTCACGCTCCTTCCTGTCAAATTCGTTCTGCATAGCCAGATAGCGGTTGCCCAGATCCTCGCTCATCTCCAGACGGACAGTATCCGTACCGCGCAGCACTGTCACATTACGCCTGCCCTCAATGATGATCCATTGCACCACATCGCCCATCGTTTCCGGCTCCGTACCGTCAATCGACAGTATCTTGTCCTGTTGCCGGAACCCTTCGCCCTGCAGTATCTCCGAATAGTACAGCCCTCGGTCGATATTGCGCAGCGGCAGCGAACTCTCGCCCCAATGGAATAGCAACAGACCGAATATAAGCAGTGCGGCGACAAAGTTCACCAGTATGCCTCCTGATATTACCAGCAGACGCTGCCACACGTTTTTCGCGCGGAACTCCCACGGCTGCATCTCCTTGCCGAGCGAATCCGCATCGTGCGTCTCGTCCACCATACCGGCTATTGCGCAGTAGCCTCCGAACGGAATCCACCCGATGCCCCATTCCGTCTGCTCCGGATGCTTGCTCCATTCGTCATTATCGCTTAATGACGGCGAAAAGAAGCGGAAGTGCCACTTGCCGTCAAATCGCTTTGCGCGCAGCAGCGCGAACTTGTAGTCGAAAAACATGTAGAACTTCTCCACACGGATGTGGAACAGGCGCGCGAAGGCGAAGTGACCCAGCTCGTGAATCACAATCAGAAAACTCAGCGCGAGAATCAGTTGAATGGCTTGTATCATAAGTGTATATGAATTTATCCGAACCAGCAGATGTGTAAAAAACGCCGCGAAAGTACGGAAAAGTTTCAAAAAGACAAAATTTTATTCAGTACCCCCTTCTAAAAAATATACTGTCCAACAGCAAATGCAA
>DBVX01000067.1:0-30668 GCA_002308815.1 Bacteroidales bacterium UBA1253
ACGTGTCCCATCACGGTGATGATGGGGCAGCGCTCCTCCATATCCTCCTCGCTGTATTCCTCGTTGTCGGTATGCAGATCCTCCACCACCTTAGCATCCACGTACTCGGTGGTGAAACCGAACNNTCGGCAACGATATTGATCGTCTCGGCATCCAGACGCTGGTTGATGCTGACCATCATTCCGAGTGTCATGCAGGTTCCGATGACTTTGGTGACAGGCACGTTCATCATCACGGCAAGGTCGTTGGCTGTAACGAACTCGGTCAGTTTCAGTACTTTGGATTGTGCCTGTTCCTCGGCTCTCTCCTCCGCCATCTTCTCGCGTTCGAGTTGGCGGCGGTCACGTTTGTGCTTGCTGGTCAGCGTCTTGCCTTTCTGGCTCTGGAGACGGTTGAGCGTCTCCTTGATCTGACGCTGAACCTCCTCGTCGTCCACTTCTACCTTTACAGGACGCTTGTTCTGCTTGGTTTTGTTGCCTTTCTGGTTGCGCACATCGTTCACATCCACTTTGTTCTGCTGGATGCGCTCACGCTTGCGCTTGCCTCCGCTGCCGCTTCCGCCGCCGTTCTGGGCGTGAAGCCGCTCGTCGCGCTCCTTCTTCCTTTCGTCCTTGCTCTTCTTGGCGGGACGCGTGGCCTGATTCAGGCTGTCAAGGTCTATCTTGCCGACCACCTTGGGCTGCACGGGAGCGGGCTGCGGATGAAGCGTGAAAATCTGCACCTTCTTGTCCTCTTTCCTGTCCTCTTTCCTGTCCTGTCTGGTTCCGGCATTGTCTCCTTTTTCCTTATCGGAAAGAGAGGAGTTTTTTTCATTCCCCTGCTCAGCGGCTTTTCTGCGCGCCTCCTCTTCAGCTTTCGCTCTGGCTTGCTCCTCGCTCTGACGGCGCGCCTCCTCCTCGGCGGCCTTTCTCTCCGCTTCCGCACGGCGGCGCGCCTCCTCTTCGGCGGCGAGACGTGCCTGCTCCGCTGCCTTCTTTTCTGCTTCCAGACGCGCCTGCTCGGCGGCTTTCTTCTCAGCCTCCGCTTTCTGTCGCGCCTCTTCCGCCTCGCGGCGGGCGCGCTCCACCTCCTCCTTGTGGTCATCCTCTATGGACACGCTCCTGCTGATTTCCCGCTCCTGCCTTTCCTGCGCCTGACGGTCGGCCGCCAGTTTGACGGCCATGTCCTTGTTGAACGCCTGGACAAGCAGTATGTACAGGTCATCGTCAATCCTCGTGTTGGGGTCGGCGGCGACTGTTTTTCCCTGTTTCTGGAAAAATTCGATGGCGGTTGCCATTCCTATGTTGAGTTCTTTGCAAGCCTTGATGAGTTTCTGTGCCATAGTGGGATTATTGCTTCGTTATTACTTCGTGTTTGTGGGGTATTACCGTCATACGGAATCCGGCTGGCGGGTGTTTCGGCGGGGCGGAATGTCTCTTTTCCGCCTATTCCTCGAACTCCTCCGCCAGTACGCGGTAAAGTTCGTCAATGGTCTCGTCCTCCAGATCGACGCGCTGTTTGAGTTCTTCCTTCGGCAGAGCCAGCACGGCTTTGGCGGTGTCAAGACCGATGTTCTTGAGCTGGTCAATAACCCACTGGTCGATCTCGTCGTTGAACTCGTCAAGGTAGATATCCTCCGCGTCCGCATCATCCATCTCGCGATAGACATCAATCTGGTAGCCCGTGAGCATGCTGGCGAGCTTGATGTTGAAACCGCCCTTGCCGATAGCGAGGCTCACCTCATCGGGTTTGAGATAGATGTCCGCCTTCTTCTCCTCCTCATTGATGGTCATGGACGATATTTTGGCGGGAGCCAGCGCGCGCTGGATGTAAAGCTGGGTATTGGACGTATAGTTAATCACGTCAATGTTCTCGTTCCGCAATTCGCGCACAATACCGTGGATGCGCGCGCCCTTGATGCCCACGCAGGCACCTACGGGGTCGATGCGGTCGTTGAAACTCTCCACCGCCACCTTGGCTCTCTCGCCGGGTATGCGGGCGATGTTCTTGATGGCTATCAGGCCGTCATGCACTTCCGGCACCTCCTGCTCAAACAGACGCTGAAGGAACAGCGGGCTGGTGCGCGAGAGGATGACCTTGGGGTTCTGGTTCTTGTTGTCCACCTGCGCGACAATGGCCTTCACCACGTCGCCCTTGCGGTAGTAGTCGGTAGGAATCTGGTTCTGCTTGGGAAGGTACAGGTCAACACCCTCCTCGTCTTTGATGGTCATCTCCTTCTTCCACACCTGCTCCAGTTCGCCCGTAACAATCTGACCGAGCATGCCTGAATAGCGGATATAGACGTTCTCCTTCTTGAGCTCGAGAATCTTCGACGCGAGAGTCTGCCTGAGATTGAGAATCATACGGCGGCCGAAGGACGAGAAGTCCACCTTCTCCGTGATTTCCTCCCCTACTTCCGCCTCATCGTCCAACTTGCGCGCATCGCTCAGTGAAATCTGCGTCTGCTCGTTCGCCACATCGTCGTCCTCCATAATCAGACGGTTGTGATAAATTTCCAAATCACCCTTGTCAGGGTTGATAATCACATCATAGTGGGCATCCGAGCCGTACACCTTGGCGATGACCGAGCGGAAGGAATCCTCCAGCACGTTGATGAACGTCTTGCGGTCGATCTTGTTGAGCGTCTTGAACTCTGAAAAAATGTCAATCAGATTGATTGAGTCTTGCTTTTTAGCCATTTTTGTATCTGGTTTTCGTTATTGTTTCGCGCTTTGCGTTTCAGAAAGTGATGTTGTACACCGTCTGCTTCACCTCATCATACCGGAACGTGAGGGTCTGACCCGCATCAATCATGAACGTCTCTTCGTCCACGCTGACCAGCTGCCCGCTGTGCCGTTTGCCGTCCCTGTCGGTCACCACCACATTGTGTCCGAGGTTCTTCTCGTACTGGAGGCGGCTCTTGAAGGGGGCGGTCAGGCTGACGCTCCCCACCTCAAGGCTGTAGTCCTCGCTGCGGGTCTGCGGGTTGTTGTCCAGCTCCGCCACCAGACGGCGGTTGAGATCCGCACAGAAATCCGTGCCCACCTTTCCGGGCTGATCCACCTCGACGAGGATATGGTTGTCCTTACTCACCTCAACGGTCATCAGCACATAAGGCGTGCCTTCCAACAGCGGCTGCACCATTTCACGTATCGTCTGCTCCTGTATCATATCTGTTTCCGTATAATTCGGGGGAACCGTGAACCGGCTCCCCCATTCATCTCGGCGGCAAAAGTACTGCTTTTTTTTGACTATGCAACAAAATACGGCAACTTTTGTCAAAATACGTGCGTTTTTTTGTTTTTGTTGCGCGATTGGTGAAGATTCTGTACTTTTGCGCGCTTTAATAAAACACTGAACGATATGAAAGGAATCATTCTTGCGGGTGGAAGTGCCACGCGCCTGTACCCGTTGAGCAAGGCAATCAGCAAACAGATTATGCCGGTATATGACAAGCCGATGATCTACTACCCTTTGTCCACACTGATGCTGGCTGGTATCCGCGAGGTGCTGATTATATCCACCCCGAGGGATCTGCCGATGTTCGAGGAGTTGCTGGGCGACGGAAGCCGTCTGGGCATGCGCTTCGAGTACAAGGTGCAGGAGGTACCCAACGGTCTGGCGCAGGCGTTTGTGCTGGGCGCGGACTTTCTGGACGGCGATCCTGGCTGCCTGATACTGGGCGACAACCTGTTTTACGGGCAGGGATTCACGAAAATGCTTCGTCAGGCGGTTCTGTCGCTTGATCCGAAGCACGATATGCCGGAGCAGGTCAATCCCGCGCACCGCCATGCGACGACGCTGGAGGATCTGAAAGCCCGCATCATGCATATCGGCAGCGGAGCCTGCATTTTCGGCTATGAGGTGAGCGACCCCCGCGCGTATGGCGTGGTAGAGTTTGACAAGGACGGCAGGGTACTGAGTCTGGAAGAGAAACCGCAGCAGCCGAAGAGCAACTACGCCGTACCGGGGCTGTACTTCTACGACAGGACTGTATGCGAAAAAGCGGCGGCACTGCGGCCGTCCGCCCGGGGTGAATACGAGATTACCGACCTGAACAAAGTCTATCTGGAAGAGGGGACGCTCCGCGTGCAACTGTTCGGACGCGGCTTCGCGTGGCTGGACACCGGCAACTGCGACAGCCTGCTGGAGGCGGGCAATTTCGTTGCCACCATCCAGAACCGCCAGGGGTTCTATGTCGCCTGCATCGAGGAGATAGCATGGCGCAACGGTTGGATAACGACAGAGGCATTGCGCGATATGGGCAAGGAAATGAAGACGCAGTACGGCCGCTATCTTGAACATCTGGCAGGCAGATAACATTATGCGTGTAGCAAAATTCATCGTTTGGATACCGGTATTGGCAATCGTTACGGGGTGTCACCGCACCGCCCCCCAAAGCCCCGCCTACCGCAGCGGAAGGAAGGAGGTCAGGGTGGACAGCACGCTCATGAAGGCGATTGAGACAAACCAGCATCTTGCAGAGGAGGCGGACAGGGCTTTGTCCTTCTATGCCGGTTCGGGCTTCGCGCAGCAGGAACTGGGCTACTGGACCAAAGGTATGGCGGCGGTGGAGCGTACCTTGCCGCCGGACAGTACGGTAAGGGTTCGCCGCACCGTGTTCACACTGGACAGCCTGCTTTTGGAGGATGTGACAGAGGAGGTGACGGTTGGAAAGGCGCATCAGATTCAGGCTGTTGCGGACGCGCTGCCGATGTTGGAACACGGTCAGACGGTGACGCTGCTGGTACCGTGGTATCTGGCATACGGCACTACCGGCACGACAGCCGTGGCTCCATACACCAACCTTCGGATAGAACTGACTGTGGAATAACCAATCAAATAGACAATGAGAAAAGGGCTATATGCGGTTCTGGCAGTCGCGCTTGCCGCCCTGATGACAGGATGCAAAGAGAACACCTACTCCAAACTGCGCGACAAAGAGAAGAAACTGATAGAGAGCTATATCGGCCGTCAAGGTATCAACGTGCTGTCCGCCATGCCGGATGTGCCGCACGGTGAGTTTTGGAATGCAAAGGACTTTGTCGCGCTGGAGGAGTACGACCAGTTGTACGTCCATCTGGTGTCGGCGGTGGATACGACAAGGCGGCTGGCGGCAGGCGACAGGGTGAACGTGCGCTTCCGCAAATACACGTTGGACGTGTATGCCGATACGGTGAGCTACTGGACGACTGACGATGCGGGCGACCCCATCCGGCTGACGGTGGGCAGCACTTCCGGTACATACAACTGCACGGGCTGGCAGGCGGCTATTCTGGCGATTAAGCAGGAGGGCGAATGCAAGATTATCTGTCCGAGCGTCTATGGCACATCGGACGACAACTCTTCCGTAACACCTTGTTGCTACGATTTGAAAGTGAAAAAAGTAAGATAAACATTACTGACATGAGTCTTATAAAGAGCATATCCGGCATACGCGGCACGATAGGCGGCCGCACGGGAGAAGGTTTGAGCGGCGTGGACATTGTGCGTTTTACCGCCGCCTATTGCGTACAAAGATCACAGGCGATGCCGGACAACAGGAAGATTGTGGTGGGACGCGATGCGCGCCTCAGTGGGGAGATGGTCTATCAGCTGGTGAGCGGCACGATTATCGGTATGGGATACGATGTGGTGAATATCGGTCTTGCCACCACCCCTACGACCGAACTGGCAGTGGTCGGTGAACAGGCTGCGGGAGGAATCATCCTGACCGCGAGCCATAACCCCAAACAGTGGAACGCGCTCAAACTGCTGAACGAGAAGGGCGAGTTCCTCAACGATGCGGAAGGCAAAGAAGTGCTGACCATCGCAGAGCGCGAGGATTTTGCGTTCGCCGATGTGGACAGTCTCGGACACATCACAGAAAAAGACTACCTGCCTTTCCATATTGAGAAGGTGCTGTCACTGCCGCTGGTGAACAAGGATGCCATTGCGAAGCGGCATTTCCGCGTGGAAATAGACTGTGTCAATTCGGTAGGCGGTCTCGCCATACCCGCAATGCTCCGCGCATTGGGCGTGGAGGATATCGTATGCCTCAACTGCGAGCCTACCGGCCGTTTCGCACACAACCCCGAACCCATCCCGCAGAACCTGACGGAGATAAGCACACTGATGCGGACGGCGAAAGCCGATGCGGGCTTTGTGGTGGATCCGGACGTGGATCGTCTGGCTATCCTGTGCGAGGACGGGGAGATGTTTGTGGAGGAATACACACTGGTCAGCGTGGCGGACTATGTACTCTCACACACGAAGGGCAACACGGTCAGCAACCTGAGTTCGTCCCGTGCCTTGAGCGATGTGACCGTCCGTCATGGCGGCTCTTACAGCGCGGCGGCGGTCGGTGAGGTGAACGTGGTGGCGGAGATGAAGCGCACCAACGCCATTATCGGCGGCGAGGGCAACGGCGGGGTCATCTATCCCGAATGCCACTACGGCAGGGACGCGCTTGTGGGTATCGCCCTGTTTCTGTCCGGACTGGCGGAGAAAGGCTGCACCGTGAGCGAATGGAAGCGCGAACTGCCAAAGTACGCCATATCGAAGAACCGCATCGAACTGTCACCCGCAATGGACGTGGACAAAGTGCTCCGCCGCGTGAAGGAGGCTTACAAGGACGAGCGCGTGAATGACATTGACGGCGTGAAGATTGACTTTGCTGACGGCTGGGTACACCTGCGCAAGAGCAACACCGAGCCAATCATACGCGTCTATTCGGAAGCCGCCACGCCGGAAGAGGCGGACAGACTTGCGCTGCAGGTAATGCAAATGATTCAGCAATAGGATGGAGATACTGATTACCAACGATGACGGCTGGGGAAGCAAAGGTCTGATGCTTCTCATCCGCAAGTTGCTGCCTATGGGACATATCACGGTACTGGCACCGGACGGTCCGCGCAGCAGCATGTCGAACGCCATCACCTCGAAGTCCCCGATGACCTTGCGCCGGCTGCCCGCACAGGAAGACCTGCCCGGCGTGGACATATATACCACCAACGGCACGCCGTCCGACTGCATCAAACTGGCTGTCAATGTGCTGTTCGGAGAAGACAGCAGCAAGATTGACTTGGTGGTGAGCGGCATCAACCACGGCAGCAACGCCGCCATTGACATCATCTATTCGGGCACAATGGGAGCCTGCTTTGTGGCAGCCGAACAAGGCATTCCCGCCATCGGTTTCTCCATCTACGACATGGACGCCAATCCCGATTTCTCGTATATGGAGCCATATCTGCTGCCTCTCACGAAAGAGTTGTACGAGAAAGGCATGCCCCGCACGGTGTGCTACAACATTAATGCGCCGCAAGGTCCCATACAGGGCGTCCGCCATACGCGCCAGTGCATCAGCCACTGGGCAAAAGAGATACGCCCCACCACATTGGAAAACGGCGAACAGGCGTATATGCTGACAGGCTATCTGGTAAATGACGAACCCGAGGCGGAGGACACCGACGAATGGGCGGTAACCCACGGATACCTGTCCATCCAGCCATGCAGCATAGACATGACCTACTATGGAAAGATGGGATAAATACTGGATAGGCATCGTGCTGGGTCTGATTATGCCAGCCACTGTCGGATATGTCTATATCGAGACCTACGGTCTCCGTCCGGCGTTGGAGATGTTCGGAATGGCATTAAGCCAGACGTGGAGCAAACTGCTCATCGTAAGCGTCTTCCCTGACCTTGCTTTCATCTTCGTCTTTTACGCCGCCGATATGTGGAAAACAAGCAAAGGTCTGCTGATTGGCGCTTTCCCGTATATCCTTGCCGCCATCGCCTTCCTGCTGTAATGTCCAACCGCACAGTCTCCCCGCAACAGAATGAAATACTTTCTCATAGCCGGTGAAGCGTCGGGCGACCTCCATGCCTCCAATCTTATCCGCAGCCTCCGCGCATACGACAAAGATGCCGTGTTTGCAGGAATGGGCGGCGAAAAGATGCACGAAGCGGGATGCAGACTGGTACAAGACTACCGGGAGATGGCCTTTATGGGCGTAGTGGCGGTGGTGAGGAACATTGGCAAGGTGCACCGCAATTTCCGCATCGCCCGCGAGGCACTGCTGCAAGAGCGGCCGGACGTGCTGATACTGATTGACTACCCGGGTTTCAACCTCAGGATGGCGCAATGGTGCAAGCGGCACCTGCCTGACACAAAAACGGTGTACTACATTCCCCCGAAAGTATGGGCTTGGAAATCGTGGCGCGTGCACAAGATTGCCCGTTGTACAGACCTTGTGCTGGGAATCTTCCCGTTTGAACCCGCCTTCTACGCCGGCTTCGGATATGCATGCCGGTACGTGGGCAATCCGACAATGGACAGCATACGCGCCGCCCTTTCCGCTCCGCCAAAAGAATCATTACCACATCCCTGTATCGCCCTTCTCCCCGGCAGCCGCAAAAGCGAAATCAGCCATTGCCTGCCCCTGATGCTGCAAGCGGCACAGGAAGTGCAACGCACCCATCCCGCATACAAGATTGTCATCACCGCAGCCCCGGGAGTGGAGGACGCCTTCTACCATAACCTTATCCCGCAAGCGGACTGTTCCCTGCTTCTGACCCGCGACACATACAGCGTCATCCGACAAGCGGCCGCTGCCGTGGTCAATTCGGGAACCGCCACCTTGGAAACAGCACTTTTCGGATGTCCATTGACGGCGGTCTATCATATCGCTGCAAGCAGGTTCTTCGGCAGACACGTGGTCAATTTCTTCAAACATTTTGTTTTCCACGACGGGTGGTTCACCCTCGTCAATATCCTGTCAGGGAAAGAGGTGATACGGGAACTGATTGCAGAGAAGTTCACGGCGGAGAACATAGCGAAGGAACTGACGCTGCTGCTGGACGACAAGGACTATCGGGAAGCCCAATTGGCGGGGTTGAGGAAACTGCATACCATTCTTGGAGACTCACCCGCAGCCGACACTGCCGCAAAAGAGATTCTAACATTAAGACAATGAAGAAAATCCTTATTCTATCCTTTGTCGTTCTGGCAGGACTGGCAGGGCTTGCCTACCAAAACCTTATCCCTCAAAAGCCATCCGCCGAACAGAGCGCTGAAGTTGCCGCAACACATCCGGAAATCCCCCAACTGCTCAATGAGCAGCCGGAACAAATCATTGAACACACAGGCTATACGGTCAGTTACAACCCCAAACGGCATATCCCCAACTGGGTCGCGTACTGTCTGGAAAAAGACGAGGTGACGGATACACACTCCCGTTCGGACAAGTTCATGCCCGACCCGCTGGTAAAGGGCAATCCCGTGGTCACAAGGGACTACTCCGGCTCGGGTTACGACCGCGGTCATATGGCACCCGCCGGAGACATGCGCTGGTCCGAACAGGCAATGCGGGAGTCGTTCTACATGACCAATATCTGCCCGCAGAACCATAACAACAACGCCGGCGACTGGAAAGACTTGGAGGAACTTGTGCGCGACCTGGCAGTACGCTACGGCAATATCTACATCTGCTGCGGACCTGTTGTCACCGATGAGACCACCACTATCGGGCAACAACGGAAAATAGTCGTGCCACAAGCCTTCTTCAAAGTACTCCTGCGGCAGAAGAAAGACGGCACATGGACGGCAATCGGCTTCGTCATGCCCAACCAGGCGGGCAACCGTCCCCTGATGACCTACATGCTTTCCGTCGATGAGGCAGAGGCCATGACAGGCATAGACTTCTACCCCGCTCTGCCCGATGACATAGAAGACAAGATTGAAGCCGACTTTGTCATTGCCGACTGGACATTATGAACCAATAATCACAGAACCTATATGGCACAGACAGAAATCAACACACTGGGCGAGTTCGGACTGATCCGCCGCCTGACCGCAGACATAAACCCGCAACATTCCTCCACCGTCAAAGGGATCGGTGACGATGCCGCAGTGATGGACTTCGGAGGAAAACAGGTGCTGATGACCACCGACCTGCTCCTTGAGGGTGTGCATTTCAACCTCGAATACGTCCCGCTCAAGCACCTGGGCTACAAGGCGGTGGTAGTCAATCTGTCGGACATCTACGCCATGAACGGCACACCCACACAGATTGTGGTCGGGCTGGGCATATCCGCCCGCTTCCCGGTGGAGGCTATCGAAGAACTCTACAGCGGTATCCGTCTGGCGTGCGAGAAGTACGGTGTGGATCTGGTCGGAGGGGACACATGCGCCTCAATGACGGGTCTGACCATCGCCATCACCTGCATCGGGACAGCAGATAAAGAAAACATTGTATATCGCAACGGCGCGAAGAAGAACGACCTGATATGTGTGTCGGGCAACCTCGGTACTGCTTACCTTGGATTGCAGCTCCTTGAACGCGAGCGTATCGCCCTGCAGGGGCAGAAGACGGGCGATGAGATTGACGCATTCAAAGGAAGGGAGTACCTGCTGCAGCGGCAACTCAAACCCGAAGCGCGAAGGGACATCATAGCAGCCCTGCGCGAGGCGCATATCCGCCCGACGGCAATGATGGACGTGTCTGACGGACTGTCGTCCGAACTGCTGCATATATGCCATGAGTCACAATGCGGCTGCGCCGTCTATGAGGACAAACTGCCTATCAACTACGAAGCGGCGAAAGTGGCAGAGGAGATGAATCTCAATATCGTCACCTGCGCGCTGAACGGAGGAGAAGACTACGAACTGCTCTTCACCTGCGATATAAAAGACTACGAGAAACTGATACCGATAGACGACATCTATATCATCGGACATATCACCGACACAGCGGACGGTGCTATACTCATTGGCAGAAACGGCGAGCAACTGCCTCTGAAGGCGCAGGGCTGGAACGCCTTCAGGGAGTAACGCCGTTTACCTGGGACTGTATGAGTGAGCCACATCGGGATCCTCGCTCGTGGCGCACAAAGCGTACAAGGAAACTATTGGAAATATAGCCGACAACGGCTGTCTGTATTCTTTCCCTTTTTTCATATATCCGACTATTCTTGTATTCCTAACATATCATAACGTTTTCCTTCGCGGATGATGTAAACGCGTCCGTTCTCCACCACCTTGACTGTCTTGCAACTGTCCGCATTGACCTGCTCCGCATCCGTGGCGGTCTTCTTTCCCAAAACAAGGCGTGCGGGCGTGCCGAACGGCACCACGGCATTCTTTCCCTCAGTCGGCACCTTGAAACAGGCTCGGAAACCCCGCATCGGATTATAGGTGCTGGGCCAGTGGAATTGGTTGTTGCTTCCTATGAACAGATTGTCATGGTCCTGATAGTTCATCTGATAGCGGGGAACGCTACCCAAAAACCTGATGCCGCTACCCACGGAATAACCATCGGCGGTTTCGATTTTCACATTGAAGAAGGAGAGGTTGGTTATGACCTCGCCCGTATTTGCCCATCGGATCAGATAGGGGATACCCGCCTCTATGTCATTCACCGGCGACATGTGGAGTTCCAAGTCTCCGTTAGCAATCCTCTCCGCGTAGTCGAAGGCGAACAGTTCGCATCCTGCCAAGTCAGATCCGGCTATATCCTCTGCATCCATCGCGAAAGGCAGACACAACGTGTTGAAGCAGCCGTCCTTGTACAAGGTGCGCTCCATACTCAACGCCGACATATAACTGCCCACGTAGGGGAAGAAGAACTCGCGTATATTCTCATCGCGCTCGCTTATGTACAGTGCGCCCTTGGAACCGGTTGGCATACCGCCGCCCTTGTCCAGACCGGTAATCTCTTCGTTCCCACGTCTTGGCGCGGATTCCATACCGCCGGACGGCACGACCATCGCGGAACTCACATTGATGGTCAGCCGCTGCGAGGCGGACTTTCCCTCAAGCAGGATACCCCGGTACGGAGGCAGGAGGAAAGGCTCGGCATCGTCCGCCACATCGCGGTTGAAGACTGTCGACTCAGCGTTGTAAGGGGCATCCGTCACTCCTTCGGGATTCCAATAGTACCTGCCGGTCAGTTTGTCGGAGTTGTCCGCCACCAGCCGCGCGATGTCGATATAGCCGAACGTCGGGTTGCCGAACAGATAGACCCCATCGTAAACCTCTTTCAACTCGAAATCGTTGTCGCCTGTATAGACGGGCTTTCCGTAGTCCTCATCGCGGGTTATCGTCTCACTGTCGTACAGCCATTTGCCGAACTCAATGTTGTAATAGCGGTATGTGTTGTCCTGTTTGGGCAGGCGTATCACCGGATTGACCGCATCCGAGGCGCAGTCGATGCCTATCATGCTCGCCTCACCCGCCACCATCGGACGGGTCAGTGTGTTGGTAGCCACTATCCAGCGGTCCCTCTCCGCGTCATACTCGGAGTTATACACCTCATACACGTTGCGGTCTGCAGCCGGAGTCTTCATCGTCTGGCGGATGGCGGCGACATTGAACGGGTCGTCCGTCTCGTTCTGGGAGACGAACATATCGCCGCTCACCACACCCTTGATGGGTATGGACACCAGCCCCCATTTCCATGCGTCCACACGGATGTCGATGAACGCCTGTCCGTGGATGGTGATATGCTCCTGTCCCGCCACGGACGCGCCGTCGGGCAGGTAGATGTGATTGCACTCGTTGCGCTTGTAGTAGATGTCGTAGGATTCAGCGGGGTCAGCGTCAAACGTGACGGAATACGCCTGCGGCAGCAGGATGACATTCGTCTCCGCCAGCGGGACGAACGAATCCCAACTGTCGTCCAGATTCCAGTCGCCTCCCAGCCAAGTTACCGTGTCGGGCACGATACGCAGTGTGAAGAAGGTGTAACCGCGCTCGCAACCCTTATCCTCGTTCAAAAAAGCCACATGGAAGGTATAGTCATATCCAGCTTTCAGACCGAGAAGTCCGTCGCCGTGAATGCGCAGATTGTCCACCGATGAAACGACTTTTGTTCCGTCCTTGGCCTCGCCTTCCAGATGGGTTTCCGTCCATCCGGGACAGGTGGATGCAATGAGTTTCACGTCCTTTATCACATAGTTTGACGCCGTTCCCATACGGTAGGTGGGCAGTTGGAACGAAGCGTTTTTCTTCTGCGAGTCGGAGATACGCACGATACGCGGACGGTCTGTTATGACAGACGGCAGCACCTCCCCACCATTGCCCACCGCCATCATGTTCACCACCGTCTGATCCGGATGGATGTGCAGGAAGCGCGGCATAAGGCAGACTTCCATGTCGTTGGCAGCCGAGCCGCCGATGGGGAACGCGGTGTAACTGAGCGCTGTACCCGGCTGCATCGTCGCCGTGGCGGAGTTCAGTATCAGAAGATTCTGCTTGAGAAGATGCCTGATAATCGTCCGAGAGGCGGCAGCCGNNGTGGCCGGCGAGGATGTGCGGTAATCCTCCACTGCCGCTTCTATCTCGGCGAACGAATAGAGATACAGCTCCGGGTGGGCATTGACGTATTCGTCATCGCCGATGAGCCAGTCCGCGCGGCAGGGCGTTGACCGTTCCTCCAGTTCGCGGGACTCCTCATTCTGCGCGATGTATGCCAGCACGATATCCAACTTGTAGGAGCGGTATCCACATATATCGGTAACCTCCTCTCCCAGCGACTCATCATTGACGGTGATGCGCGTGCCGTCGGCTATCATCAGGTCGGCGTGCGTGCCGCAGCCCGACTGGTCGCCCAGACCGTCCTTGTGGACGGACACGTAACCGGTATAGACATAGTTGGTCCGCACGGTCACAGGTTGCGCGATATACAGGACATACCGTTCGGTCGAACCGTCCACCTGCTCCTTTATATAGCGATAAACCGGCACATCTGTGTTGCGGAACTCCGTGTCAAAAGCCAGAAGGCTTGCGGAGGTCAGTCCGCTCGCCTCGATGGCGGCATCGTCGGACAGAACAGGCACACGTCCGAATTCGGTGGACGTGACACCCATATTGGTGTAATTGGTGCTTACGATTTCGTTGCGGTCATCCCGCCACTGGTAGTGAAGCGATGTATTGCCCTCCATATCGATAGCCTGATAGTCCACACGCAGATAGGCGGTGATATTGTCGGTCGGACCGGGCGGGCAACCGTAGGTGGATGACTGCATAGGTGTAACCGGCGGCTTCTGCATATAGATACGGATGTCGTCAATCGCAAAGTCGTTGCCGTCAGAGGACTTGCCCTTGTTCATTATCTTGAGCCTGTATTTGGGATACGTGTCAGCGGCCTCGAACTTCACGGGGAACATTATCTGGTACCACTTGGCGCGCTCCATCCTGACGGAAGGGTTGCTGACATTCTCCACGGCATTGATGCCGAACTCGCCGGTGGTGAAGGTGGTCAGTTTGTGTTCGTTGCCCAAGGCATCCTCTCCGATAACGATAAAGTCCAGATTCGGTGCGCAGTTATACGTTCCGGCGGTACTGGACGCGTCTATCACCCATGCGGAAAAATACATCGTGGAACCCGGACACAAATCCGTATGGAAGTCAATATTGAACAACAATCCGGGCTGCTGCGAGCCGTCCACGAAAATCATATAGCCTTTTTTGGCATTTTCAGCCGCATTGGGCGAGCCGTCCACGTGATTGTAAACCCACGGGGTGGGAATATCTCCTTCCGCTTGCTTGTTCACCCATACATCCTGAGCGTTCACCACGCCGTATTCGCTCCAGTTGGGTTCGTTCGGATGGTGGGAGCGGGAAGACTTTTTATCAACGATATAGTACCCGTAGGTGGACTCATCGACGTTGAAATGACCGTCCCAGAAAGCCATCGTCGTAACATCCGGCTCGTTGTAGTTGAACCGGTTCTCGTAAATCATATCCATCCTGCGGGTTGGCGAAGGCAGTGTTTCCGCAGGTCCGACACTTGCCACATCCATATAAGTAATAACAAACTTGGCTACATTGTAGGTGGCGTTATTGTCTGCGGATTTGTATTGCAGCGTATAGGTATGCGTTCCCGCAGAAGTCCCGCCCACCTCAATGAACTGACCGGCGACGATCAAATCAGAGGAGTTCAAGGCGGATGCATTGACAGCTTCCCCGCCGTCAACGCTCCACATCCAAGAACCGTTATTGCTCATCAGAGCCGCCTCGCCGCTGTTGTAGTAATAGTAATTGGAACGTGACTCATAAATATACGTGTTCACATTGTAGGTTGCCTTTGTATAGAAACGGTAATCCGGACCGATGTACAGCTGGCGACCGACCGGCGCGATCATCTCATGCACCTCCAGATACGTGTTCGCATCCGCGTTCTTATATGCCTCCATCCTGTCCGCCATTTCTGATGCGGGGTGCATCTCATAGATAAGACGTTTGGAGAGAGTCGGCTCGGTGAGTGCCGTATTGGCATCCCACGCGGTTGGGGTGTAATCCCAATAGATGGACTGGTCGCAGGCTATACGATAGACCGAACTGCCTTCATGCATCGTGTAGTTGAGTTCGTAGAAATGCTTGTCCAAACCACCGTAGCGGCTGCCAACCTTGTTCCTGACCCATCCGTACTCGTTCTGCAAGGTATAAGTATCCACATAGGCATCAGTGGTATAGTCTTTGGTGCCGTCACTGCTTTTGTACAACTGATGCGCCGCCTCAATACGCTCGGCGGCACGGTCGGTGTCATAGCAGTACCAACGGATGTATCCGTTCAGGGCGCAGCGGTCAGGACGGTGCAGACGCACCACATCCCCGGGCTTGGCATACAGAATCTGCACGTCGGTGTGCACCGCCTGCAGACCGTCATCCTGCATCCCCCACGGACCCGCCTTGTGCGTAAGCGTGAACGCCGCCTGCATCACAATGGAAGAGGCTAATGTCATAACTGTCAACACAATACGCAAACTCTTTTTCATCTATCTGTTCCTTGATTTGTTGTGTATAAACAAGGGTTCCCCCCCCAACTATTCCACGCTCCGGCATTATCCTGTTGAAAACGGACTTAAAGATCCGCATTCCGCCAAAGACGCGAAAAAAGCGTGCAAAAATACAGTATTTGTTTGGCTTTTGAAAATAAAAACAACAATTATGGCAAAAAAATAAGCAACCCTCACATTGCAAGAATTGCACCTTATTATTTCCGCCTGAACACACCGGCTGGTTGGATCACGCAAAATTTTCTGTATTTGTTTGGTGCATTTATCTGAAATATATACTTTTGCGGCGTAATCATTTTATGCCATACAGGACAATGAGAAAGTTATCCGGATTTTCCGTGCTGCCGCTAATGGCAGTTGCGGTGTCGTTGAACGTGTACGCCGATGTGGTGTATGAGCCTCTTATTGTTGCTTCCGGTTTCAACCGCGACTGCATAGCGGAAACCACATCCATAGGAAGTTGCGCATGGTCGCCCCTTTATGACCTTACGAGCGGTAATGCGCATACATCTTGTTTCGGAACACGAAGCGTGATCGCCTCCATCAATGCAACTCAATGGTTTACAGATGAAGATTACGCGAAAACGATAGCCGGTGGATGGCCGGATGATCATGGTGACGCTCGTATGCTGATGTTCTGAGCATAGCATACATTTCTTATATTTCCAATGAATCTGATTGACGGATTGCTGCAAGTCCGGAGCTGCTCGCTGGTGGGTCTGGAGAAGAACACGGGCAAGACGGTGACGCTGAACTATCTTCTGCGGCATCTGCCGGATGCTTGCCGTGTGGCGGTCACATCAATCGGTCTGGACGGCGAGAGCCGCGATCAGGTGGTAGGAACGGAGAAGCCGGAGATTACCCTTCGCCGAGGGACATTGTTCGCCACCACGGAGAAGCACTACCGCCAACGGAAACTGGTGTCCGAACTGCTGGATGTGAGTGACATACCCACCGCCTTGGGTCGTCTGGTGACAGCGCGTGTGCTGGTGGACGGGAAGGTGATTATAGCGGGACCGGGCAGTACGGAGATGCTGCGGCGATGGATGCGCGGGGTGGAGAACGAAGCGGATCTGATACTGGTGGACGGCGCGCTGAGCAGGATGAGCCTTGCCTCGCCTGCGGTAAGCGAGGGGATGATACTGGCGACCGGCGCGGCTTACTCGGCGAATATGGACACGCTGGTCAGGAGGACCGCGTATGTGGTTCATCTGATTGGTCTGCCGCTATGGGACGGGAATGAGGAGGATTGTATCAGCGTGACGGGAGCGGTGACGGACCGCGTGCTGGAAAAGATTCTCAATGACAAGGAAGCGAAGGGTAAACGGTTGCTGATACCTGATTTTACGAAAGTGTTTGCTGACGCGATGGTTTGGCATCGTTTCGAGCAGCAGCATCCTGTTGTGGTTCGTCAGCGGAGCCGTCTGCTGGGGCTGACGGTCAATCCGACCGCACCGAACGGGATGGTGCTGGACTCGGATACGTTGTGCAGGCGCTTGAGCGATGCGACAGGTCTGCCCGTCGTTGATCTGATGAAAGGACAAAATGGTGACGAATGAGATATGAAACTGAATGAAGCCGTATTGATGCCTTTGTGCCTGCGCTATTTGGTGGATGAACTGCCCGTGCAGTCAGGAGTGGCGCGCCGTATGTTGCTGGATCGCGATTCCATGCGAAGCGCGGAGGAGGTCTCGGCGTATTACGACCGTCTGCGCATATATATTGAGGCAGTCAGCCAAGTGGCGAACGATGTGCCAAGGCGCAACCTGCAATTCCGTCTGCAAGGTCTGAAGGATATCCGAAGCACACTGGAGCGTCTGGCGGGCGGTGCGGCGTTGGATGACATCGAACTCTTCGAGGTGAAGCATCTGGCGATGCTGTATGAGGAGGTGCGCAGGCAGACGAAGGTTCTGTCGCTGCCTATGGAGCGGCTGCGGATGGAGGATGTCATACGTATACTCGATCCGGACGGTCTGCGCATTGCCACGTTCTATGTCTATGATTCCTACAGCGGCTGTTTGCGCAATCTTCGCAAACAGTTGGAAACCAATCCGACCGATGAGCGGACATTTGTAGCCGTTCAGGAGGAAGAGCAGCGCATAAGAGGGGAGTTGAGCCGCTCGCTGCGCGAATATGCCAGTGATCTGCGGCTGGGACTGCAGTTGCTTGCGGATACGGATATCCTGTTGGCGCAGTCGGTACAGACGAAGGATTGGGGACTGTGTCTTCCGCATGTAAGCAGGAATGGCAGACTGGTTCTCAACGGCATGTGGAATCCCGAAGTGCAGGCAAGTTTGCGGGAACGGCACAGGGACTATCAGTGCAATTCCATTACGCTTGGGGATGAACCGACCATTCTGACAGGTTCGAATATGGGGGGCAAGACGATTGTTCTCAAGACGGTTGGGCTGTGCCAGACGCTGTTCCTGTTCGGTTTCGGCATACCAGCTGCGGAGGCGGAGCTGCCGGTACGTGACATACTTTATTGCAGCATGAGCGATAGTCAGTCGGTTGCGGAGGGATTGAGTTCATTCGCAGCCGAGATACGCAACCTCAATTCGATAGTGGAGTCGTGCCGCCGTGGAGAGAACCTGCTGGCGTTGATTGACGAACCTGCACGGACAACCAATCCTGTGGAGGGAACGGCACTGGTGTCATCGCTGATTGAGGTGCTGAAAAAGACCGACAGAAGCGTGCTGATGGTCACGCACTATACCATTGACGCGCACCACTGCCCATGCCTGCGGGTACGGGGGCTGGTGGACGGCAGGATGGACTATTCCCTCGTCGTGGCGCGTGAAGGTGAGGTGCCTCAAGAGGCGTTGCGCATTGCGGAAAGCCTCGGCATTGATCAGGAGTGGCTCACGCTCGCCCGTCAGGTGGCGGAACCGCATCCGGCGGATACTCATTGAAATCAAAGAAGGCATTTCAGAAATCTTGAAATGCCTTCTTTGATTTGACTGTCTTTCTGTATCAGACTCTTATCAGGTCAGTGGTTATTCAATCCTCTGCCCCTGCGCGTCGAACAGTTCGCCGTTGCGGCGTATGTAGAGGATGCCGTCACGGACGAACTTCCGTGTTCCGGATACTTCCTCCAGATTGCCGTTCACCACTTCCAATTCAGTGACAATCTCGCCCTCCTCGCTTTCCGCCACGATGCGGACACGTACCGACTGTATGCTTTCCGTACTGCGGAAGATGCCCCGATAAGCTTTAACCGTCGTACCGACCTCGTTGTTGGCGGAATAAATCTTGTTGTCTTTCAATCCGAAATAGTAGTTGCCGTTGTCGTCCGTGCCTTTCACCACACCCCGGCGGAGCGTGCCTACCAGATAGATATTGCCTTGCGAGCAATAACCCGACAGATTGGAGATGTCAAAACCGGACTGCTCGTCCGCATCGGCATTGACGTCCACACTGGGGAAAACAAACGATGTCTTGCCCGACAACGCTTTGTTAGCGTTCACTATGTATCCTTTGCCGGCTTCCAGGCTCTTGGCTTGGGCGAAGTACAACGTCAGCCCCTCTTGCGTGTCCCCCTTGGTGTACTTGTACTCATAGATGCGGTTCATCATTCCGAGCGAGGTTACCAGTGCCTTCGGTACATTGAACGGCAGGCAGAGGGTCTCCCATTTGCCCTGTACGAACTGGCGGTTCAGCGTGGCGGCGGTGGCGCGCTCGTCGTTGTACTTATTCCAGAAACTCGTGTAATAGTCACCGTCTCTCTGCTCCTGCAGGATGATGAACAACTGTCTGCTGTACTGCGCCGTATAGGTTACGTCTCTCGTCACGGCGGGTAGCGCGTCACCGGCGGCATAGGTATTGTTGTCCTCATCCGTCCAGCCGTTGAAGGTGAACTGATAGTAGTTTTCCAGTTCATCGTACTCTCTCTCTCGGACAGGAGTGCTGTTATAAACGGGTATCTCACCCTCCTCCAGTTCGTAGGTCTGCAACTCGTTGCCGTCGAAGTTCTCGAAGCGCACCATGTATGTGAGTTGTCCGAGGACTGTCAGTTCGAGCGTGCATACGCTGTCGCAGCCCTCCGCGTTCTCGATGGTGTCGCGCAGCGATACCGTACGGTCGTATTCCTTGCCGAGCCATGGGAATGTCTCGCCCGCGTTGATGGTCGCCACAGTGTGAGCATACGTGCGGCGGCGCATTTCCACATTGTAAGCCGCTATGCTGTCAGCACCCGAAGCCGCCTTGTACATCCGCTGGTAGATACCCTCTTCCTTTATGACGGTCTCGTCATCGAAGATCTTCACGCTGTCACCCTCACAGAACGATTCCAGGAAGGTCTTTGTGATAACATCGTTCACTACCAGATTGAACACCACCGTGCTGTCGCAGCCCGCTGCGTTCGTCAGCGTCTTGGTCTGATAAGTGCTCTCCGTGTAGGTCTTGCCGTCCCAAGGGTAACTTTCGCCGTAGTTGATAATCACTTTCACAACCGAGTCGGTGGGTTCGTTGACGGTTACGTGGATATTGTAAACGCTGTCGCAGCCGTCGATGGTTTCGTAGCGGCGGATGTAGTCGCCTTCGGTCTCGGCGGTGATACCGTATCCGGAGTAGGTCTCGCCCGCGCAGATGGATTCGTAGATGTCAAAACTGTACGAGTCCTTCACCGTCAGCACGAGTGTCACGGTGCTGTCGCAGCCGCCGATGCTCTTGAGGGTCTGCGTGTAGGTGTCCGGCGTTGAGCAGTTGAAGTTGTATTCGGTATAGGTGTCGCCCGTGCAGATGGAGGCATAAATGACATTGTTATATACAGGCACCTCCTTCAGATTCAGCACGCGCAGTCCCTCGCGTCCGTCGGGGCGTGTGTAAGGCTTCGAATAGGTGCCGGCTTGGTCGTAGGTGTCCCCCTGCCATTCATACATCCCGCCCTCGCAGATGAAGCCGTTCTCATACTCCGGCTCTACCGGCGGAAGGACATCCAGATGCAATATGGTGATGCTGTCGCAGCCGCCTGCGGTGAGGTCGGTGCGCGTGTAGTCGCCCTTCTCGTATGCAACGAAGCCGTTGAGGTTATAGACCTCGCCCTCGCTGATGGTGGCGGTTATCTCCACTGACAATGGTTCGCAGACGGTAAGGTTAAGGATATAGGTACTGTCGCAGCCCCATACCGAATGGTATTCCTTGCGGTGAACTCCGGTTGTGCTCTCGTTGAAATGTTCGTCCTTGTAGGTCTGTCCGCTCTGGATGGTCTCGTTCAGCACAAACTCATATACAGGATGCACGCGGAGCAGCAACTGGGTAACATTGAATCCCTTCTTACCCTCCACCTTAGCAGAGTCAATGTACGTACCCGGACGGCTGATTTCCTCACCCGCGAAGGTGTGTGCATCACCGGCGCAAATGTCCACAGTATCGTATTTAAGGTCAAGCACGGGCTGCGTGACGGTAAGTATGACCGTGCTGTCGCAGCCGAAACGGGAAGTGAACTTTTCGGTATATGTTCCTTCCTCCGTGATGGTCTGCGTGCCGAAAGTAATGGTCTCGTGTGGCTTAAGGACATACGAATCATTCGTTGTGCTTGCGCCCATGATGGTGAGAATCATACGGTAGCGTTTGCATTCGTACTTGTCGCGCACCTCCATTACATAGTCGTAGGGATATTTATCCGGCACGGGCACATCGAACGTATGTCCCCGATAGGTATAGGTAGTGGCGGAGCAGAGGGTGTCGTAGACCTCCTCTTCCAGTCCTACCACCTTCCTTACGTGGGCGATATAGATACTGTCGCATCCCGCCTTGGTGGTGTAAGGCGCAGTATATGTGCCTTTCTGACTGAGTGTCTGCCCGTGCCAGTCGCGGGTCTCATCGTCCACCAGTTTGATGTTCTCCTCAAACAGGTAAGACTGCGCCTCTGTCAGGATGAGTGTCACGGTGCTGTCGCAGCCAAAGCGGTTGCGCAGCGCACGCACGTACGTGCCGGGGGCTGATTCGTTGAAATCGTACTTCGTATAAGTCGTACCGGTGCAGATGACATCCTCAATGGTTTGGCTCTGCGGCTGGCAGATGTCAAGATTCAGGGTTACAGTGCTGTCGCAGCCGTTGACGCTGCGCAGATGCTGGTAATACGTACCCGCTGCGGACTCATGGAAATTGTTCAGTTCATAGACTTCGCCTTCGCAGACGGTGGCGTTAATCACGTTGTTGTACGGTTGCTCCACGGTCAGCACCAACTGATGCACTTTGCCGTCGGAGGCTGTGAAATCGTATGTGCCTTCCTTTGTGCGTGTCTCGCCGCCCCACTCATAGCTGTCGCCTTCGCAGATGGTGTAGTAGGCACGGCTGCTGACGGGCTGCGTGACGGTGAGCGTTACTATACTGTCGCAGCCGAAGCGGTTCTCCAGATTGACCGTGTACGTGCCCGCCTTGCTGACGGTCACACCGTGCCAGTCGTACACTTCCTCAGGCTCCAGCACATAACTGTCAGTGAAGTACTCCGCCTGCGGCAGGATGCGCAGCTTGCAGTGGTACTCCCATTCGCCCTCGGTCTTTACGACAGTGTAGTCCATGGGGAACGGTCCGTCCTGCGGCAGGGCGAAGGACTCGCCCCGGAACTTGTAGAACGCCTGCGCGCAGATAGTGTCTTTCGTTTCGATAACATTGTCGTATTTGAGCACAAGTTTGTAGATACTGTCGCAGCCATACACCGACACATGCTCGTCCCTGTACGTACCCGGGAGGGTAAACGTCTTGCCGTGTCCTTTCCACGTGTAGGTCGTACCCTGCTTGAACACGTCTGATTCTTCCTGATAGAAAGACGAATGCACCACCACGGTGTATTTCTTCAGCATATCGCCCACCTGTTCGGTGAACGTGGTGTTCTCGCTGTACTGCTTGCCGTTGATGGTAACGCTCTGTCCTTCGCAGATGTCGAACGTCTGTTCATCAGATATCTTGTTGATGATCTCGTCAATGTCCGCATCGTTGATCTTGCGCAGATAGCCGCCCACGCAGTAGGCGTAACTCTCGTCCACGCCGAAGCCATAGACGTGCGCCGTGAACTCCGCGTCAGAGTTGGAAAGCGTATGGGTCCCGTGGTCTATCTTCTTCGTCAGATAGGAGTACTCGGCATTGCCCGGTACGGTCTTGAAGCCGGAGAGAACCGACCCGTTGAACCGCATGCTGCCCGCAGCCGAAGTGGGGACAACGATGTTCATATAGTGGTAACGGATGACCGAGGTCTTGAACGTGGCGAAGGTTATCTGCTTGATTCCCTGCTCCTGCGGCGTAACCCAAATCATCGCGGGGTCGCCTATCTGCGAGGAGTTGCTCGTGCGGCTGCTCTGGTAGATGTAGCAGGCGCAGGGCTCGGAGGTCTCGAAGTATGCCGCCGCCTCGGTCATACGGTACATGTAGCTCTCGCACGTGCCGATGGTGGCAACGACCGAGCCGCCTTTCATAATCTTCGTGCCTTCCGCCAGTGCGGTGAACATCACATAGTCGGCAGTCTGTCCCTGACTTTTGGTCACAACGAACTTCTTGCCCCATGTCTGCACGGGCATCGCCTGCTCCACGATATGGTCTGAATAGCCCTTGTTGTCGGGGATGTAAAGGTCGATGTCGCCGTTGAACACCGCCACTTTCTTGTCCGCCTTGATGGCTGTTCCCGCCAGACTGCCCTTTTCCGGCTCGGCGACAGCCTGATACACCTGCCCCTTGTTCAAACGGATGGTGTATGTGCCTTTCTTCTTGTTCAGCGTGGGGCAAGCCAGTGCCATCGTCACGGTCGTGTTGTCTTCTGTGGCAACAACGGCGAACTCAGTTGTTCCCTCACGCTGTGTGCGGTACGCCTGAATGATGTAGTCCGTACCCAGTGAAGCGGTCGGCACCACGTTCGTCGCATCAAACGTATAGTCGCCGAAGTTCGCGCCATACACCGATATGGGAGCGGTCGCCTCAATATGCAGACCCGTGTTCAGCGTCTGGTCAGAGCCGTAGTTGTAGCACTGCGAGGTCGGTACGGTGATAATCGTAACGCTGTTGGACTGTACGCTCGTAGTGGTGCTCCAGCCCGTGTTGGGGTTGGTCACGGTGATGTTTGCCGCCTCACGCGAAGAGAAGACCAACTGCATCTTCAGATATTTGCTTGAAGCGTTGTATTCGTAGTTCTGCATGAATGTCAGCCAGAAATCCGTGCCTTCGGTGTTGAAGTCGTTCTCCTCCTGCGGTGCCCGCATTGGTCGCAAGCCTTGTATGGGCAGCGGTGCCTGCTCGGTCTGCATGATGCCCTCGCTCGGCGTGACAACCGGATTGGCGGATATGAGGTGGCGCGCATTGTTCTGCGCCGTTAGCAGTGTGACTCCCGCAAAGAGAAGTACAAGCGATATATAGAATCTGTTTTTCATGGTATTGATCCTTTCTCTTTGTTAGTAAATTAGTCGCAGACCGCACGCACGGACACGCCAATACACCGCTCGCCTTTGGAGGTTTGTGGTCCGTAACTTAAACCTGTCTTATCAGAATTGGTGTACCAATAAAGATAATAGAAGTCCTGACTCAATGTTCCGGACGAAGAAACGGAAGTGGAAGTCATATATTTTGTAAAAGCACCAACGTTGAAAATACTTGTACCGTAACTTGTTCCGTTCCCTTTATATCCGGCAGTCAAAAGGAAGATGGATTGTCCGGTTGTTTTGGATGTGAATCGTATGCCATTACATTTATTATCATAGCGCACGTATTCATAGTCGCAATTTTTCTTTAGATCGTCCATCTCTGCTTTGGTAGGTGTTCTCCATCCGCATCCCCATTCCGTTGTAGCTGCATCGTCCTCCGGCAATAGCACCAAATTGCCATCGTTGGCTGTACCGTACTTGATAAATGGATCTGTGTTCTTGTTGGTACCTTTGTAGATATAATCATTCCACGTGCAACTGGCAGAAGCATCTGTGCTGCCGTACATATAGTAGTTGCCTGCCTCCGTTTCGGTGGTGGCACCGATATTCACGGTTGCCCATTTCGGACCGCCTTCCCACAACTGCACCCAGTCATGACCGCACTTGTTGCCGGTCGGTCCGGCTGCCTCTTGGGTGGTGAAACTCTTCACCTCGCCTTGCGCCGTACCCTTGCTGTTGGTGGCGTATGCTTGGAAATAGTATGTTGTGGAGGGGGTGAGACCGGTCAGCGTCCAACTGAACTCCCCTGTACCTTCACCCTTTTCGGTGCAGTTGGTAAGGGCATCCGCCGCCGTACCCCAGCACAGACCGCGCTCCGTAACCGTCAGTCCGCCGTCTGAAATGACTTGTCCGTTCAGCACGGCACCCTCGGCTGTGACGGATGTCGCATCGTTGGTCAGCACTACGGGCTTGGATACGGGTGTGCACTCGAATTCATTCTTGTCCTCGTCCTCCAATTTGAATCCCACGTACTCGTATCGTGGTGAGTCGGAATAGACCGCCTTGTAGGTCGTGTTCTCTGTGGCGGGCACAAGGGCAGGTGTCCAGCCTACGAAATAGTATATCTTGTCCCCGATGGAATAGGCTGCCGGCTCGCCGTTGGGATAGACGGGTACCGTGCCTTTCGCCACCGATACACTTGCCAATGTCGCATTGTTGTGGTAGTCATCATCCACGAACGTGATGGTTACTTTCGCCACTGCGCCGAGTTTGACGTAGATGTTCTTCGTTATGTCAGAACTGCTTTCCTTCTGCGTGGCAAGGAAGGCGATTATCTCCTCTTCGGGGAACGGTTCGGTGCATGCCTCGTCGTGGTAGTACTGCGCGCTGTACACATCCAGACTGCGCATCCAGCCCTGCACGTAGTTCGTGTCGGTCCGCCATGTGTATTGTTGCGGCTCGCTTCCGCCCATCGGCCATTCGCCGCCCACGGGGATATACGTCAGATTGTAACTGAATATCGTCCAGTTGTCAGGAATAAACGACGGTGTGGACTTGGTGCTATTGTAACTGCGTGTAAGTTCAGGCGGGCAATAGAATGCGCCTTGGGATGCCACATTGTAGGTCCAGTAACTGCTGAACGACATACTCCCCCATGCTTTGAAATACACGCGTATCTTGCGCATATTGCCGGACGAGTGGAACATATACTGCAACGGATTGCTCGCTGTGATGTTCGTTGCGAAGATATCCGGTCCTTCGGTAAGGTTGGGGCAGTCATAGAACATGTGGCTGTATGCCATGTTGCTGCTGAGTTTCTCGGGCAGCAGTCTTGACGGGGCTTTGGTCAGATTGGTGCAGCTTGCGAACATGTTGTCACACGCGCTTCCCCCGGGTACGGCATTTGCCGCTGCCATTATCTCCGGCGCGGTGGTCAGTGCCGAGCAGTGGTCGAACATATACTGGTAGCAATTTTGGGGCATATCCGTTCCCGGCAATTCATCCTGTATTGTCACCAACGAAGTGCAGTTCTGGAACATATACCGGTAGCACCCTTCCTTCAGCGTAGTGGCGGGCAGGTTCGGGCCGGCTTTCAACGAAGAACAGTCGCTGAACATATAACTGTAGCAGTAGTTCGCCAGCGTCATCGCGGGCAACGCGGGTGCTTCGGTCAGCGAGGTGCAGTTGTCGAACATCATCTCGTAGCAGTAAGGCTGCAGTGTGGTCGCAGGCAGCGCAGGCGCGTCCTTCATGTTGGCGCAGGAATTGAACATGTTCTTGTAGCAGTACTGCCCGAGATTGGTGGCGGACAGTTTCAAGTCCTTGGCACTGATTATACGCGGGTTGTTGGCGCTGTTCTCGTAAAACAGACCGTAGAAAGCGTATGACGGAAGCGTCTTGGTAAGGTCTATTGACGTTTCCGTGCCGGAGAATATCGACATCAATTCGCCGCTCAGCACCGCATAGCCGTCTGTCTTGCCAAAGTAAAATTTCCAGTATTTCGATGTCCCTTGCGCGAAGCCTGAACTGTTGCTTCCGTATAACTGCATACGACCGCCCGCAGGAATAGTGCCGATGGTGTAAGTGGTAGTGTTGTTTATTGTGGTCAGCGTCTGCCATTCGCCGACATTGTTCTGTGCGTCAATCACACGGTAGTTCAGCGTCACGTTCGCAGGCGCATAACTGCCGCGCTTGAGCATGACGGTCAGCGATTGGGACGCATGTGTGTTCGTGACAGTGAAGTAGTCCGGTTCCGCCGCCTGCACGGATTGCAGCAGGCAGAATACGAACGAAAACAAAAGGAATAAATGACGTTTCATAGGCATTGGGGTTGACGGGTGAAACATTGCGGATCGGCGACAAAACACCTTTATCGCCTGATAAAATTGCGCAAAAATACGGAATCTGTTTTACTTGTGCAAACTTATTTCCGTTTTTTATGCCATTCTGTACGGAAACATCAAAAAAATCCATCAAAAACGGTCTGTCAGCGGCGGATTTTCTTCTTGCGGACGGCATCCTCGTAGAGTTCGTGCCGCTGCTGCCGCAGGAAGGCTGTCTCCCGTTCCTTGAGGAGGATGTTGCGGATGTCTGTCGCTGCGTAATCTAACGGCATAGGATCTCCCGCAAAATGTCTGTCCTCAACACGCAGGAAGCATACCCGCGCGGAATCGCTGACCTCAATCAGTCTGTTCTTCTGCAGTTCGTTCCGGAAGGTGCGCGCGTCAACTGGCAGTCTGGGCAGAAGTTGTCCGGCTGTTTTCCATGTGTCAAGGAAAAGCTCGTAGCCTGCGGCGTAGCGGTAGGCGTATTTCTCGATGTTCTCCAGTTCGTCCTGCGGATTGGCGAGCCATTTCCTGAGCTTGTCCTGCCCGGGCGCGCCCTGCGGCAAAACGATGAGCAAGCCTCTGACAATGCTTTCGCGGAGGACGAACTGCTGGCGGTGTTCCTCGTAGAAGCGGGTGACAAGTGAGTCGTCTATCTGCTTGGGCATGTGCTTGCGCACAAGCATCTGCTCGTACGCCTCGCGGTAGAGGCCTTTGTTCTGTGCCTGTTTCTGCGAAACATCACCAGCCCATACGTTCGTCATCGCCCATAATAGGGTCAACACAAGTATCCATCGTTTCATAGGTCGTAAGTTTTAAGTTTTATTTGAGGGCAAAGATAGTCATTTTTTTCTAATCTTCCAAATTNNCAAGCCGCTCGATGCGTTCGGAACCCGCCGAAGATGCCTTTTCGTACTGGAGGATATTGATAGCCCAGTCCTGGATGTACTGCTCCGCCACATGCGCGCTGTCCTCGGGAGACAGCCCGCCGGTCAGGCGCGCTATGTCATCTTCCGTGAGGGTCTGCCCCTCCACTTCGGCGATGATGCCAGTACGGTGACGGGTCTTGAAGGGCTGGCAGGCGGCCAGCAGGCAGGCAATGAAAAGGAGGACGGATAAAGGTCTGTTCATAAGCGGTACTTCAAATCGGGGGCAAAAGTAAGGAACAGACTCCGGTTCTGCAAACAAAAAGACATTTTGCACGCATTTCCCTACGGATACGCACCAGAATCGGATTTCTTACGATTTATTTTGCAGGAATCCGTTTTTCGAGTACTTTTGCCGCTGTTAGAAGGGAAAACAGAGTCAAACCAATCACTAACCCAATAATAAACAAACACAAAAATGAGAAAGTTGTTTCTTTTAGCCCTTACAACCGTCAGTGTGATGGCGATGGCGCAGACAGAGGAGACCACCGAACAGAAGCAGGATTCGGGATTCGTGTTCACCACCGTTGACAGCGTGGCTATCACGCCAATCAAAGACCAGCACCGCAGCGGCACATGCTGGTGTTTCTCCACCCTCGGATTCCTTGAGAGCGAGGTGATGCGTCTGAACAAAGGCAAAGTGGTGGATTTCGCGGAGATGTTCGTTGTAAGCCACACGATGGTGGACCGTGCCGAGTACGTGGTACGCATGTACCAGAACGCCCAGTTCGCGGCAGGCGGCAGCGCATACGATGTGATTTACTGCCTCAAGCACTACGGTCTGGTTCCCCAGTCGGAGATGCCCGGTATCAAGTACGGCAGCACACCCGCTGACACTCTCCCTGTTCACAAAGAGCTGGACGCTGTGGCGAACGGCTACGTGAAGGCTCTCACTCGCAGCCTCGGCAAACTGACCCCTGTTTGGAAACAGGGTCTGCAGGCGGTCTATGACACCTATCTCGGCGAATGCCCGAAGGAGTTTATGGCAGACGGGAAGAAACACACCCCCCTGTCCTATGCCAAGTCGCTCAATCTGAACGCTGAAGATTACGTGAGCATCACCAGTTACACCCATCATCCCTACTCCTACGAGGAGGGTCATCCGCGCTTCGCGCTGGAGGTGCCCGACAACTGGCGCATGGACATGATGTACAACGTGCCGATGGAGGATCTGATGCGCATTATCGACAACGCGATTGACAAAGGCTTCACCATGGCTTGGGGTGCCGACGTGAGCGAGCAGGGCTTCACCCGCAAGGGCGTGGGCGTTGTGCCTGACGAGGAGAACGGCGCACAGATCACCGGTACGGATATGGCGCACTGGCTCGGCATGGATGCCAAGAGCAAACGCGAGGAACTGACCAAGCGTCCCTTGCCCGAGCGCACTATCACACAGGAGATGCGTCAGGAGGCATACGACAACTGGGAGACCACCGATGACCACGGAATGCAGATTTTCGGCCGCGCCAAAGACCAGAACGGCAAGATCTACTACATGATCAAGAACTCTTGGGGCACGAAAGGCTTCGACTACAACGGCATCTGGTACGTGTCAACCGCTTTCATGCAGTACAAAACCAACGACATTCTCGTTCATAAAGACGCTATCCCCAAGGATATCCGTAAGAAGTTAGGACTATAAAATACTAAGTCAAATAATAAAGCGCAGCAATGAACAATTGTTGCGCTTTTTTCTTGTCTATGGCCTGGTAGAGGAGAACGATGTAAGATGTAAGANNGCTATCCCCAAGGATATCCGTAAGAAACTCGGTCTGTAAGACGGGAAGATGAAAACATTTTTTCTTGCAACCCGTCCGCAGTCATTTTCAGTATCGGCAATGCCCGTGCTGGTGACTGCGGCGGGTCTTTTTTGGGCGGTGCGTTTTCCCGCCGACAAGGATGCCATCAATCATCTTGATGAGCAGACAGCCAAGCAGCAGCTCGTATCCTGCCTGCTTCTCTTCACGGGCATTATGGGATCGGCGGGATTAACAGTCATATTATGAACCGCAATCTCTCATACGCCCTGTTAGCAGCAGCCGTGCTGTGGTTTGTTATGTTTTCGCCTCAAACAGCGGGCAACGTGGATTTCCGGGGTGCGATGGCATCGTCCGCCGCCATGTTGCTCATCCTGTCCCTCTGGTACGGACGCGACCTGTGGAGAATTCGGTGGCAAAAGTGGCAGAGCAGCGGAAACAAAACGCTATATGTTTTGAAGCAGATTTCATTGGGAATCAGTATTGCGGCGGCACTATGGGGCGTTTTCTGGATAGGTGACAAGGTCTCGCTGTGGCTGTTCCCTTCTTTTGCTCTCCTACAGGTGGATGCTGTCTATGGTCTTAAGGATAACGCCAGCCCGCAACATATCGGTTGGCTGCTGCTCTGTCTGATTGGTTCGGCAGAGGAGATTTTCTGGAGGGGGTACGTGCAGGCGGCTTTCTTCCGGATGTTTCGGACGGATCCGCCCCGCTGGTTGCGCCGTCTGCCAGCCCGATGGGCGGCAATGATTGTGACAACCGCCGTCTATACGCTCATCCACATTCCGGCGATGAACTTCATGCTCCTGATGTCCGCTTTCGTCTGCGGCTTAGTGTGGGGCGGTCTGTACGCATGGCGGCGTGACTGGCTTCCANNCCCGCCGTTATATTGAGCCATGCGCTTTGGGAAGCCGCCGTCTTTGTATGGTTTCCGATTATGTGACAGACCTATTGCGGATAACGACTGCACCGGAGGACAAAAAGAATCCGTCTGACAATGAATATCAGACGGATTCTTTTCCTATGTCGGGATGACAAGATTTGAACTTG
>DBVX01000067.1:30693-37788 GCA_002308815.1 Bacteroidales bacterium UBA1253
CGCTACCGGACTGCGCCACATCCCGAATTTTCTCCGAAAACCGGCGGCAAAAGTACACCTTTCGTTTGACCTGACAAAATAAAAATGCAATTCATACGCATTTTCTTTTTGTGCGGCCGGCAGAGTGTCTTATCTGCGTCCGCTGCGCGAACCTCCTCCGGACGATGAACCGCTGCCTGATGAGCGTACCGAACCGCTGCTTGACGTACGTATGGGGGTGCTTCCTGTTGATCGTACTGTACTTCCGCTGCTTGCCGGACGGGAGGGACCGGTTCCTGACGAGCGTGTGCCTCCGTTGCTCAATGATGAGTTGGAGCTGTTGACCGTTGATTGGCGGACAGCGTTGCTGCCGGNNCCCGGTAGAGGAAGCCGGTGTGCGTGTTGTTCTTGATGTAGTGGCTGCTGCGGATGTACGGGAAGTGCGTGTGCCGCTGTTTTCAAGTGCCGTGCGTGTTCCGCCGGTGCCCGACTGGCGGACGGCGTTGCTTCCTGCTGCCGTAGAGGCGGAAGTGCGTGTGGTTCCTGCTGCGACTGCGGAACCGGATCTTGAGGTGCGTGCGGCTGCCGCAGTGGCTGAAGCGCGCGTGTTCGTGCTTCCGAACGTGCGTGCGGCGGCTGACTCACGGGCATCCCATGCCGAGCGTGACGCGCGCGTGCCTTCTGTTGCAGGAACGGCTGATCCGCGTGTCGTGCGTGAGGAGGCGTTTGATGCCGAAGCCGCGCTTGTGCGGGCTGTCACGCCGCGTGTCTCACGCTGCAGCTGGCGGGCGTTGGCAGCTTTGCTGCCACGCAGGGAGGCACGGGCTGTGAAGGTTTGTTCGGGGTGACTCTTCGCCCAGTCGTTGCGGATTATGCGCTCCGCGTGGTGGCTGCCGCGTATCACACCCATTCCCGGACGGGGTTGGTGGGCGTAATGGTAACTGCAACGGGGGTGATGGTGGTGGAAATCATAGATATGGTGATAATACACGTCCCAATGCCACGGGGCATAGAAAGTATAATAAGGAGAGTAATATCCCCAGTAGTAGGGCGAATGCCAAGCCACCCATGCCGGTCCCCAGAACCAGTCGTAGATGACGGGGCGGTAGAGATAGACAGGCTCGATGATGTAATTCTCGCCATACAGGTACGTGTCACCGACCACCTGAACCGACACCGTTTGGTTCTGCTCGCGCTCCACATAGATGGAAGCCACGTCCTGATAGATGTCCTTTGCCAGAACAGCCTGCAGGACAATCAGGCGGTTTTCTCCCTCACCCACCTCGATGACACGCAGATAATCCACGTACCCGTCGCCGTTGAGGTCGAGGTTGTTGAGGTGGCGCTTTTCCGAATTGAGTTCCTGCTCGAACTGCTCGAGGTTGTCCACTTCTCCGAACAATGTCGCCACGGCTCGGAGGTCGAGGCTCTCGGATATGTCCTGACCGGTCGCCGTGACGGTGATTGTCTCATCGGCGCGGACCGGGGTAAGCGCGAAGGTCAGCATTGCCGCCAGCGCAAGTAGGATGATTCGTGTTTTCATGGTTCAGACTAAATTTAGGTTGTGATGCATTTTTTCTTTCTTGGTGCGCATGTATCGCTCGTTGTAGGGATTCGGCTGAATCTCTATTGGTATGTTCTCTACAATTTCTATGCCATAACTCTCCAATCCCACACGCTTGACGGGGTTGTTGGTCATCAGACGCAGCTTCTTCGCCCCCATCTGGCGGAGTATCTGGACTCCCACACCATAGTCGCGCTCATCGGGTCGGAAGCCCAGATGCACATTCGCTTCGACGGTGTCATCGCCCTGCTCCTGTAGTTTGTATGCGCGTATCTTGTTCATCAGACCGATGCCTCTTCCCTCCTGATTCATATAGACGAGGATGCCTTTGCCCTCCTTCTGTATCATCTCAAGGGCGCGGTGGAGCTGCTCGCCGCAGTCGCATTTGCGGCTTCCCAGCAGGTCGCCTGTCAGGCAGGAGCTGTGGACGCGGCACAGCACCGGCTCGTCTTCCGTCCATTCGCCCTTGGTCAGTACCACGTGTTCCAATCCGTTGCTGAGCTGCCGGAAAGGGGTAAGGAGGAATTCACCATAGAGCGTGGGCAGAAAGACTGTCTCGCCTCGCTCCACCAGCGTGCCGTCCATCTCGGCGCGGTCGTTGGCGGACATATCCCCGTCCGCCTTATATGGATGGCTCATCCTGTAGGCAATCAGATCCTTGATGCTGATCAGACGCATTCCGTACTCTGCCGCCACTTTTTCCAGCTGGGGCATACGCGCCATCGTGCCGTCCTCGTTCATTATCTCGATGAGTGCGGCTGCGGGACGCATACCCGCGAGGCGCATGAGGTCGATGGATGCCTCCGTGTGTCCGGCGCGGCGCAACACACCCCGCGACTTGGCGTATAGAGGATTGATATGACCGGGACGGCCGAATGTGTCAGGCGTGGAGGCGGGATCCGCCAAGGCGCGGATAGTGGCGGCGCGGTCGGCGGCACTGACACCCGTGGTGCAGCCATCAATCTTGTCCACCGTAACGGTGAAGGGTGTGCCGAGCATCGAGGTGTTGTTGGCCACCTGGTGCATCAGTCCCAGTTCGGCGCAACGCTCCTCCAGAAGAGGCACGCATAGCACGCCGCGACCGTGCTGAAGCATGAAATTCACTTTGTCGGGTGTTATCAATTCGGCGGAGGTGATAAAATCGCCCTCATTCTCGCGATCCTCGTCATCCACCACAATGACAAATCTTCCCTGTCGGATGTCCTCCAGAGCTTCTTCAATCTTGTCCATTCTGTTTATGCAGTTTTTTTAGTTTGTTCATAATCTTTTCCGCCTCGCGAATCCATACCTCCGGATTGAACAGTGCCGAGTCGGTCGCCGCCTTATAGGTCAGAAAAACACCTAACGGGAGCAGCACGAACGATGAGAGCCACATCCCCTCCCATACGGGCCACAGAGCCTCGCGCGCCATCTTGTAGCCCGCATTGTCAATGATGTAATACACGATGAACAGGGACACCGATATGACTGTCGGCATCCCCATGCCGCCCTTGCGGATGATGGCACCCAGCGGAACCCCGATGAAGAAAAAAACCAGGCAGGCGAATGACAAAGTGAATTTGCGGTGCAGCTCCATCTCGTGCTTGCGGATATATCGTTGGTAATCATCCAGCACAACGGAGTTATATTGGACTATATCGCTGCATCTTCGTGCCTGGTCGGCGGCATACTGAAGGGCGCGCTGACGGTCGGACGGGGAAAAGGTTGCGTAGGTCGAATTCATATCTATCGCTGCGAACACGGTGTCTTTCCCGGAAGACGATATCGAACCGTATTCATCGCGTCCGAGGTAGTGTCTGGAGCGCAGTTCATCACTCTGCTGACGGCTTTTGCCATCCGCCAGCACCGTTACCGAGTCAATGGAGTGGAGCAGCGATGCCATATCCTTGCTCACGTGCTGGTCGCTGAACACCGACTCGTCGCATCGCGTGAACTCCGTGTCAAACTCAATGAGCATCGACTTGCGGCGGAATATCTCGCGGCGGTAAGGGACACTCTGCTGCGAATGGGTAGCCCGTTGCTGCTCCTGATTGAGATTCTCGAAACTCTCGCCGTGATACAGCGTCATTACCAGGTATTTATGGTCAGACGTAGCATTGATTCTTCCTGAATCGGCAACTGTGACGGAAGCATTCTGAAAGCCGTTGGAGTAGTCATAGATCATCAGGTCGTGCAGCAGACCCGTGCGGGAATCCTTTTTGCGCACATATATGTTGTGGTCTTTCACGCGCTTGTAGAACTCGCCAGCCGGTATGTCCAGTTCCGGCGATTTCAGACGAAGGGAAAAAACCAGTGTCCAGAACTTGACCTGCGTCCGGGGCAGCACACTGTTGGAGAAGACAAAAGCCCCCGCGCATACCAGAAGGATGAAGATGGTCAGAGGCCGCATGATGCGGAACAGGCTGATTCCCGCCGATTTCATTGCCGTCAGTTCGAACCGCTCGCCCAGATTGCCGAATGTCATCAGCGAAGCCAGCAGAATGGCCAGCGGAAGCGCCATAGGAACGACCGAGATCAGGGAATAGAAAAGGAATTCCAGCAGTACCCATATCTCCACACCCTTGCCCACAATGTCGTTGATACGCATCCAGAGCAGTTGCATCACGAGGATGAAGCAGCAGATGACAAAGGTCACGAAGAAAAGTCCCAGAAAACTGCGGAGCATGTACAAGTCCAGTTTCTTGATGCCGAATATCCGAAGCATATAGCTGTTCTGACTCAATATAAATCGGTAAAGACCAGCGGGAGCAGGTCCGCCGCGCTATGGAACTGATAGACGAACTCTGTGCCGAAAAGGAGAATCTCCATCGGCTGTCCGAAGCGGTGCTCCGTCTCGACCATCACCTGCCTGCAGCCGCCGCAAGGAGAACCGGGTTGGAGCGTGAAGTGCCCTCCTGTGAAACACGCTATCGCCAGCGACACAACAGGCTGGTCGGGATAATTGGCGTTTGCCGCGAACAACGCCGTTCGCTCGGCGCACAGTCCGCTCGGGTAGGCGGCATTCTCCTGATTGCTGCCGCAGACTATCCCGCCGTTTGCCAGACGGACTGCCGCACCTACCGAAAAATGAGAATACGGACTGTATGACTTGTTCGTCATCTGTTTCGCTGCCGTTATCAGCTCGCGCTGACTGTCAGACAGCTCACCCCACGTCAGGCGGGTGGCCCGGATTTGAAGTATGTCTTCCTGCATAGCGTCTTGTCGTTTGTGAAAATTCGCGCAAAGATAAGATTATATCCTGAATGAAACAAGAATCTTCTAAAAAACGGGTGTCCCTTTGAGTGTCGCTGCCGAAGCCGAATCGATGCGGACGGACAGCAACTGGCCTATGGCGGCATTGCCCCGAGGGAAGACAACGGTCTTGTAGCGGGATGTGCGTCCCATCATCTCGTTCCTGTCTCGGCGGCTGAAACCTTCCACCAGCACCTCCACCGTTTTTCCAATCTCACTCATATTCGATTCCAGTGAAAGGCTGTTCTGCAGGTCAATCAGTTCGTTCAGACGGCGGACTTTCTCCGCCTCGGGTATGTCGTCGGGCAGATGGCGCGAGGCGAATGTGCCCGGACGCTCGCTGTACTTGAACAGGAAAGCGGTGTCAAAGCGCACTTCGCGCATCAGGGACAGGGTGGCGGTATGATCCTCCAACGTCTCCGAATGGAATCCGCAGAAGAGGTCGGTTCCGATAGCCGCGTCCGGCAATATGCGGCGGATGGCGGCTATGCGCTCAAGGTAATCCTCGCGGGTGTACTTGCGGTTCATCAGTTTCAGTATGCGGTTGCTGCCGCTTTGCACGGGCAGATGGATGAACTTGCACAGATTGTCATGCCGTGCTATGGTTTGAAGCGTCTCGTCGGACATATCCTTGGGGTGGGATGTGGTGAATCGCACGCGCATGTCCGGCACTGCCTCCGCCACACGCGTAAGCAGTTGCGGGAAGGTGATGGGGGCGTCGGCTCCTTCGTAGCGGTACGAATTGACGTTTTGTCCCAGCAGTGTCACCTCTTTGTATCCTCTGTCGTGCAGGTCGCCCACTTCGCGCAGGATGCTGTCCACGTCACGGCTGCGCTCTCTGCCGCGCGTGTAGGGCACTACGCAGTAGGAGCAGAAATTGTCGCAACCGCGCATGATGCTTACGAAACCGCTGATACTCTTGCCTATTCTGGAAGGAAGAATGTCGCGGTAGGTCTCCGTTGTGCTCAGTTGGATATTGATGGCCTTGTGTCCCAGTTCCGCTTCGGCAAGCAGGCTGGGTATGTCGAGATAGGCATCCGGTCCCGCCACAAAGTCCACACCCCATGCATTGAGCAGTTCATCGCCCATACGCTCCGCCATACAGCCTATTACGCCGAATATGCGCTTATGTGCGTTCTTGCGGCTCAGTGCTTTCAGTTCTTGCAGCCGGTGGCATACGGTCTGTTCCGCCTTGTCGCGTATGGAGCAGGTGTTGAGGATGATGATGTCGGCATCTTCCCATTGGTCGGTGAGTTGGGCGTCAGTGGTCTGCATGATGGCGCTCACCACCTCGCTGTCCGCCACGTTCATTTGGCAGCCGTAGGTCTCTAAATAGTACTTCTTCATAATCGCGTCCCTCTTCTTTTCAGCGCGCAAAAATACACAATTTATTTATGACTCTGCTCAAAAAAAGGTTCATTGTCAAAATTCATCTTCACATAATGGCTTAAAGCCAACTATAAAGGTGTGCCAATTCTGTTATTGGCACACCTTTACATTCATTTCTTCATTTCAGATATCTCTTATCAGCGGCGGCGGTCCAGACGGGCGCCGTCACCTTCGAAGTCGTGGTTGCGGAACTCACGCTGTCCGTGACGCTCGGAGCGGGGACGGTCGCCGTAGTTATGCTCGCCACGCGCACCTGTCGTGCGGTCGGGGAAACTGCGCTCACCACGCGGAGGACGCTGCGGACGCTCCGGCTCAACGTAGCCTTCGGGTTTCTCCTTGAGCGCCTTGGCGGAGAGACGGAACTTGCCGGTCTTCTCGTCAATCTCGAGCAGGCGAATCATAATCTTGTCGCCCTCGTGAATGCCGGTCTCCTCCATGGTCTCATAGCGTTTCCAGTCAATCTCGGAGATGTGGAGCAGTCCCTCCTTGCCGGGCATGAACTCGACGAAGCAGCCGTAAGGCATAATGGACTTGACGGTCGCCTCATAGGTCTCACCCACCTCGGGCAGGGCAACAATCGCCTTCACCTTCGCCATAGCGGCTTTCATCGCATCGCCGTTGGTGCTGGCAATCTCCACCTTACCTCCACGTTCGTCCTCATCAATAGAAATGACCGTACCCGTTTCGGCCTGGATGCCTTGTATAATCTTCCCGCCCGGGCCAATGACGGCACCAATCATATCCTTGGGTATGTAGAAGGTGACAATGCGCGGAGCATGCGGCTTGAGGTCGGCACGCGGTTCGGGCATGACCTCCAACATACGGTCGAGGATGTACATACGCGCCTCGTGCGCCTGCGCGAGCGCGTTCTCCAGAATCTCGTAGCTGAGTCCGTCCACCTTGATATCCATCTGGCAGGCGGTCAGACCGTC
>DBVX01000067.1:37933-46477 GCA_002308815.1 Bacteroidales bacterium UBA1253
GAGCCGTTGGACTCGAGGATGTCGGACACGACGCGGATAGCATACGGATAGTCCTCTGGAACCATGTTCTTGAGCGCACGGCACGCGAGGTTGCCATGACCGACCTCGCGGCGCCCCACACCACGCTGGGGCTTCGCCTCGCCGGTAGCAAACGGCGGGAAGTTNNGTGCTGCCGCTGCGTTTCACCTCGCCAGTGGCAAAAGCGGGGAAGTTGTAGTGGAGCAGGAAACGGTCGGTGTCCTGAATGAGCGCCTCGTCGATAATCTTCTCGTCGCGGGAAGTGCCGAGGGTAACGGTAGAGAGCGACTGCGTCTCGCCGCGCGTGAAGATAGCGGAGCCGTGAGGTCCTGGCAGGGGGCTGACTTCGCACCAGATGGGACGGATGTCAGTGGTCTTGCGGCCGTCCAGACGCTTGCCCTCATCGAGGACAGCGCGGCGCATAGCCTCTTTCTCCACGTCGTGGTAGTATCGGTCCACCAGAGCCGCCACCTCGTCGATTTCCACGCCAAGAGCCTCGGCGCGCTGCTGCATGTAGTCGGTCTTCTCGGTCTTGAAGTCCTCGCGAATCTGCTTGAACATCTCCTCGCGGTGGTGCTTGTCGGTGTCGGCAGAGGTAGCCTGCGCATAAGCACGAGCGTACGCGTAGTCGTGCACCGCCTGACGCAGTTCGTCGTCGTTCACCTCGTGGCAGTACTCACGCTTCACCTCCTTGCCGTACTCGCGCATCATCTCAATCTGCGCGCGGCACTGCGGCTTGATAGCCTCGTGAGCCGCCTTAATGGCTTCGAGCATAACGCTCTCGGGCACCTCCTTCATCTCGCCCTCCACCATCATAATGTTGTCCTCCGTGGCGGCAACCACCAGTTCGAGGTCGGCGTGCTCGCACTGCTCAAACGTGGGGTTGATGACCATCTCACCATTCACGCGCGCCACGCGCACCTCGCTAATCGGACCCTCGAAAGGAATGTCGGAGCAAGCCAAAGCCGCCGAAGCCGCCAGACCGGCTATGCTCTCGGGCATATCGATGCCATCGGCACTGTAAAGGGTGACGTTGACAAACGTATCAGCATGGTAATCAGCGGGGAAGAGAGGACGCAAAGCGCGGTCGATAAGACGCGCAATCAGTATCTCATAGTCGCTCGCCTTGCCCTCGCGGCGGGTGAAGCCGCCCGGGAAGCGTCCGGCGGAAGCGAATTTCTCCTTGTACTCAACCGTCAAAGGCATAAAGTCCGTACCCGGCACGGCATCCTTGGCACTGCATACCGTCGCCAGAATCATCGTGTTGCCCAGCGTCGCCATCACGGCTCCGTCCGCCTGCTTCGCCAACTTGCCCGTTTCCAGCGTGATGACACGGCCGTCCGGCAACTGAATCTCTTTTCTAACAATGTTCATTGTCTGTTTTTTGTTTTGTTTTTGTTCATACTGTGAGCCGCCGTTTGCGGCTCGGAAATCTTTTTGACCCATATAAAGCCGCCGCAAAGTTACGGCGTTCCGCGCACTTGCGCAAATTTATTTTACTTTGCGGATTATTTTGGGTGTTTCGGACATTTTTCAGCATGAGTTCCCTTGTAGTTCAATCCGTATAGTTCTACCCGTAAAGTACATTTTTATGAACAAAATATTAAAAACTTGCGGATCTTCGACTAAAGCAGTACTTTTGCGGGTCGGCATAGGCTATGCAGACAGCGTCACTATATGCCAGTCGACATTCTGCGGGACTCATTCTTGCGAGTGCCGGTGCGCATTATGGAACGTGCCTATTATCCATTGTTCCAGACACAAACTCAAAGAAAATATGATAAAAAAATCTTCACATTCCTCCTTGCCTTGATGGCAGGCGCAGGAACACTTTTCGCCTCAAACACCAAGGTGGATGGTGTCTATTACAATTTCAACAACAACGACCAGACTGCTGAAGTAACTTTTTATGGCAATAATTGGAGTAGATACTCCGATGAATACAAAGGAAACGTTGTTATTCCCGACAAAGTAACCTACAATGACGTGGAATACACCGTCACAAGAATTGGAGACAATACTTTCCGCGGTTGCCCCGATCTAACCTCCATTGAAATCCCCAATAGTGTTACAAGAATTGGGGAAAATGCGTTCTATTCAGTCACTGGTTTGACCTCAATAGCCATCCCAAATAGCGTCACAACTATTGGGGGATATGCATTCTATAAATGTTCCGGTTTGACGGCAGTGACGATGGGAAGCGGCGTTACCAGCATGGGTGAATACGCATTCTACTCTTGCACCGGTTTGACAGAAATCACCATTCCTGATGGTATTACTGAAATTGCAGATGAAACTTTCTATGGTTGCACCGGGTTGACCTCAGTAACTATTCCGAATGGCGTCACCAGCATTGGAAAGAGCGTTTTCCATGGTTGCAAAGGCTTGACCTCAATAAGCATCCCAAGCGGCGTTACCAGCATGGGAGAATCTGTTTTCTATTCTTGCTCCGGTTTGACTGCAATCACCATTCCCGATGCTATTACAGCAATTGCAAATTATACATTCAATGGTTGCAGCGGTTTGACAGAAATAACCATTCCAGAAGGTGTCACAAGCATTGGGAATAGTGTTTTTACCAACTGCAAAGGTTTGACTACAATAACCATTCCAGATGCCGTAACTGCCATCGGCACGCAAACGTTTCAGAATTGCAAGCTGACTTCTGTAGCATTGGGAAAAGGCCTCACAAGCATTGGATATAATGCTTTCTCTGGTTGCACCGAACTGACATCTGTTTCCTGCAGGGCCAAGGAGCCGCCTGTCTGTGGGTCAAATGCTTTTTACAATGTGCCTAAGTTTACGCTGACCGTTCCGGCTGTATCCATCGATGCGTACAAGGCTGCCGAGGAATGGAAAGACGCCTATCAGGACATTAAGTCTTTCGACGGCGATTTCCCTGTTTCCGGCACCTGTGGCGCAGAGGGCGACAACCTTACATGGGTTTTGGACGCAGAGGGCAAACTTACCATTTCCGGTACCGGAAAAATGAAGGACTGGACGGGAGCTGACGAGGATGAGCCTTCGTGGACACCTTACCGTTCGTTTATCAAATGGGTGGATATGGGAGAGTCAGGAAACACTATTACCCGCATCGGAAGCCGTGCGTTCCAACATTGCGAAAAGATGACGGATGTAACTATTCCAAGCACCGTCACAAGCATCGGAGACTATGCTTTCTATGGTTGCTCCGCCCTATCCTTTATAGACGAGTTTGACAGCAACTTTGCAAGCTTCGGAACGTATGTTTTCGCGGGTTGCAGCAGCCTCACCGCGATTGATATAAACGCAGCCAATCCGAATTACAGTTCCGAGAACGGTGTGTTGTTCAACAAGGCCAAAACGAGACTCATTCAATACCCCGCTGGCAAGAAAGACGTAAGTTACGGCATTCCCGCCAGCGTTACCACCGTCGGATCGGAAGCCTTCCTGAATGCCCGCAATCTGACCAATATCCTTATTCCGGACGGTGTCCAGACCATTAAGAACGGTGCATTCTTCGGTTGTAGCGGACTGCTCTTTGTAACGATTCCAAAAAGCGTCACAATCATTGAAGAGAACGCCTTCGTCGGTTGTAACAAACTGACATCCTTTATGGTAGAAACCACCAATACAAAGTATTGCTCGAAAGAGGATGTGTTGTTCTCGAAAGACAAGAAGAAACTCATACAGTATCCTGCCGGTAACAAGAACACCTCATACCTCATTCCGGAAGGAACGACACACGTCGGCAATTATGCGTTCAACAAGTGCAAGGATCTGACCTCTGTCATTATTTCCAAGACCGTCACGAACATCGGATGGAATGCGTTCCAAAGCTGCTCCGGTTTGACCACATTGACCTGCCGCGCCGTCAATCCGCCCCTCTGTGACGATGATTGTTTTGACGATGTGACCAAGACCATCCCCGTCTATGTGCCGGAGGAATCGCTGGATGCCTATAAGGCGGACGAAGGATGGAGCTATTTCACCAATATCAAACCCATTACCTGCAATGCATCTTCCGGTACTTGCGGAGCCAATGGAGACAATCTTACTTGGTCACTCTCCTGCGACGGTGTGCTCACCATTTCCGGAGAAGGAGACATGAAGCATTGGACTCATGTGACAACTTCTCACTATGCTCCGTGGCGTTCGTATGAAGTAGAATCCATCGTAATAAAAGAAGGAGTGACAAGCATCGGTATGTTCGCCTTCTGGAACTGCTACCATGTGCAGGAAATTTCGCTCCCCAATAGCCTCAAATTGATTGGGGCGTCGGCATTCTTCGGTTGCACCGGTTTGGAGTCTGTAACTTTTGGCAGCGGTATCGCGGCCATCGGTGAATATGCTTTCGATGGTTGTACCGGTTTGACATCTATGGAAATTCCGGAAACCGTTACAACCATAGGAGCCGGCATCCTCGCTAATTGCAGCAATATTGAATCTATCACCGTAGCAAGCGGAAACAAGAACTACGACAGTCGCTTTGACTGCAACGCCATTATAGAAAAAGCTAACTCTAAGTTGATGCAAGGCTGCAAAAACACCGTCATTCCCAATAATGTCAGTCGCATCTGGATTGGCGCTTTCTGGGGCCACACCGGGCTGACTGCTATTGAGATTCCGAGTACATTCATGGAGGTCATCGAAGAATCTGCTTTCCGGGATTGTTCCGGATTGACATCGATTGCTATCCCCAAGGGTGTTACTGCTATCAAAGCGAGCACATTCCGTGGTTGCAGCAACCTGAAGACGGTGATTTTAAGGGGCGAAATTACAGAAATTAATGATTATGCCTTCTCCGGTTGCACCAGCCTGAAGGGCTTCGATATACCCGCTACCGTCAAAGTCATCGGCCGGTATGCTTTCGAGGCTTGCAGCAGTCTTACTGCCATACACATACCCGAAGGGTACACCCGATCCATTGAGAGAGGCACTTTCAATGGTTGTTCTGCGTTGAAATCAATCTCCATGCCAAACGTGACGTGGATTGAAAGTAGTGCGTTCATGTGGTGCACAAGTTTGACTTCCATTGAACTTTCTGCCGATTTCGCAAAAATTGACGGAGAAGCGTTCTATAAGTGCGAAAACCTGGAAACGGTTATTTGTAAAGCCGCCACACCGCCTTCATGCGGAGAGAAAACTTGGACGGAAGTTCCTATTTACAAGGGGTATCTCTATGTGCCGGAAGAATCAATCGAGACTTACAAGAATACCGAACCTTGGAGCGGCTTTAAATACATCGAGAGTCTCCCCGCTTCTTCAGGAACCTGCGGAGAAAACCTCTCATGGAAATTTGAAGACGGCGTGCTCACTATCTCCGGCACCGGAGATATGGAATTCACAGAATCGGTTCCGTGGGAAGCCTACATGCCTGCTATACAGTCAGTGGTGATAGAAGAGGGTGTCACTTCCATAGCCTCCTATGCATTCTATGAAGCAGGCGGTTTGACTTCTGTATCCCTCCCGTCAACCCTCACAATGATTGGGGCGCTTGCGTTTGCCTCCTGCACAGAGCTAACCACGATAACATTCCCCGCAAACCTCTCCGTCATTGGTATGAACGCCTTTAATAGCTGTACCGGCCTGAAATCCATTCAATGCGAAGGAACCACGCCGCCGGAATGCGTAATGGGATTTTTCTCAACTGGAGTTTTCTCAAATATAGATGATACGAAATCCATCAAACTCACTGTGCCGGATGAGGTGGTCGAGGTATACCAAGCAGATGAAACATGGGGTGCCTTCTCTGTCAAAAGCGCATCCGAATGTGACCCGCACGTCGGATTCTTCAACTCATACAAAAACACCTGGGAACTGTCATGCGACGGCGTTTTGACCATCGGGGGCAACGGAGACTTTACTATTTCCGGTTCGTGGGTTGATTATCCCTGGTATGAATACAACGAATCCGTCAAGTCGGTAGTAATAAGCGAAGGTATCACAGGCATCGGCAGATATGCCTTCTATAATTACCCCGCATTGACCACAGTGACCATTCCCGGGGGCGTAACAGCCATCGGCGACTATGCCTTTGCGTATTGCAGCGCGATAACCGATATCACTTGCGACGCGGTCACACCGCCGGTTTGCGGAAAGGATGTGTTCAAAGATGTCAGCAGGGAGACCGCTCTCCACGTTCCTGCGGCTTCCGCAGAGGTGTACGTCACAACCGAACCGTGGAACGAATTCGTCCTCCCGTCTATTACCGGAACCTGTGGTGACAACCTCACATGGGAATTGAAAAACGGCGTGCTCACCATCTCCGGTTCGGGAGATATGAGCTGGAAAGGCGATGCCCCCTGGGCACCGTATGCCGGAGCCATCAAGTCCGTGGAGATGGATGACGAAGTGACCGGCATCGGCGACAGAGCGTTTGACGGATGTGTAGCTTTGACCACCGTCATGATTCCCGAAAACGTAACGCAAATAGGTGAGCAGGCCTTCTCCAACTGCCTCGGCTTGCGGAACATCTATTGCGATGCCCTCACCCCGCCGGCTTGCGGAAACGGCTGCTTCTCCGGAATAAACAAGAAAATACTCGTCGTATATGTGCCGGACGCTTCGTACCATGCCTACCAGACCGACAAGACCTGGGGCGTGTTCAGCATCTCGCCGGCTTCGGAATGTACTACCGCTTCCGGAGTCCTCGCCAATAACAAAAACGTCAGTTGGAGACTCACCTGCAAGGGAATGCTGATTATCGAAGGAACAGGTGTCATTACGGCGGAGTCATCCAACATGGATATAACGTACACGTGGGCGTGGGATGAATACGCTTCATCTATCAAGTCCGTTGTGATAGGAGAAGGAATCACAAAAATCGGAGCGGAGGCGTTCGCTAATCTTGAGATCCTGAAAACCCTCAGCCTGCCTAATAGCCTGATAACCATTGAACACGGTGCTTTCCATGGTTGCCACAAACTGGCTTCTGTATCCATTCCGAAGAATGTGATACATATTTACGACAAAGCATTCTCCCACTGCTATGGATTGACCAACATTATTTTCCATGGCCTTACCTCTATTTATGATAATGCGTTTGTCGGTTGCGGCGGGTCGCTCGCTTCTATTACCTGCTTCTCCGTCGCACCTCTTTATTGCACAGGTCTGGCATACGCTGATTCGCAAATCGCGGACAGAGCGCCGTCCATCCCTCTCTATGTGCCCGTTCAATCAGTCAAGAAATACAAAGCTCACTCTGCATGGAAGAAGTTCAAGATCAAGCCGCTTGGCGATCGTCCCAATACCTACATTGTCGCTTCCGGTACGATCGGCGACTACCTCACCTGGACACTCGATTCCAACGGTATCCTGACCATCCGGGGTACGGGCGACATACCGGGCTGGGCGAAGCCTGCCAAGTCGCCGGACGGCAGACGCTACATGCCGACCGATGACGCTTCCGCTCCGTGGGCTGCGTACCTCGAAGATATCCTCTATATAGAGATTGGACCGGGTGTTACCGGTATCGGCGATTACGCCTTCTATGGTTGCACCAATGTGCAGTCCATCACTTCTTATGCCGTCAATCCGCCGACCTGCGGAACAGATGCGTTCGGAGGAATAGACACTACCATCCCGCTCTATGTGCCGGAGGGTACTATGGCAACCTATCAGGCCGCCGAACAATGGCAGGACTTTGACATCCAGACTTCCGAAGTACAAACGCCTACGGCGCTTGACAGGATTATCAATGACCCATACGGTGCAGGCAGACAGGAAGAATCATCGGGTATCCGTAAGGTTCTCCGCGACGGCGTTCTCTACATCATCCGCGACGGGAATGCTTACACCGTAACAGGTCAGAAGGTAAATTAAGGCATTGCGCCGCAAAGAGACATCAAGATCAGAATATGGCTTTCAGCACCACCTTGCCGTTCAAACCGGGCATCGGGTAGTTGAGGATGATGTCGTACTGCTGGTTGAGCAGGTTGTTCACCTCCACCGATGCGGACAGATTCCACTGCCGGAAACGGAACAGTTTGGACAGAGCCAGATCGTGCGTGTACCATGCCGGCTCGTAGTTCATAGCGATGTTGGCGGAATTGTGGTACCGCTCACCTACGTAGATGAAACTGTAGTTGAGCGTCCATCCGTTCCACCCCAAGCAACTTGTCACCGACCCGGAATGCAGCGGTATATACGCAATCTGCCCTCCGTAGGTCAGTTCATCCCTCGGGTCGGTCAGGTCGCGCGCCCGCTGATAGGTGTATGTCAACTGTGTCTCCCACCGCACGTCGTGAGCGAACAGAAAAGTCAGCCCCGCGTTCGCGTCCACACCTGTAATCTCCACGTAGCCGAGGTTCATCATCTGCCACCGGTACTGGCTGTTGCCCTTCGGGATGGCGACAATCTTGTTGTCCACCTGATTGAAATAGCCGTCCGCTTTCAGATGCATCTGCAATCCCTTCAAAGCGGCAGAACCCGTGCCGAAGGAGAAAGTCTTGGAGTATTCGGCACCAGCGTCATACTGCGTGGCATCCTCCGGCTTGAGGCTGATATTGCCCACATCGGTGTAGTAGAGGTCGTTGAACGTGGGCA
>DBVX01000067.1:46526-47473 GCA_002308815.1 Bacteroidales bacterium UBA1253
AAAGCGTTGCAGACGCTCTGCCGCGTGCTGCGTCTGCCGCGTGCTGCGGCGTATTTCGTCACGGACGGACGAACTGAGCAGTGATGCCTGCGCTCGGAGCCACTTGTAGTGCCATGCCGTCGCCGCCGCTACCAGTCCCGAGTGACGGCGGGGGTAGGGGAAATTGACCAGCGAAGCGTACAGCGAGTTGAACTGGTAGTCGCCGCTGACAGACACGCCCCACCACGAAAAAATGTCGTACGCCAGCGAGCCGGTCAGATAGACCTCGTGCTGGGTGAACCGGTTGTCGATGTACATCAGGGTCGTGTCGGGGTTGAGGTATCGCATATAGTCATTGCTGTACTTCGCGCTTGCCAGCCACCGCAACTTCCTGTGACCCGTTCCTATCCGCCGCGCCCCCAGATCCAGTTCGTCCTGATACGACCCCTGCACGAAACTGTTGCGGTCCCACTGCCGCTGCGCACTGGTCCAAACATTGCGGATGATGGCACGGGGAATACCTTTCTCTGACTGGTAATAGTAGCCTTTCACATACCATTTGCCCCGGGGCAGGTAGCCGAATAGACCCGCCTCGGCGCGGAACGATTGCACATCGCCGTTCTGTCGGATTCCCACAGTGTCCCAAGCCACTGTATGGTCGGGGTTCATCTTGTGGATTCGGAAATGGTAACGTCCCGTGGCATAGGTGTATTCGGCGTTCGCGCTCAGATGCAGGTTGTCGGTCAGCCGGTGTTCGTACAGAAAGGACGGGTTCGCCAGCCCGAACGTACCCGCTTTCATTCCAATTTGCAGGTTGTAAGGTTTGTCCGTTTTGAAGACGGGTCGGCGCGTGCGCAGATACAGCGTACCTGCGGAACCGTAATCCTTGGCTGACTGGAGCAGTTCGCTCTTCTGACCGTTGTAGAGTGTGATCTCCTCCAGATTGTCCATCGAGAACTTGCCCAGAT
>DBVX01000067.1:47562-53819 GCA_002308815.1 Bacteroidales bacterium UBA1253
TTGACGGTCTTGATGCCTCCCACGCCGCCGTAGTCCTTCACCTGCACGCCGGAGAAGTAACGCAGCGCGTCCGCCACATTCTGCACGCTCAGCTGCCGCAGCCGTTCGCCCGCCAGCCGCTGCACGGGCATCACGTTGTCCGTCCGGCGGCGGGCTGTCACCTCCACCTCATCAATGGTCAGTTGCTTCGTTATAGAATCAACCGACAAAGAATCTGTCGGAAGGGCTTGCAATAAGCCTTCCGACAGAACACATATCAATCCTATCAGGATTGTCCTTTTCACGGCTTAGTGCTTGCGTCCCTGCAGGTCGTACATCACGCCGTCACGGACAATCATCAGCTGGTTGTTCAGCAGCACTTTCTTTGCATTTGTTGTACGGATGTCAGTCTCGTCAAGAGCAGTAGCGGAGGGGATGACACCCGTTTCGGGAGCGGTGTAGTTCTCCGGTTTGGCGGCACCGAAATTGTCAAGGCAGACATAAGTCGGAGTGTTGCTACCATAAGAAGACTGGTCGGTGGAGTACATCGCGAACATCACCTCGTCAATCTCGCCCAACAAGCTCAAATCCACGTAGGTCCAGTCGGCGATGTACCTGCCTTTAACTGCCAAATTCACAGTGACGGTATCCACTATCTGGCCGTCTTTCTTACCTATGGCGTAGAGCAGCAGTTTGTCGTTATAGGTGAAAGCGCGCGCGGGGGACTGGTTCCCTTCCACAAAGGCTGCCACCGTGTAGGCGTTGTTGTTCACAAAGAATCCTGCAACGGTCTGCGCGCTGAATGTGATACTGTTGTTGCCGTACCAGTCGGCATACCATACAGCGAAGTTGCTGCCTTCGTATGCGCCACCGCTCGTGCTGCGGTACGGCTCCATATAACCTGTCGAGGTGCTGGCGGTCTCATCGCTAACCACAAACGAGTAGTAATAGGCACTATATTCGGAAACATCCTTGTAGGTGGTGAAAGTGTAGTCACCGCTCTGCCACTGGTTGACACCCGCCCCCCAGATTTTCTGAATACCTGCAAACACGTCCTCAAACGTAGCCACATTGGATTCTGTCGGAGCATCCGACCGCTGAGTTGCAGACACTTGCAGACTCATCATAAGCGCGCAAACTGAAAAAAGAAAGATTTTCTTCATCGTGAAATGGTTTTAAGTTAATAAAGTGTGTTTTTTGTTGTATGTGCGGGAAAAAAACGAACCGCGTACCGCTTTCCCTTTCCGGGAGGAAAGACGGTTTCGTATTACGCCAATGGCAGGTTTTCTGGCTCGTTCCGTGATTTCGTGTCTTCTCAACTGTGTCGCTTCAGTTAATGACTGATAGATATGGAAATCACTCTGTTAAGGAACTCACAGCAGCCGGTCTGCACAGGATTCGCACCTGTTTCCCTTTTCCTGACAGGTTGGAACAGTCTGTCAGGCACCATTTGCGCCGCAAATGTACACAAAAATACATATCCAAAAACATAAAAATGTTTTTTGGATAAAAATTTTCAGTCATCCATCAGTCGGCTGTCCGCAGCGCATGATCCAACCCGTTGGTGGACACGAGGACGGGTCTCTGCCTGCTCAACAGCATTGCGGAGGACATCGTCAGGGGTTACCGGTCAGAAACCAACCGAACCGAGAATCCGTGGTAGCGGTCATCGTAACTTGTCGGGGAGAGGTTGTACGAATAGAAACGCAGGTAACAGGCATAGTGGATACTTTCGGCTGTAGAGAACCAATAATAGCCACGCGCACCCGCATCGTAAACAGAAGTTCCATTGCGAAAGCCCGCAGCGGGGAGAAACACAGCACCGTTAGCCTCCATCTTTTTCCACCGGGCGGCAGAGTAGATGTTGGTACGTGCCACTAAACTCCAGTCATACCAGATTCTCGTACACGTCATACCCGCTTTGAAGGAGCAACCTTCGGGCAGAATCCATTTATCGGGTAAAATGACCACACCCGCTATTCCGTTCACTTTGGCGGCACCGTACTTTTTGCGCGCACCGGCACGTGTGTTGATAAGATACACCCACTCATCCTTAGTCAGGACACGCCATATACCGGATTTGTTGCCGCCATTGCTGATGGGATTAGTACCCCAATCAACAAACATTGAATAACCGCTGTCATTCATCCCCGATCTGGTGGGGGCATCCCCTGTTCCCCAGCCGAACAAATCTATCCAGCCGTTATAAATGCTATCAATCTTGATATTACTACAATCCGCCAATGTCCCGCCTGCTATATTGTTAAGCTCATAGTCGGCAAGACTGTACCCCATTCCAATCAAATCCCACTGATGCTCGGCAAAACGCCATGTGTTGGTGGCGGCATGGTATTGCAGGTTGCCCTGCGAAAAAAACACTTTGCACGAATCACTTACAGAGAAAACCCCTTTGAGTCTCCCCTCTTCCAAAGACATCGGGGAATCTGAATGTGGCTGCACCCCGTTGTAATTCTTGTAACCGGCAAAGCATACAGCGGCTGCCGACACAAGGAAAAGCATAAATCTCTTCATATAAAATTGTCAATTAATCCGATGTTTTTCAGATCCTTTGCTGTCATCGTCCATATCTGTTATCAGCATCCATCGGTTGGATGGCGGAAAAGACATCCATCCCGAAGGCGGCAGTGAATGCGTTGTCATTGACAAGATTCCGCACACTATCCAGCCGGGGAGGGACTCCCTGTTTGGAGAGGAGCAGCACGCGGTCGGCCGTCCGCAGCGCAAGATCCAGCTCGTGGGTGGACACAAGGACGGTCTTCTTCCGGTCGTGCGCCAGTTCGCGCAGCAGGCGGAACGTGAGGATGCGGGAGGGCAGATCAAGATGCGCTGTCGGCTCGTCCAGAAGGATGACCGGTGTCTGCTGCGCGATGGCCTTGGCTATCAGCACCCGCTGTTTCTCGCCGTCACTGAGCGCATTGAACATACGATCCATCGAGAGGCTGTCATCTGTCCCGTCACCGCAGACCATCCGCAAAGCCTCCGAGATGATTTGTTCGTCCCTGTCGGTGAGTCCCCCTAGAAAGGAGGTGTAGGGATAGCGCCCCATTGCAATCACATCATGCACGCTGGTGTTCTCCACGGAGTTGTTCTCCGTCAGGACAAGCGCGATCCGTTGTGCCAGTTCGTTGGGAGTCAGTGAGAACAAGTTGCAGCCGCCCGCTATGGGAGGCTGTAGTCCCGCTAATGTTCGCAGCAGCGTGGACTTGCCGCTGCCGTTTGGACCGAGCAGTGCCACTGTCTCGCCTTCATAGAAGGTGAGGTTCAGACCGCTCTGCACCGCCCGCACCGAACCGGCATCGCTGCGGTAACCGACGGACAGGTTATCGGTATATATACTGACGCTGGACACGGCGGGATACAGAAGTTAGAATTTCGTAAGGTATAGTGCCCAATCGGGCGGCGAAGTCCTGCAACGGCACGTCTTCGCCGAATACGGTGGCATAATCGCCCTCGTGTGCATCCGTATCGGTCACATCAATCATAGTCTGATCCATACACACATTGCCCACCACGGGACAACGTCTGCCACGAACCGTCACAAAACCGTTATAGTTGGACAGCCGCCGGTCAAAACCATCCGCATAGCCGATAGGAATAACCGCGATGCGGCGGTCGGAAGTCAGTTGGGTGCGTCTGCCATACCCCACTGTCTCACCTTCACGGACGGTTTTTATGGACAAAATAGTTGTTTTCAGCGTGCAAACGTTACGCAGATGCAGATGACCGACTGTCGTACCCGGTGCTTCCGACACGGATAAACCATACAGACCTATTCCTAAACGCACCATATCCATCTGACTGTCTGTGAAACGCTCTATGCCTGCCGAATTGAGAATATGCTTGATAACGGGATATCCAATGCCTAACTCCAACGTGGAGGCGGCGTTCTGAAAATATGAGATCTGCTGTCTTGTGAAGCGATCCCACTGCGGCTCGTCAGCGGCTGCGAGATGAGAGAAAACACTCTGAACACGAACCACTTTCTGCTGACGCAGTATATCTATGAGCCGGGGCAAGTCTTCTTGGTAGAAGCCCAACCGGTGCATACCCGAATCAATCTTGATATGAACAGGATAATGCTCCAATCCCTGCCGGGATGCAGCATCCATCACCGTCTGCAGGCAAGCGAATGAATAGATATTCGGCTCCAGGTTGTTGGAAAAAATCCTGTTGATGGCAGCCTCTTCGGGGTTCATAACGATGATTGGCAGGGTAATGCCGGCACGGCGGAGTTCTTCGCCTTCGTCGGCAACAGCCACGGCAAGATAGTCCACCATACCGCTCTGCTGCAATGCCCGGCTGACCTCCACACTGCCCGTACCGTATGCAAAAGCCTTTACCATAGCCGTCAGTTTGGTAGTCGGTGCCAACAGACTTCTGTACGCTGCCACGTTGTCTATCAACGCGTTCATATCCACCTGCATTACTGTCTCGTGAGTCTGGCGCAGGATGCGGTCAGTTATGGTCTGCTCATCGTAGCCTAACTGTCGCATCACGGCGGCGCATGTGCGCACGTTCTGATGGGTGGGATCCTCTATGACCACGGGACATCTGTCGAACAGGCGCATCTTCTCCTGCCTCTTCTGTTCCAGCGATGAGAACTCCGCGTCCCGTTCCTCGCCTATGCAGGTGATGACTCCGATGGTCGGACGGATAATGGGCTCGAGACGCTCCATCTCGCCCGGACGGGAGATGCCCGCCTCAAAGATAGCGAGACGGGGCTTGTCCGTTTCCTCCTGCGGGTTGTCTTCGCCCAGCAGCCAGACAGAGAGGGGTACGCCGATCTGCGAATTATAACTGCGGGGGGAGCGGATGATATGGTAGTCCTCCCGCAGCAGTTCATAGAGCCATTCCTTGACCACGGTCTTGCCGTGGCTGCCCGTAATGCCGATTACCTTGCCCGTGAAGAGCGAACGCTTGTAGGCGGCAAGTGCCTGCAAGGCCTCCAATGCATTCTCACGCACAAACGCGCGCACGCCACGCTGGCGCAGTTCGGGAATATAATTCGCACCGTCGTCCTTTTCGGTACGCAACGCAAAGAAAAGGGTCTGCGCCGGATGGTTCCCCAATTGACGCGAATCGGTCAGCAGATAATGAATATCCAGCCCCGCATCCCCTTCAACGGGTGCGATTTTCTGAAGCACTTGACGTATAATCTCAATTTTCATGGCAGCATACGTTGGACGATAATGCGCCGCAAAGGTAAGGTGATTTGTTCAAACAAGCAAAAAGTGCAAAAAAAGCGCGTATCCGCTTGCAAGGATATATGGGAAACGTTATTTTTGCCGCGCCTGCCGTTAATCAGGGCAGCGAAATAGCAAGCATATCATTAACATATAACACTTTGTAAAATCAGGGATGAAACTGAGTCACGATGAGTTGATTGCCGCTCTGCAGCATCATTTTGGGTTTGATACGTTCAAGGGAAATCAGGAACAGATTATAATGAACCTTCTGGACGGGAAGGATTCGTTTGTCCTGATGCCCACAGGCGGAGGAAAGAGTATGTGCTACCAGCTGCCTGCACTGCTGATGGACGGAGTGGCGATTGTGATAAGCCCGCTCATCGCCCTGATGAAGAATCAGGTGGACGCGATGCGCAACTTCTCCGAGGAGGACGGCGTGGCGCATTTCATCAACTCAAGCCTCTCCAAACCGGAGATAACCGCAGTCAGGGAGGATGTGATGAGCGGCAAGACCAAACTGCTGTACCTGGCTCCTGAAAGTCTCAACAAGGACGAGAACATTGATTTCCTCCGCGAAGTCAAAATCAGTTTCTACGCCGTGGACGAGGCGCACTGTATCAGCGAGTGGGGACACGATTTCCGTCCCGAATACCGCAACATCCACAGCATGACCGTGCGCATCGGCAAGGCTCCTATTATGGCACTGACCGCCACCGCCACCGAGAAGGTGCAGCACGACATCCAGAAGAGCCTCGACATCATGGAAGCGACCGTGTTCAAGGCGAGTTTCAACCGACCCAACCTGTACTATGAGGTACGTCCCAAGACCGACAACGTGGACAAGGACGTGATACGCTTCATCCGGCAGATGGAGGGCAAGTCGGGCATCGTCTATTGTCTTGCGAGGCGTGAGGTGGAGGAACTGTCCGCCAAACTGCAGGTGAATCACATTGCCGCCCTTCCCTATCACGCGGGTATGGACGCGGCGACACGAAGCGCCAATCAGGATGCCTTCCTGATGGAGAAAGTGCAGGTCATCGTGGCGACTATCGCCTTCGGTATGGGTATCGA
>DBVX01000067.1:53871-57489 GCA_002308815.1 Bacteroidales bacterium UBA1253
CGAGCCGGACGTGACGGCGGCGAGGGTCTGTGCGTATGTTTCTACAGCCCGAAGGACATAGAGCGTATGCGTCGTTTCGCGCGGGACAAACCCGTTGCCGAGCAGGACATCAACAACCAGCTCCTCTTTGATTCGCAGGGCTACGCCGAATCGCCATTCTGCCGACGCAAACTGCTGCTCAACTACTTTGGCGAAGAATATCCGGAAGACAACTGCGGCAATTGCGACAATTGCAAAAAGATCTATCGTCAGGTGGACGAGAGCGAACTTTTAGGCATTGCCATCGAGACCATCCTGCAGGTGAACGAGAAATTCCGTGCCGAGCACATAGTCGATCTGCTGCATGGCAACCGGACAGCCGCCATCGTCTCCTACCACCACGACCAGCTGGAGAACTTCGGAATCGCTTCCGATGAGACGGAACAGACCCTCTTCACCATCATCCGTCAGGCGATGATTGCCGGATATATCCGCAAGGACATTGAGTCATACGGCGACCTGAAAATCACCGAAGCGGGCAAGAAATATGTTAAGCACCCCGTACCATTCGAGATACCCGTTGAAATAAAGAAAGAAGAGGATGAGGAAGAACCGATGGAGCAGATGGGCGGCTCGGCGGCGGCTGACGATGTGCTTTTCTCCATTCTCAAGGATCTGCGCAAGAAATTGAGCAAGAAGATGAACGTGCCTCCTTTCGTCATCTTTCAGGATCCCAGTATCGAGGCGATGGCGACCACTTATCCCATCACCATTGAAGAGTTGCAGAACATCCCCGGCGTGGGGGCGGGCAAGGCGAAACGCTATGGCGATGAGTTCGTCAAACTCATCAAAGACTATGTGGACGAGAACGAGATTATCCGTCCGGAAGACCTGCGTGTCCGCACCGTGGCGCACGACTCGGCGCGCAAGATAAGCATCATTCAGGCCATCGACCGCCGCGTCGCGCTGGACGATCTCGCCGAGAGCAAAGGAATGTCGCTTGACGAACTGCTTGAGGAGGTGGAGGCTATCGTCTATAGCGGTACCAAACTTAACATCAACTACTTCATCGATGATGTGGTCGATCCCGACGAGAAAGCCGATATCGTGGACTACTTCAAGCACGCCGAGAGCGACAACCTGCACGTGGCGATGGACAACCTCGGCTACGACGACTACGACGAGCTGCACGTCCGTCTGGTACGCATACAATTCCACAGCGATCTGGGCAACTAAAGATGACCCGCGACATTGATATTCTCACGCTCGGCTGCTCCAAGAACCTTGTCGATACGGAGCGGCTGATGGGGCATCTGCAGGCTCTCGGATGGCGTTGCCACCACGACCCCGCTGTCCCGCGCAGCCGCGTGGCGGTTATCAACACCTGCGGGTTCATAGGCGATGCCAAGGAAGAAAGCATCCGTACCATCCTGCAGTTCGCGCAGAGGAAGAGCACGGGCGGACTGGAACGGCTGTACGTGATGGGATGCCTGAGCCAGAGGTACGCGAAGGAACTCCCGCAGGAGTTGCCCGAAGTGGACGGCTGGTTCGGAAAGTTCGATTTCGATGCCCTGCTCCGAAAACTCACCCGAACACCATTGGAGGGTTTCCACCGCCAACTGACCACTCCTCCACACTACGCCTATCTGAAGATTTCCGAAGGGTGCGACCGTATGTGCTCTTACTGCGCCATTCCCCTTATCACGGGCAGACACCGTTCGCGCCCGGAGGAGGACATCCTACGCGAGGCGGAATGGCTCTCGGAGCAAGGCGTAAAGGAACTGAACGTGATCGCCCAGGATATCTCCTCCTACGGACTGGATCTTTATAAGGAGCACCGGCTGCCCTCGCTGGTCAGACAACTGGCGGCGGTCAGCGGCATCGAATGGATACGCCTCCACTACACCTATCCCACCGACTTCCCGCTTGACCTGCTACGGGTGATGGCGGAGGAGAGAAAGGTGTGCAACTACCTTGACATAGCCCTGCAGCATTCCGCCGACCATATCCTTTCGCTGATGCGACGGCATATAACCGCCGCCGAACAGGACGCGCTCATCGAACGCATACGATGCGAAGTGCCGGGGATTTACCTGCGCACCACTCTCATCGTGGGGCATCCGGGAGAAACACAAGAGGACTTTGCCGCACTCAAAGAATGGGTGCGGCGGATGCGTTTTGAGCGGATGGGGGCTTTTGCCTACTCGCACGAGGAAGGCACATACGCCTATCGCCACTATAAGGACGATGTGCCCGATGAGGTCAAACAGGAGCGGCTGCGGGAACTGATGGCTATCCAGCAGGAGATTGCCGAGGAGCAACAGCAGTCACTCATCGGACAGACTATCCCCGTCCTCATCGACCGGCAGGAAGGCGGCTACTTTGTCGGACGCACCGAACACGACTCGCCGGAAGTGGATAACGAAGTGCTGATTGAGACTTCCAACCACTTGAAACCCGGGCAGTTCTATCCGATTCGCATATCACGTGCGGAGGCATTTGACCTGTATGGCGTAGTCTGCCGCCAATCCTGATACCAGCAATCAAAAATGAATCAAATATGTCTCGTTTCCTACTTTTTATTATGACCGTTCTTCTTTCCTTACAAGGCGCAGCCTCCTGTAAACAAAAATCCTACACTATTGATTTCTGCGGGCAGCAGTCGTGCTGGTTGCAGCGTGTTGCCGAAAAGCGAAATCCCGACAAGGGCAAAAAGAGCAATCCTTCTTTTATGGAGGGTATGACCACAGCCCGAGGCGAGTACTGTGCCGGTGAGCATGTCATTCTTTATTACTTTTTTGTGGCAACCGACACCGACTACCGTTTTCTGCTGGACGGGGAGGAGATAAACCCCGATTATGAAACAGGGAAAGGCTATATCATTCATTTCGTCATGCCCGAACATGATGTCAAACTGCAATGCATATCCCGCAACTCTATGATTCGCGAAGTCCCGCCGACAGGAGACGATGAAAATGAATAACTTATGAAACAGGAGCTATTCTGTAAACAAACAAAAAGAACAGAATTTAATTTTTAGTTGCACGAATCAGCTGCAAGCCTTATCTTTGCGCGGCTTTGTGGAACGATACATAATTTTAATGATATTATGAATACTTTTCTGAAGAACATCGGACTTGTCGTAGTCTTACTGGGAGTCCTCTGCTTGGTTGTTTACCACTTGGCAGTTCCTTCTAACGCATTGTTGGTTTCCGCATTGGCGTTAGAGGCAGCCGGTATCTTGCTCTACATCGTTTTAGGCCGCCATCTTCAATAAAACCGGCCGGGTTGTATGGAGTCTGACAACGAGTCGGTTCGCTACCATCTGACGGGTATGTACCGGGACTGGTTCCTGGACTATGCGTCATACGTCATTCTGGAACGTGCGGTACCCGCCGTGGAGGACGGTCTGAAGCCCGTCCAACGCCGCGTGCTTCATGCCATGAAGACCGTGGATGACGGCAAGTACAACAAGGTCGCCAACATCGTCGGGCAGACTATGCAGTACCATCCGCACGGCGATGCGAGCATAGGCGACGCGCTGGTGCAACTGGGGCAGAAAGACCTGCTCATTGACTGTCAGGGAAACTGGGGCAACATTTTCACTGGCGACGGCGCAGCCGCACCGCGTTACATTGA
>DBVX01000035.1:0-15686 GCA_002308815.1 Bacteroidales bacterium UBA1253
AGGTAGTTGTCCTCGCCCGTATTGATGATAACGCCCGCGAAACCGTTGATAATGCGCGACATATACTGGTCGATGAGCGTGCGCTGCATATTGATGTCGCGGAACAGGATGCCGTACAGCGCATCGTTGAGCATCACATCCAAGCCTTCAAAAGCCCCCATAATCGCTATCTCAGGCATACACAGCCCCGAGCAGTAGTTGCACAGGCGGATGTACCTGCCCTGCTCCTCGCCCACCTCGTCCAACGCCTTGCGCATAATGCGGAAGTTCTCCTGCGTAGCGAACGTCCCGCCGAACCCCTCGGTGGTCGCGCCGTAGGGCACATAGTCCAGCAGCGACTGACCAGTCGTGCGGATGACGGCAATCACGTCCGCGCCCTGACGGGCACCCGCCTGCGCCTGCACCACGTCCTCGTAGATATTGCCAGTGGCAACAATGATATAGAGATAGGGTTTTGGTCCCTCGCCGATGGTCTCAAGGTAATGCTCCCGACGCTGACGGCGTGTGCGGATGCGCTCAATGCTGCTGTCAATCACAGGCTGTAGCACTTCCATCAGCCGGCGGCGGTCAGTCGTAACCACTTTTGTGATGTCCAATTCGCCTTTTGCCACTTTCTCGGCTATGTCCTGCGGACACAGCCCCGTGGACAGCATCGCGTTGCCGAGGAAGAACAGCACGCCTTCGCCCAGCACGTCCTTCTCCATCAGCGCGTCCACCAGCACATTGGGCAGCGGCACACCGTTGGCATCAACACCGTCAATGCCCATCAGGCGGCACAGCGTGCGCTCCACAGCCACCGTGGTGTACTGCTCGACGAACGTCTGAACCTCTGTGGCTATCTTTCCCGCCAATGAGCGAGCATACTCCACTTTCTTAAAATCCAGTCCGAGTTTACTATTCATATATATTCTATTTATGTTTTTCTCACACAAGTAACGCCGCAAAAATAATGCGAATTCGTTACCCGAACAAACTCCGCCTTATTTTTCAAGGGCTTCGTTTATCAGATGCACATCGCACTGCGGGAACGGAATGGTAATGCCGGCGGCATTGAGAGCATTGTAAATCACCTCCTTCGAGCGGTGTACATACCCGATTCGCTCCGCCACCAGCACCTGCTGTCTGACAGCAACCTCCACCGAACTGTCGCTCATATTGTGAACCACCACGCGAATGCCAAATTTCGGTTCCACAATCTCCCTGCCGTACTTATCCTTGGTGCGCATCTGCTGCATCGCCTCAACCAGCACCTCGCGCACTTTTTCCACATCCGTACCGTATGCCACACCGACCACAATCTGTGTGAGTTCATAGGAGTTGTTGCGCGTGAGGTTGTTGAAGTTCTTGCCGAAGAGCGACTCGTTGAGGAACGACATCTCCGTGCCTTCCTCCGTCTCCACCTGAACGCACTGGTAGTTGATGGCGGTGACACGTCCGCGTACGCCGTCGCACTCTATCCAGTCGCCCACGCGCAAACGGCCGCCCATCAACTGGATGCCGTAGATGAAGTTGTTGATTATATCCTTCATCGCCAGACCGATACCGGCGGAAAGACCTCCGGCGATCATACTGAGCGAACCGGTCGGGATATTCAGCATATCCACCACCAGTATGGCATAACTCATCCATATCAGCACGTTGATGATGCTCTTGTCAAGCGAAAGGTTGATTTCGTTGTCGCGGATGCTGGTGCGGTTGAACTTGCGCATAAAAAGGGTGTAACGCATATATTTCCACACGACAATGACAGCTCGGTTGAGATAGCGCAGAACGAAGAACACGACAAGCAGATTGACAATGTCATTGGCGGATATGTTCAGGGATTCCGCTCCCGACGAGTCTGTCAGCCGGACGAACGGGGTGTGGTAGAACTGTGTGAACAGGTCGTTAAAATCGAAAATATTAAGCGAAATATGCACGCAGAACGGGATGGATATCAGTATCATCACGGGTAATGCCACCTGCCGGACGAGTTCGTAAAACCATGTGGTGCCGAACAGAAGCGTCTCCCTGTCCTCGCCGGTGACGTAGGTGATACGCGCGCGTCTCGCCCTTATACGCTTGTTCAGCCAGCGCTCCTTGAACCGGTTCATCAGATCCGCCACGCAGACAATGGAGAGCAGGATGGCCAGCATGAAATACCACCAGACAAAAATGAGCAGCGAAGCATACGCGAATCCCATAAAGGCGCACACGAAGCACAGCAGATAGACCGCCAGAGATATCCAGCCGAGCGTGCTGTCAATGGATGTGACCCTCCCGCGTTGGCGGATGCAGCCGAACAGCTGCCGCAGGATGGCCAACAGCAGGGCCACAGGGAACAGGAAGTTGATCACACTGTCAGGAACGAAGGCGTTGCGGCAGACAATCAGCACCAGCGCGAAAAAGATGGTAGGCATATAGAGCCAGAAACCGTTGCGCAGCTGGGCCGGTTTGACGCGAAGGAGCAGCGAACCCGAAATGGCCATCAGCAGCCAGAGGAACGTATTGACATTCTTGACCCCCATCTGCACGTACTCGTCCCCCTTCCACATATAGCCGAACAGCAGGAAATACAAGGCGGTGCCGACAAACAGAGACAGCAACGGCAGACGCTTGCCAAGAATGTATTTGCGAAGCCGCGTGAAGCGTCCGATTAGCCAAAGGATGCCAGACATAAGCAGCCACGTCAATATCAGTGCGACAAGCTGGATGAAGCACACCACTACAAGAAAAGCGTTCGTTCCCCGCCTGGTCAGTTCTTCCGGATTGGCGTTTTCGCCCATTTCCTTATCCGGACGGGTGAGTTCAGAGAAGTCGTACTGACCGGCACAGTCCGCCTTCAGTTTGTTCCAATAGAAGGCGGGGGCGGAAAGTATTTCCAGAACGGGTGTCTGACCGTCAGTAAAGACATATTTCTCGAGATTCCGATAGCGCAGTTCCGCATAGTCGTAACTCTCTTTCAACCGCAGGTACGCTTCCTGATAATGTACGCTGTCCGCCACAACGGTCATGCGGTTGTCGGCATATATCTTCAGCAGTCCTGAAGCGAGCAGGATGCACGAGTCGCGGTACGACTCCCCTTCAGCATCGAGAATCAACGGAGCGGAGGCTGTATCCCTGACAGCGATGCGGATGATTTCCCTCTCCAAAGACGAATGGATGGAAGACAGGTGCTTATCCAGCGAATCGTTGTGGTACTGCAGACTGTCCGGCACAATCTCCACCTCCTTCATCACGGGCGGGAGACGGCGCATTGCCTCAATCAGACGAGCATATCGGTCAACCTCGTAGTTCAGACCGCTGATGATGCGGTCGTAAGGCCGTCTGTCGCGGTTAAAATCCTTATAGTCCGCTGTCACTTTCTTCAGCGCGTAAGCCATGTCGAATGTCATGTCCTGCTCCTGCATGTAGAGCAGGATGGACAGGTCGTTGGATCTCTTGATGACATCCAGCATCCTCTGACGCTGCCGGTCGTAATCCTCCTCAAAATGCTGTTGAGCCTCAACGCGCTGACCGTAAGTCAGACCAAGTTCGACATGCAGGTCCTTGAGCGTGCCGGTCAGCGAGCGGCCGTTGACGATAGCCCGCGCGGGAAGGACACACAACAGAAGCAAAACGGCGACAAGTGACAGTTTGTTTTTCATAAATCGGTCGGTTATATATTGTTTCCAAAGACCACTTATCCTGCGATTCCGAGACTGGCTCTGATAGCAGGAATGCGCGCCTCCGCCTCGGCGGTCGCCCGCTCATAGTCATCCTTGCCCCGCATCGTACCAGGAATCTCGAAGTAGAACTTGATTTTCGGTTCTGTACCCGACGGGCGCACGCTCACTTTCAAACCGCCTTCCGTGAAGAACTGCAACACGTTCGAGGTCGCACCCAGTGCCATCTCCATCGCGCTCTCCACCCACTTTCCTTCTTTCCTGTCCTTGCGCACCAGACTCTGGTAATCCTTGATGCAGGCCACTCTCTCTCCGGCTATCTCCTCTGGCGGGTTCCGGCGATAATTGACCATCATCTGACGGATCTCATCCGCCCCGGTCTTGCCGGGACGCACTATGTTCACCATCGCCTCACGCTGGAATCCGTATTCGGTGTATATATTGAGCAGATACTCGTACAGGCTCATGCCGTGGTCCTTGGCGTAGGCGGCTATCTCGCAAATAAGGCAGATGGACGAAGGCGAGCACTTGTCGCGCACCGCGTCGTATGGCAGGAAACCGAAGCTCTCCTCTCCGCCGCCGATGTACTTGCGTTTGCCTTCCCACATACGGATGCGGTTGGCTATCCACTTGAAGCCCGTGTATTCGTCTGTCAGCGTCACACCCTCGCGGTCGGCAATCCTGCGGATCATCTCGCTCGTGACAATCGTTTTCACAAGATACATATCGTCACGCATCTTGCCCAGCCGTTTCATGTTGTTGATGATGTAGTGGCAGTACATCATGCAGGTCTGGTTGCCGTTGATGATCACCCACTCGTTCCTGTCATTGCGCACCACTATGGCTATGCGGTCGGCATCCGGGTCGCTCGCTATCACGAGGTCGGCGTTGATGCGCGTACCCATCCGCATACCCAAGGTCATCGCCTCCGAGTTCTCAGGATTGGGTGACACAACGGTCGGGAAGTTGCCGTCAATCACCATCTGCTCGGGCACCACGTGGATGTTCGCGAATCCCCAAGAACGCAGGCACATCGGCACTATCTGCCGCCCAGTACCGTGAAGCGGGGTATAGACGATATTAAGGTCCTTCTGGCGGAGGATGACATCTTGGTCAATCATCACACTCCTGACCGCCATCATGTAGTCGTAGTCCGTCTCGCCGCCGATAATCTCAATCAGATTCCTGTCGCCGCCGGTGCGCACATCCTCCGGACGCACCTTGCTGACCTCATCAATGATGCCTTGATCATGCGGCTGCAACACCTGCGACCCGTCCTCCCAATACGCCTTGTAACCGTTGTATTCCTTCGGGTTGTGAGAGGCTGTGACGTTCACACCGCCCTGACAATGCAGATGACGGATGGCGAAACTGACCTCAGGCGTGGGGCGCAGGCTCTCAAATAGATACACCCGTATGCCGTTTGCGGCGAATACATCCGCCACCGTCTCGGCAAACATTCGTCCGTTGTTGCGGCAGTCGTGACCGACCACCACGCTCACACGCTCACCTTTCTTCATGGTGGTGAAACCGCCTTCTGCAGCCACCTTGTTGAGATAATTGGCGAAGCCCTGCGTCGCCTGCGCGACAATATACTTGTTCATCCGGTTGGTGCCGGGTCCCATGATGCCGCGCAAACCGCCCGTCCCGAACTCCAAAGTGCGGTAGAACGAGTCAATCAGTTCCGTCTTGTCCTCCGCGTCCAGCATACAGCGCACCGCAGCACGTGTCTCTTCATCGTAAGAGGGATTCAGCCAGTTCTCCGCCGTGCGGATAATGCGTTCCATTTCTTTCGCTTCCATAGTGGTATGATTTTGTAGGTTTGTAAAGTCTCGTGTTACACCGCCGCAAAGATAGCCGTGTTTCCGACAATATGCAACCCTTTGCGAATAAATCCGCATTTAATTGCGGAAGATTGTGTATCATTGCGAAAAACACCGTATCTTTGCGGGGTCAAACATAATTAGTGATTGCGATATGAAACGGAAGATAGCGATAGTGGCGGGCGGCGACAGTTCGGAGTATGAGGTTTCGCTTCGCAGTGCCGCCGGTATAGAGTCGTTTATTGACAAGGAGCGTTACGACGCGGAGGTTGTGGTGCTGCGGGGAGCCGATATGGCTACGCTGAACAAGTTGTGCGAATACGATTTTGTGTACATCACGATTCACGGCACTCCGGGTGAGAACGGCCTGCTGCAGGGTTATCTGGATATGATGCGCATTCCCTACGGCTGCTGCGGCGTGCTGGCGGCGTCGCTGACGTTCAACAAGTTCGCCTGCAACCATTACCTGCACGATTTCGGCATCCGCGTGGCGGACAATCTGCTGCTGCGCAAGGGCGCAGAGCGTCCGTCGGACGAGGAGATAGCAAAGCGTCTGGGCTTGCCGTGCTTCATCAAGAGCAACGTGGGCGGGAGTTCGTTCGGCTGTACGAAAGTGAAGCACTTGGAAGATGTGGAGCCCGCCATCGCATTGGCCTTCAAGGAGGGCGATGAGGTGATATGCGAGTCGCTGCTGGAAGGTACGGAGGTAACATGCGGCGTGTACAAGACCCGCCAGAAGAGCGTCGCCTTCCCCGTGACGGAGGTGGTGACGGATAACGAGTTCTTCGACTACGACGCCAAATACAACGGCCAGGTGGACGAGATAACGCCCGCGCGCATCCCCGACGAGCAGCGCGACCGCATTCAGGCGACCACAATGCGCATCTACGACCTGATCGGCTGCAAAGGAATCATCCGTGCTGACTACATCATTTCCAAGTCGGGAGAAATCAGTCTGCTGGAGGTGAACACGACCCCTGGCATGACGGCTACCTCGTTCATTCCGCAGCAGGTGCGTGCGGCGGGAATGACGATGGGCGATGTACTGACGGAAATCATTGAGAACGAGTTCTGATATGGATATCAATGAAGCCCTTTCGCGGCTGGACTGGTCGCGTGAACCGAGTGGATTGTATGAGCCGATAGCTTACACGTTGGCGGCGGGTGGCAAACGCCTGCGTCCGACTCTGACCTTGCTGGCGGCACAGGTGTTTGACGGTGTGGAACAGAAAGTGCTTCCTGCCGCGTTGGCATTGGAGGTGTTTCATAATTTTACGCTGCTTCACGATGATGTGATGGACAACGCCGAAACGCGCAGGGGACGGCAGTGCGTCCACTGCAAGTGGAATATACCAACCGCCATTCTGTCAGGCGACCAGATGCTGATAGAGGCGTATCGTTTGCTACAGGACATTGAGCCGAAGCACCTTCCCGCTGTTCTGCGTCTTTTCACAAGGATGGCGACGGAGATATGCGAGGGGCAGCAGTACGATATGGATTTTGAGCGGCGAAAAGAGGTGACAATGGACGAGTATATGCAGATGATCCGTCTGAAGACGGCGGTTCTGTTCGCAAACGCGCTACAGATCGGCAGTTTGCTGGCGGAGGCACCCCAGAACGCCCAGAATGCCCTCTATGAGTACGGCATTCTGCTGGGGCTGGCATTCCAGATAGAGGATGACTACCTTGACTGCTTTGGTACCCCTGCCACGTTCGGCAAAGCCACAGGGGGCGACATACGCGAGGGAAAGATGACGTGGATGCGTGTTACCGCACTATCAATGGGGATGAAGCGGCCGGAAAGCCGTGATGTGGAATACATCCTTTCGGAGTACCGCCGTTTGGGGGTGGATGAGAAAGCGAAAGCGGAGGTCAGCCGCCTGACAACGGAAGCGATCAACCATCTGAATCATCTGCCTCAGAACGAGGCGACCGACCGGCTCCGTCAGCTGGCACGGAAACTTGTAAAAAGAAACATTTGACTGACACATTCTTATGCCATACAGAAGACTTCCCAATACAGACCAGATGCGTCTGAAAGCCCTTCAGACAGCCGTCCAGCGGGCGAGTGAGGCGGATTTCAACGAGCAGGTGCTGACCTATCACACCCAGTCTGAGGCACGCAATTTCCTGCTGCGCTTCGAGAGCATCGTGAGCCGCTATCACGACAATTTCCGCACGCGCGTATCGTCCAACAGGGACTACCGCCACATCGTACAGAACACGAGGATGTACATTTCCCATTTCATCCAGGTACTCAATCTGGCCGTGACACGCGGCGAGATAAAGAAACAGATGAAAGAACTGTACCATCTCGATCCGGACAGCCATATCCTGCCTGACCTTTCTTCGGAGGAGGATCTGCTGGTGTGGGGGAAGAACATCATCGAGGGCGAAGAGCAGCGTATCGCTCAAGGAGGCTACCCGATGCAGAACCCGAGCATCCAGAAGGTGAAAGTGTATTTCGACATCTTCAAGGACCGTCAGGTGGACCAGGGCATCCACAGGAAGACCGAAAGCCGCATCACAGAGGATCTGACGGGCCTTCGCGAGGAAGCCGACCGGATAATACTGGATATATGGAACCAAGTGGACGGTTACTATAAGGATCTGCTTCCTTACGCGCACATGCGTGCCTGTCAGGAGTACGGACTGGTGTATTACTACCGCAGCAACGAAAAACGCCTTTCGGAAGAAACCGACAGGCGCATAAGACAGGAACAGGAAGCCCAGCCTTCCATCCGATGGACAGCCGAATAGGGCTGTCCGTTTTTTTTTATCCGATGGTCTTGCTCGGCGTTACCACACGATCCATCTGGATGTCGAAGAACTGCGAGGGCAGATCGTTGTGCAACTGGAAATCGTAGCAGACCCCTATCTTCATCGTATGTTCGTAGAACTTGAGAAAACGGTCGTAATAACCTCCGCCGCGACCAAGACGGAACTTGTCGGTACCGAAAGCGACACCGGGTACGAAAATGATGTCGATAGGTTTATTCCAAGCCTCCGTGTCAGGTTCGGGGATACCGAACTGCCCTTTCTTCAGCGGGCGGTTCTTCTCATACCGCCGCACCTCAATCTGATGTCCGCCGACAGTGGCGGGAAGAAGGAAAATCTTCTCGTCGGCATACTCGTGTACCAAGTGCCTCAAATCCACCTCGTTGTGGATGGGGTAATAAAGCATCACCGTCTTGGCATCCTTCCAACATGCCATCCTCACAATCTGATCCACTATCTTGCGTGAATCGGTCTTCACCTCTTCGGGTGTCATCACACGGCGGCGCTGCGAATCCAGTCCGCGCATCTGCTCCTTCTCGTGAGCAATCTTCTGCGCCGGCATCGTGCGCATCAGATCAATAATCTGGCTCTCAAACAACATATTTCTTTCTGTCTTCACGAAATGACCCGCAAAAATACGGTAAGTTTTGCAAGTGTGCAAACAATGACGTATCTTTGCGCTGTTTTTGCCAAACAGTACATGGTATATTATGAAACGTTCCTATATCCCTTGGTTGACGATTATCTTTATTTTGTCCCTTTCATGTTCCAATAAGGATTCCGAATCAGTCACTTACGACACGACTGATGCCACCGTTCTCTCTTTCTCCCTTGCAGCGCAGGACGCTTACCCAGGTCTGGGAGCGGCTGTCTTCACGGTGGAAAACAGGTCGGACACAGGTCTGATTGCCCCCAGAGACGGCGATTCGCTGCTCTACGGCACTCCGCTCAACCGGGTGGTTCCCCGCGTCACGTTCAACTCGCGTCCTTCCGCCGCTATCTACTATACAAGTGACACATCGTTTGTCTATACGGGATATGACACGCTTGATTTGACGAAGAGACCGGTTTATCTGCGCGTTTATGCTGCCGATCGAACCCATGAGAAATACTATCGGATCGATGCATACGCCCATCAGACAGACCCGTATCTTTATCGTATTGACACGCTTCAGACCCAACTGGCATCCCCACGGTTGATGCGGGTTCTGTACAGAATGGACGGCTTCCATGCCTTTTTGACCGATGGCTATTCGGTTGGTGTGACCCATTCCGCTGATGCCGTGTCGTGGACGGACGAGCAGGTAGTTGCAGGTCTTCCAAAGAACACGAATGTCCGTCAGATAGTGTCGGACAGCGTTTCTTCCGATTTCTGCTATCTGGCGGACACAAGTCTCTACCGTTCGTCTGACGGCGTGAACTGGACGGCAACCACATTGGCGTTTCCCGTCACACCTTTTCAGATAGAGGCAACCCTCTTCTCATTCGCAGGCCGTTTGTGGTTTGCTGCATCGGGTGGCGGGGAGATGTATCTTTCCTGCTATGACACGGAGAGTGAGCAGATCAGTGTGCTGCAAGCACTTCCATCGGATTTCCCTTTGAGCGATTTCGCGACAGTCGTGTTCCAATCGGTAAGCGGCCGTCCTACCGCTTTCCTTTATGGCGGTTATGACCGTGATGGAAGAATGTCTGCGGCGGGTTGGTCATTGGAGGATAAGGGCGGCGAATTCAGACTGATCAACCTCAACTCTTCCCGCTACGCACAATCCGCCATCGCAGGTGCCGCGCTTGTCAGTTATGCCGGCCGTCTGATCCGTTTTGGCGGGTTGTTGGAAGACGGCAGCGTGAGCGGCGTGTATGAGTCAGAAACGGAGGGACTGACCTTTACCTCCTCCGACACAGCCCATCTGCCTGTCCCTGAAGGTTTTGCGCCGCGCTATCGGCAGTCGGCTGTCGTGATTGGCAGTTGCATCTATCTGTTCGGAGGGCAGGATCACAACCAATATTACTCGGATGTGTACCGCACCCGCCTCAATTCAATTGACTGGTAAAAAATGGTAATAAAAATGAAACGGCATATCCCCAATATGATTACCTGCTGCAACCTTCTTTGCGGTTGTGTGGCAGTATGGCTGGCGACACGCGGCGCATTCGCCTACGCATTCCTGTTTATTCTTGCCGGTGCAATGTTCGACTTTTTCGATGGATTCGCGGCACGGAAGCTGGGTGTAAGCGGACCATTAGGCATTCAGATGGACTCGCTGGCGGATGACATCACGTTCGGTCTCGCTCCTTCGATGATGCTGTTCTGCTACTTGCTTCCTCTTATCGGCTGGTGGAGCGCGGTTGCCCTGCTGATGGCGGCGTTCTCGGCACTACGACTTGGCAAATTCAATATAGACGATCGGCAGAAGACCTCATTCATCGGTCTCCCCACGCCTGCCAACGCGCTTTTCTGGGGCGGGATTACCTCGATGCCCTATTCGATGACGACTCCCACAGGCCATACGGACTGGATTCCGTGGATGCTGCTGGCGGTCAGTCTGGTCAGTTGTTATCTTCTGGTGAGCGGACTGCCGATGCTCTCGTTCAAGTTCCGCAATCTGTCTTGGCGCGACAACTCGTCCCGGTACATCTTTTTGGCAGGTTGTGTCGTCATTCTTGTTTTCTGTATCATCCGTGCCTGCCAGTACGACCGTCCTGTGTTCGTCCTGTTCGGTGGCACAGGCTGCATCCTTTGGTATACGATTTACAATATTATCCTTCTTTTCCATCCGATGCGAAAGGGGCAGTTGTCCGATAAGAAATAATGAGCAAACGATTGATATACATATTCCTTATTCTCTCTTTCGCTCCATTTTGTATGCGGGCAGAGCCGATACGGAAGAATTACTATGCCCACATAGAGGGTTTGCGGGATTCGGCACTCAAGTCTGCCTTGCACGACTCGATATGCGGTGGCGTGAGGTATGACTACGGCACAAACAAGTACCATACATCCAACAATCCCCCCTCTTGGCAGAAAGGCGATCTGAAAGCATACGGCACGTGGCAGGCGTTCCCCGAAACAGACATCACGGAGGACGGCAGGGTGTGGGATATGTACAGCCATAGCGTGCGGTATTACCCGCTTGTCCAAGGCGAATCGGGCTGCTCGCTCAACATTGAGCACAGTTTTCCGAAAGCGTGGTGGGGAAAGACAGAGAACGCCGCATACAAAGACCTCTACCATCTCAATCCGTCCGATGCCCGCGCCAACCAGACCGGCAAGAGTGACTACCCGCCCGGCGTGACGGACAGCATTGTGAAGTTCGACAACGGATGTCTGCGTCAGGGCTATATGAAAGGACATCCCGGACACCGCGTCTTCGAACCCGCCGATGAGTACAAAGGCGATTTCGCCCGCGCGTACTTCTATATTGTCACCGCCTACGAGGACTATGACTGGGCGGACAAGTACAGTGCGTATCTGGACAACGGGTCGTATCTGGAGTTCCGTCCATGGCTCACCGAACTGCTGCTGTCGTGGCACAGACAGGATCCTGTCAGCGAGAAGGAACGGTGCCGCCAGCACGTTGTGTCGTCCATCCAGCACAACCGCAACCCTTACATTGATTATCCCGAACTGGTAGAGTACATCTGGGGGAACCGCAAGGGGGAGAGTGTGCGGCTTGCTGACCTGCAATGCACGGAGGAAACGGATTATGTGCCGCCCCGTGCGACAGATTTCACCTATTGCCCGGACGAACTTGCCGATATGCCACTTGACACGCTTATCAACCTGTCTTGCGCTTCGCTGGCCGCCCTGCGCGGGGTGGCAACGGTAACGAACTGTCAATCCAACGGCACGGCGGCGGTCACAATGGGCAGCGGCTCCGATGACGGCGGGATAGTGTTTGACGGTCTGCAACTGCCCGACACGGCGTATCTGCTGTTCCGCGCCTCACCTTTCAACTCGTCCCAGCGTATGCAATTGGATGTCTATACCGATGATGTATTGATGGAATCCATCAGGGAGGAGGTAACAGACGAAACGCGAAACGAGCGGTACCATCTAATCACACTTCCGGCGCAAACCCGTTCTGTCCGGTTTGTATCGGTAGGCGGAAGCACCGCTTCCCGCGCCTGCCTGCAGCAGCTTCTGCTGCTTACCAAGTCCCCGGTAACAGGACTCAACGAAACAGTACCGTCCGAAAGAGGCATTCATAAAATCTTTAAGAAAGGACGCTTGTATGTCCGCTCATCGCACGGACTCTATACAGTCCACGGAATCAGAACCGACTAATCCCGTCCGAATGTTCAAACGAAACATCTCTTTTCTTGTCTGCACCGTTCTGCTTCTCAACCTGATTGGCTATGTGATGTTGAGCTGCGACAAAGCGGCGGTTCATCTGTGGCTGAACGGATGTCATACGCCGTTTCTGGATTCCTTGTTCCGTCACTACACCGTTGTCGGCGAATGGATACCTTATATCGTTGTCTTTCTCCTCCTTTTCTACAAAACCGGCTGGGCGACATATCTGTTGGGAAGTGTGGTTGTTTCCGGCCTGCTTTCACAGCGTCTGAAATATATGTTCGACACAGACCGACCGTACAAGTGGTTTGCTGAGCGGTATCCCGATGTGCAGCTTCCCTTCGTGGACGGGGTGGAACTAAGCAAGTACTACTCATTCCCGTCTGGACACACCACCACTTTTTTCGCGCTGTTCCTGTGCTTAAGCATCGTACTGACCGAATATACTGCATATCGCAGTACCCGGCATACATTTGTCAAGACAACAACTATCTCTTTGGGGTGTTTTCTGCTTGCCGTCTTGGGGGCGTATTCCCGCATCTATCTGAGCCAGCACTTTCTGGAAGACATTTTCGGCGGCATGATTCTTGGTGTTGTTACCACACTCCTACTGTATATTCCCGTTCCGCGTCTGCAACCCACCCGCTTCTGGAATTGGAACTTCGGACAATTACGCAAACCCCAATAACCTTTTGTACGCAGGCATCCTGCCTGCGGGTATAACAACCTGCATAAACAAAATTACGAGAAAAATGAATGAAACACTTGCAATGCTGGATGCGGAGGAGCGGGAGCAACTCCTCGGAATATGGAATCTGATTCCCGAGCGGGACCGCCGGACGATGACACAGGAGGATGTTCTCTTTGTCCTTGACACGATGGATGACTATCTGGAGAGTGTCGGTCTGCTCGAAGCGGACGAACAGTCAGGCGAAGTGACCTATCTGGAAGGCGAAGTTGATGAGACGGAGCAACTGAACTACATCCTTGACGCGCAGAAGCGCAGGCATTCGTCCTCGCTCACCTCCTCACAGATTCAGATTATCCTTGACGCAGAACTGCAATACGGCATCAGTCAGGGGTACTATGAGGAGGAAGATGCGCTTTAGACGCTGAATTTCGTTTCGCATCCGTCGAAATAGTTGAAACCCCAGTCGTTAGGCCAGACGGTGATGGACTTGCCCTTGTAACCGGTAATTTCGAAAGTGAGGGAGTTGTAGATTCCGTCAAAGATGTTCCATGAGTTGATCATCGGCTCGGACGAAACCCAAAAGTTCATCTTGTACGCTCCGTGCTTGAGATTGAGATGCCGAAGGGTGACTGTCATCTCGAACTCATTCTTCCCATCGGGTATATCAAAGATATCACTGCACGTCAGCCCGACACGGTTGTCGGTCAGGATGTCATCAACGAGTGTGTTAAGGCATACTTTCCTCACTGAAGGATCGTGACGTATGACACGCACACGATAGACCTGCTCATCTGTGGAGTCAATCCTGTAGGGCGTAAGGCGTTCCACCTCGGTTATTTCCATCTGTCTGGACGAACAATCCTTGGGACGATAGGATTTGAGTTCGCTGCCTGTCAGTCTGGCTCTGTCACCCACCTCCGCCGAGTTCCCGTTAAGGTAGAAGTCCACCACCTCGTTGATATCGTCGCCCCTGAACTTTACACTTCCGTACTCCAGCACGACACCGCTTGTACACAGGTTGCGTATGGAGGCCATATTGTGGCTGACGAAGAGGACGGTACGTCCTTCGCCTTGCGACACGTCCTTCATTTTGCCGATGGCTTTTTTCTGGAACTCGGCATCACCCACAGCCAGCACCTCGTCCACAATGAGTATCTCCGGTTCGAGGAAGGCAGCGACAGCAAATCCGAGACGGACAGTCATTCCTGACGAATAGCGCTTGACGGGCGTGTCTATGTACTTCTCACAGCCGGAGAAGTCTATTATCTCATCCAGTTTGCGGTCAATCTCCGCTTTCGACATACCGAGTATGGCACCGTTCATATAGATGTTCTCGCGCCCGGTCATCTCACCGTGAAATCCAGTACCGACCTCCAGCAGGGCTGCGAGCCGACCCTTGTAATTGATGGTGCCAACGGTCGGTCCCGTAACGCGTGAGAGAAGTTTGAGCAGTGTGGATTTGCCGGCACCGTTCTTCCCTATGATTCCGACCACATCGCCCTCCTTTACCCTGAAGTCTATGTCCCGCAACGCCCATACGTACTCCGATGTGGCTTTCTGCGAACGGTCGTTCACCTCCCCTATCTTGAGATACGGGTCCTCCTTTCGCAGGATGTTCGTTATCCAAAACCTCCGGATGTCGTGGCTCAAGGTACCGGTGCCGACGAGTCCGAGCCGGTATTGCTTGCCCACATGGTTGAATTCGATAGCAGTACTCATAAGAAACGTTGCCAAAAAACGCGCAAAGATACGCATTTTTGCAAAAAATGTCAAATTCCACAAAAAAACGACCCGCAAAAAATCTGACTGCGCATAGAATAAGGTAAAAAAGGTTACTTTTGCGGCGCGGAAACGGAACCGGACATCCGCCAAAGAGACATTGCCATGCGCAAAGACAAAGCGTACATCCATGACAAACTGCTCAGCTGGCGCGAGCGGCATCTGTCAGAGAAGAATCTGATTCTGATTCTGGCGTTCGCTGCGGGTGCTGTCTCCGCTCTGGCGGCATGTCTGCTGAAAGCCTGCATCGCTTGGATTCAGCGGTTCGTCACGGTGTTCCTCATTCAGGACGGGCATACGCTCTGGTATCTGGTAACGCCGATGATCGGTATCGCGCTGGCAGCCCTGTTCGTCCGTTACATCGTGCGTGATGACATATCCCACGGCATAACGAGGATTCTGTATGCCATCTCCCAGCGCAAGTCAATCATCAAACTGCACAACACGTGGTCATCCATCGTGGGTTCCGCCATCACTATCGGTTTCGGCGGCTCGGTCGGTGCGGAGGCACCCATCGTGCTGACCGGTGCGGCGATAGGCTCCAATATGGCGAAACTCTTCCGGCTCAACCAGAAGACAATGATGCTGATGATCGGCTGCGGTGCGGCGGGAGCGATAGGCGGCATCTTCAAGGCACCGATAGCGGGACTGGTCTTCACGCTGGAAGTGCTGATGAT
>DBVX01000035.1:15702-18536 GCA_002308815.1 Bacteroidales bacterium UBA1253
CCCTATATCATATCCGGGATGGATTCGATGTTCTCCCAGCAGATAATCGAGCCGTTTGTCATCAGCCGTGTCCCGTGGTACATATTGCTCGGTCTGCTGTGCGGTCTGGTGTCGCTCTATTTCACGCGTGCGACGACCGGCCTGGAAACATGGTTCAAGGCGAATGTCCGTTCCGTCGGTATGAAGATTCTCACGGGTGGTGTGACATTAGGTCTGCTGGTTTTCCTATTCCCTCCGCTGTACGGCGAGGGATACGATGTCATTTCCCGACTGATTAACGGCGATCCGGCAGTGGCGTTCGCGTCAAGTCCGTGGGCGCGTCTGGGGTCACAGGACTGGATGCTGCTTGTTTGGTTCGTACTTATCATCCTGCTGAAAGTGGTGGCATCGGTAGCTACCAACGGCGGAGGAGGTGTAGGCGGCATATTCGCCCCCACGCTGTTCACCGGTGCGATAACAGGTTTTGTGTTCGCAAGGTTGCTTAATATGGCGGGCGTGGGCGTTCCCGAGTCGAATCTGGCATTGGTCGGGATGGCGGGACTGATGTCCGGCGTGATGCACGCCCCGCTGACGGGCATCTTCCTGATAGCCGAACTGACGGGCGGCTACCATCTGTTCATGCCGCTGATGATTGTGTCAGTCATGTCGTATGTGCTGATACTGGTGTTCGAGCCGCACAGCATCTACGCGCGCCGACTGGCGCAGAAAGGCGAGCTGCTCACCCACAACAAGGACCGGTCGGTTCTGACGCTGATGCACCTTGACAGCGTGCTGGAGAAAGACCTGCAGACCGTTCCACCCGAAATGGAACTGGGCGGACTGGTGCAGGTTATCGCCCGAAGCCATCGGAACATCTTCCCCGTGATAGACGCGAAAGGCAGACTGCAGGGCATACTTCTGCTGGACGAGGTGCGCAACATCATGTTCCAGCCCCGTCTGTACCGCCGCTTCAAAGTACGGCAACTGATGACAGCCCCGCCGGCCGTACTTAACGACTCGATGCCGATGGAGAAGGTGATGGAAAGGTTTGAGGACACGGGCGCGTGGAATCTGCCTGTGACGGACAAGGACGGCGTTTATCTCGGAATGGTCAGCAAATCCAAGATTTTCTCATCCTACCGCGAGGTGCTGGTCGGCTTCTCGGACGAATAAGTCAAGTGGCAGGTTTCACTCATGACAGTATGGCGCGGGTCATTGTGGACCATGCGTATTTCTTTTTCTGCTCCGCAATGCCCGCAGCGAAGCGGTTGGGGTCGGGATTGTTGCAGAAATCAACCAGTCCCATCGCAATGGACGCCACGTTCGGCTCGACCACAAAGCCCGCCTTGCCGTCAGGCACCATCTCGGGCAGTCCGCCCACACGCGTGACCAGCATCGGCTTGCTGAAATGGTAGGCTATCTGCGTTATGCCGCTCTGCGTGGCAGACTTATAGGGTTGAACCACCAAGTCCGCCAGCGAGAAGTACGCCGCCACTTCCTCGTCAGGGATATAGTGCGTATGGCAGATGACCTTGTCCTCAATGCGCAAATCGCGAATCATATCCTCATACTGCGCGCGGTTGCTGTAGTATTCGCCCGCTATCAGCAGCCGGACAGACGGGTTGCCGACCTTGGCATACGCCTGCAACAGGCGGTCCAGTCCTTTGTAATCCCTGATGAGTCCGAAGAACAGCAGGTAGGTGTAATCAGGAGAAAGGTCAAGGCGCTTTGCCGCCTCCGCTTTGGTCATCGGTTCGCCGTAGGTGTCATAAATGGGGTGAGGTGACACAACGCACGGCAGGTCCCTGCGGAAATATCCGAGGTTGAGACGCTCCGCCTCCACCATGACAACCGCCTTGTCGATGCTGTTGACGAAATAGCGTGTCAACTGCTGGACGGTCTTCTTGGTGTCGTGCGCCATCACGTTGTGCATAAGTGCGACCACGCGTGTCTTCTTCTGCATAATCCGGCTGATTGTACCGAGACAGGGTGCCATAGCGGGCATCCAGTAAGCCACGACCGCGAGGTCGTAGTTGCGGTCGCGCAACCGCCTTCCGACGCGCTCCCAGTTGACAGGGTTCATCGAATGAATCAGCCGCTCTATGTGCAGCCCCTGCGGCGCGGGCGAATCGCTATACTGCGTTTTGCCGGGGAAAAGGAAGGACGGATACTGCAACGTAAAGGTAATGAGGTCAACCTGATGCCCCTCGCTGACAAACTCTTTCGCCAGCCGCTCGTTGAATGCGGCTATTCCGCCCCGGTACGGCCAAGCCGTACCTATAATGGCTATCTTCATATCTTTTAGGATAAAATCGCACAAAGATAGACTATTTTTGTCAAATGCGATAGCAACGGAGCAAAACTTTCATTTTTTGCCTGAAATGAAGGGAGGATAGAGTTCTTCTCACGATAAGGACACAATACCCCATACTAACGAGACAGCCTACAGTTTTAATTACACAAGCCGCTCCGAACTTTTTAGCCATTTCACTCCGAACTTTTTGGTTACTTTGCTCCGAACTTTTCTATAATCACACTCCGTACTTTTCTATCATGATGAGTCTTGTCTTGTTTTTTGCGCAAAGATACAATACGGGGGACTGGCGTTGTCCCATTCTGGCACTATCAGGCACAATTTGGCACTATCTGGCACTCTTGGGAAGAACATATACCCCCTCCATAATATAACGTGAGTTCCGAAGAGGGACTCGCTTTCTCCTTTCACATCACAAAAGTGGGGATGTCTGTGTACCATCGGCACCCACGCAGTACAATAAAGGCGGACAAAAACAAAGGAGAAACCCGTCATGGATTTCTCCTTTCTGTCTCATGTGCGCAGGATGAGACTCGAACTC
>DBVX01000056.1:0-5410 GCA_002308815.1 Bacteroidales bacterium UBA1253
TAGTATATGTCATCGTTCTTCGGCAGCCGGACAACCGCGTCCCTGCCGGATTTGGTGCGGCTGAAGACAGCCCAGCCTTGTGCCGGCTGGAGGGAAAGCGAGAGGGCGTTGGTCACTTTCGACCATTCGGCGGACTCTGTCTTGACGGTATCTATTGCGGTGCCGTTGCTCTGACGGATCGCATCCTTGTTGTACAGCGAGAGCCAGAAGGTGGCATTGCCAGTGGTGTGGTTGCGTCCTGACGCGTCGAACGCACCCACCTCCCATGTCGGGGTGTTGTATGTCAGGTCGGCGTTGGACATGAAGATATCACCGGAGAGCAAGCCCTCGATGGGTGCCGACCGCAAAGCCCACTTGTTATGCGGCGCGGTCAGATCGGCAATCACACTGTCGTACTCCAGACGCTGCTGCTGGCTCAATGCTGCGCCGGGCAGGAAGCGGATGGAATGGCACGTGTTGTACTCGAAGCCTACCTGCTTGATGGAATCCGACGAAGGTATGCTTGCCGGGTCAGGCAATACGGGATAAGGCCTTCCGTCTGTCATAGGCGGTATGACCACATACGTGGACGACAGAGGTGCAAAGCGTGCGTCTTCATGGATAGGTGTGTTCGTCTGAACTATTCCAATCCAGTTGTCGGGGTTGTTCCACCGGTTATCATCGGGGTTCTGCGGATCCCAGCGCAGGTAATCCGGCACAACGCCGACCGTGAAAGGCACCGTACCTACAGGACATTCTTCGAGACCTGCCCAAGAAGACTGACCGAAGGTGGTCATCATCTGAATACCGAAAGTATAGTGGTAACCCGGGCGCATCGGGTAATTGTTATTGCGTGCGGGCACGAGACGGAGAGTGTCATTTCCGTTGTGGTAGTAACCTGTATTTTCGCCATCCAGATTCCAACTCCTGTCGGGCATAAGCGAGATGGTATGCACACCTTCATGATAATTGGGGTCGTTGGTGGAAAGGAACATAACGGTATCTATAGCCACCCTCGGCGAATTCGCATCCATAAGCATAAGCGAGTCAATCGGAATGGCGAACTGCGTATTGGCGTCTCGTGCATTGGCGAGCACCACAACCGGATACTGGGATTCCTCTTCCGTACGGTTCAGACCGCCGATTATCATCGGTACACCGCCGCCGAGACTGGATTCAAGTGAAATTTGTACAGGGGTGGGACATACCTCGATGTTCAAGTCCTGCATAATCTCGGAGCCTGTACCCGTAATGGGGAATATGGTATATTGTACGGTGGCATCAACAGGCGTAACGATGGTCAGGTTGGTCTGGTAGAGCGTGAGGAAGCCGTTGTTGACCAAATCTCGGAGGACGTTGTAGGGTTGCAACGAGCCGTCCGAGAGGGAGACGCCTCTTTCACGCTGTATGCGCTCCATCTCGCTCCTGCTGACTTCCGAGAAGGTGCGGGCATGCTGGTTGGTGTTCTCCGTGCCGAATTCGTTCTCTGCACGGAGAATCTCCTTCACCACTTTCACGATGTCGCTGTACTTGTACCCGTAGCGTGCCTCGCTGGACACTTCGGCTGTATCGCCATAGAGCAGCCAGTCGTTGACGCAGGAACCTGTTATTTCCTGCGGCGCGGCGTGGTCAATCAGCAGCGTTCCTTTGACGTGCAGGGATACTTCGTACGTGGTGTTGGCGCACATCCTCGTTACCTCTTTTTCGGGTTGTTCTTCGCCGTTGAGAGTAAGCATCATACGGTTGCGCACTTTCAGCGAGCGTGTCAAGGCGCAGCGGCTTCCCAAGAGTTCGTGGTAGGAACCCGCCATGTGCACCACATAGGTATTGTCGGACACCATCTTAGCCGTATGGATGACATACATTACAGGACGTATGGAGTCATCGAGGTGCTCATAGATATAGCCCCTTCGGAAGACTTCCTCGCCTCTATCCAGCGTTTTCTCGAATGTGTCAATGAGTGCCTGCAGGTTGTTGAATATGGAGTCTCTGGGTTGGTAGTAGCGGTAGGGCATCGGAATCTTGCCATAGAGCGTGTCCTGTTCACCCGGACCCGCAGCGGGACATATATGCTCGTCATAGTAATGGTCTTCCAGAGGGATGAAGGTGGAGTCGTCGGTCGGGGTTATTTCCTGGATGGTGTAATACTCATTACCGGCTGCATATACGTCTTCGGTGAATCCCTGATAGTCCACACGGAGTACGACGTGGGTCAGTGAGTCGTTCTCGTGGTCTGCCTTGCACGTGGTGTTCGCCTGATAGACCATCAACGGCGGTTTGGTGGCGAAGATGCACATGTCATCGATGAGGAAGTCATTGCCGTTGTCATCGGCTGCCATATTCATCACGCGCACGCGGAAATCGTTATAGTTCTTTTTTTGCTCAATGGGGAAGAATATCTGATACCAATTTTTGGAAGGCTCAATGTTGCCGGTCATATAGGAAGTGATGTCTTCCCATACGTTTCCGTCCATCGAACCTTGTACGGAGAAGAGGAAGTTCGGGCGGGACGGACGATTGTTTTCTCTATCCTCGTTATTCGGGTTTGCAATGTATCCGGAGAAGTACATTTTTTGTCCTTCGCAGAGGTGTGATTCGAGCGTCAGGGCTGCCACCTGTCCGGCGGAAGACATGCCGTCGCAGAAAATCATATATCCGTTCTCTGCGCCACCGTGCTGCTCCATCTTATGCCAATAGGTGCCGAAAGAGGGTATGCGGTTAATCAGATTATACTCTCCCATATTGGCGAGGTTCTCGAGACCCGACTTGTTATGCGGGCGGTTGTCGGGCAAGGAAGCCGTTCTCGGATACGCAAATCCGTAGGAAGCGTCCGCCCACGGCAGCGGGTGGGGATAGACTGTGTATTCGGAACCCGGTTTGTTGTAATCGAAGTTCAGCCGTTCAAGCACCTCGAAGTTCTGCTCTATCTCGTCGTTGGGGACAAGCGCCCTGCCTGCGGTCTCCAGTTTCGGACCGTATTTCTCCTTGTTATGGTAGATAATCGTGTAGCGGCAGATATTGAACCAGTAATCGCCGGCTACGGGTTCAGCGGGGTCCGGGTCGCCTGCTGTTCCTGCGTGCGTTGATTTGATACTTCTTGCGCGCAGGCAGTAAATGACTGTATCGGTTTCGTATCCGGATGTGATACTGTTTTTGGCGGGTACATTCAGGAAGTCATTCGCCTCTGTGACACTGTGATTGCACGGAGTGTAGGTTTGGGTTCTCGTGTTGTAGGTGTACCAACTGCAGTCCACATCCCATCCGCCGCACCATATCATTGAGTCTTTGCGCGCATCCGACCAGCCGTCTGTTGACCAGTTGTCATCACGCATATAGTACCCCATAAGCGACTCGGAGTGTTTTCCTTTCTTGATGTTGTCGTAGTTATAGCGCTGTTCCGTCTTAAGGAGCAGACGGTTGCCCAGAGGTGCCATCACCACATGGTCTTCCATGTATCTCTGATTGCGGCGAGAGGAGGCGATGGTGTCTTTGTATCCCTCCATAATCTGCGCCATTTCTGTCCACGGGTGCAGTTCATATACCTCACGCAAGGAGAGAGTCGGCTCGATAATCTGCTGCAGGGTGTCCATCTTCGCGGTATCCACCTGGTTGACATTCTTCATGGACAGCGGCAGGTTGTCGTAATAGACACTGAGGTCCACTGCGTAGGTAACGACCTGCTTGTTTTGCGGAGGATAGACCATCGGGGCTTTGGAAGGCGGGTCTTTTCGTGCGCCATAGTCATTCGAGGGATAGTGGAAGACGGTATAGCGTCCCTGGGTGACCAGTTTCTTGCCTTTGGAGTGGTCAGCCTCATCATTCCAAACGGAGTCACCTATGATGCGGAAGGGGAAGCTCCATTTACCGACATTGCTCGGTGCCGTCTGCCATTTTTCAGCGGGGATATCCATATCCTCTTTGCCGTCTTCGAGGGTGTGCCAGCGCCACCATCCGTAGAAGTTGCGCTCGCGTACAGGCAGTTCGACGCGCTGGTCGGTTGATTGTGCAGCGTTGGAGGGGTTGTAGTAATAGATTATGTTCTTGTTCTCGTGTACTTGCTGTTCGCCATCCACCAGCGGGTCTCCCGAAGCGCCTTTGGAGTGTATGAGTGTCTGGTTGTTGGCATACTGGAAGCGGCTTAATTGTGAGATGCCTATACGGGAGTTAATGAAACGGAATCTGCCGTTTACATTCATTGCATACGCCAGATAGAGTGTGGCGGAGCGCGGTGAGCGGATACCGTTGCCCAAGCACCGTACGGTAATGGTATTGTCGCCTAAACTGCTTATCTCGCACCAGTCGGGTCTGTTGCCATATTCGTCAAGAAGACGTATTTCGGCGAGGTCGTTATTGGTGAAGTCCATATAGGATGTATGGTCATCGCTTTCGCCCGTATAGGAGACGACCTCATTGTCGGTGCCGAGGATGTGTGTGCCGAAGCGGTGGTCTGTTCGGAGGGTGAAGGTGTGCTCGTCATTGACTCCGGCTTCAATATCCGACGGGAATACATAGTTGTACTCATCGTCATCCACGGCACAGATGAGTGAGTCGTACGGCACTGCGTGATATGTTTTGCGTACCAGCGGTATCTTGAGGTGTGCGTCGTCAATGGACGTATAACTGTTCCACGCGTCCTTGAAGCGATATACGGGTGCTCCGCTTTGGAGGGAGAGACGTACATCGAGTGTGTCCACGATGTCCGCGAAGGGGCCCGTTCCGGCGGGATAGCGCACATCCATAGGGCTGTCTCCTGCGGGGGTGACAGTGGTGACCAGCGTAGTGCTGTTCGTTGTCTTGCTCAATCCGCTGGCTCCGTTAGCGAAACGGCTGTCGGGAATGATGTTGATGGCATAGTTGGTTTTCCAGTCGTTACCGGCGGAGATGAGGTCCGCTATGTCGGTTTCATCTTCGCGGCAGCAGTATGTGAGCGTGTTATTGAGCAGCATCGAGTAGTTGCGGTAGGCTTTGTAACGCGTCTGTACAGTGCTGGCGGAATTGTTATAGTCGAATACGAGTTCGTTCTTGTTCGGATAAGCGCCATTGTTGAGGATGTTGTACTCCTGCATCAGGTAGCTCCACGAGAAGACGGATGCCTGCTCGGCATTATCCGTCAGCGTGAGTGAAGGCACATCGGCGATAACGGTGAACTTGAGGTATTTGTCCGCGCCATACTTGATTTTGACCTGTTCCTCGTAGTTGGCGTTGTCGTTGAGGTACTCGTTGACATATTCGTAGGTGAGCGTAGCGGGACCGCTGCTTGCCACATCGGGTGCCGATGAGCCGTTGATGACGAAATACTTGTCAATGTCGTATTCGGTTTCCAGCGTGAGTTGGTGCGCAGCCTGGTTGACATACGCATATCTCCACGGGGTGATATACTTGGTATCGGAGTTTGCGGCATTGGCGGAGCCTTTGATCAGTTGGGTCTTGC
>DBVX01000056.1:5449-6070 GCA_002308815.1 Bacteroidales bacterium UBA1253
CCTGCCATGATGAAATAGCGTTTTCCGTTGTGCACCACCGACCATACGAGTTCCGTCTCACTCAAGGTGGTTTGCATCAGCGGCACCTTTACGGAGACAGGATAAGTGACTGCATCAATAGTTACAGAGGTGGAAACTGTGAGCGTGTCGTAGTTGATACCGGCACTGTTGTCCGCTTTGGTAACGAGGGTTATATGGTCGTTGAGTGTATGCTCGTTATCTATACGCAGATATGCGCCTCCGCTGCTGAAGGAGCAGAATCCCGGTGCAAGGCGAAGCGATTCGGTTGCGTCTGCGGAGGTCAGGATTTCTTCACCGAGCACATTCCCGTCGGCGTCAAGCAGCTGCCGTGCAGTAACTTTGGCGAGTGTGAAAGTGATTTGTTTGCTTACTCCTTCAAGGGGACTGAAACTGTAGTTTTTATACTCGGGAGTGAGAACCAGTTTGGTCTCGACACCACCGTGATGTGTGGTTTTGGTACGCACGATGATGTCGCGGTACCGCGAGCCGTCGGGATTGATGTGCAGTCCGGGTGCACCCTCTTTCCAGCGTCCGTGGTACTCCTTGATTTTCACCGGCCCCTTTGTACGAAGGGTGATACGCAGGGTATCGACGATATCG
>DBVX01000056.1:6115-6630 GCA_002308815.1 Bacteroidales bacterium UBA1253
CCGAAATAGTTCTTTTCCAGACGGTCGTTCATCACGGGTTTGTCTTCCTCCGATACGGCATCTCCCAAGGATTCCACGCGCGCGTCGCGTATATATTCAAAGGTCTCTTCCAATCGGTATTTGGCGTTGAGACTCAGTTGCGTATAGTCGGTAATGATATTCTTCAGATTGGGGTGGAAGTAGATTGTTTCGTCATCTATTGTGGTTCGCGCCATAAGTTGTTTGCCTATGAGTTTGGACCATACCGGCTGCTCTATTTGCTCGTCGTGGTGGATGCCAAAGACGATTTCGTCTTTCCATTCAGTGGTCGTGTCGGGGATAACCACATAGTGCTCATCCGCCACNNACACGGGAGATTTGGAAGACGGTTGCATTTGCCTCCGAAGCTTCACCGTCAAACTGGTTATCGGCTGCGTTATACGTAATCCATGGCGCGTCGCTGTTGGAGCGCTCGCGACGTTCAATGTTTCCGCCGCCATCTCTGCCGAGATAGTGGGTGGAGGACAGTTTGGCGT
>DBVX01000030.1:0-653 GCA_002308815.1 Bacteroidales bacterium UBA1253
CGGCATCGATGCCGATGGTGTCGTGCTTGTCGAGCGCGAAGGCAATCTTAAGTTTGGTCCCCACGCCGTCGGTGCCGCTGACCAGAACAGGCTCCTTGATGTTCAGTTGCGAGAGGTCGAACATCCCCCCGAACGAGCCGATACCGCCCATCGAGCCTTTGCGGACGGTGCTTTGCACGTGGCTCTTGATGCGGTGAACCACTTCATAACCGGCTTCCAGGTTCACGCCGGCGTTTTCGTAAGATTGTGCCATTATAGTTGAAAGTTGAAAGTTGAAAGAAGATTTTAAGTTTATTGTAGAGAGTTTTAGAGTTGTCTGAAGTAACGTACGGCGTTCTCAAACAACGGCTGGTAACGGTTGCCGCTGATGTTGCGGAAGAGGTCCTCCTCGTAGCGTTCGCTGTGTCCCATCTTTCCGAGTATCTGTCCCGTGGGTGAGAGCAGCCCCTCGATGGCGTAGTACGAGCCGTTGGGGTTATAAGGCGGCTGCATCGTCGCCTCACCCGTGGCGGGGTCGGCGTAGCGGAACGCCACCTGACCGTTCTCGAACAGACGCTTCGCCTCCTCTTCGGTGAGGACGAGTTTGCCCTCCCCGTGGCTGACGGCGATGGTGTGCGTGTCGCCCTCATTCATTCCGCAGAGCCACGGCGAGG
>DBVX01000030.1:762-883 GCA_002308815.1 Bacteroidales bacterium UBA1253
AGTGCCTGGAAACCGTTGCATATACCTAATATGAGTCCGCCGCGCTCCAACAGACGCTCAATCGCCGCTGCGACAAGGCTGTTGTTCAGGCACGAGGCGATGAACTTGCCGCTGCCGTCAG
>DBVX01000030.1:908-2479 GCA_002308815.1 Bacteroidales bacterium UBA1253
CCTGCCAGCATCAGGATATGGCAGGAGTCAATCCTCTCCGCCATCTCGCAGATGCTACGCTGCACGTCTTCGGCTGTGAGGTTGCGGAACACCACCGTTTCCGCCTCCGCACCCGCCGCACGGAACGCCTTCGCGCTGTCGTAATCGCAGTTCGTGCCGGGGAAGACGGGTATATAGACTTTCGGATGCTCCACCCTATCGCCCGTGTAGCGCAGCACGGGTTTAGAGGCGGCTGTCCGCACACCGGCGGGCATCATATCCCTGTGCGAAGGCTCCGCCGTAAGCGGATAGACCTTGGCGTAACCGGCGGTGAGTGCCTCTAAAAGACGCTCCTTTCTTATTGTGATGCCGTTGACAATCAAATCGCCGCCTTCGGTGGTAACACCTATACGGAGGATGGCGGGATCCGTGTCTGTCAGTTCCCCGTCGGTGGTGAACAGTATCGTTCCCGTGCGGTTGTCAAAGAGTGTCCGGCTGTCGCAGCGGATGTCTGCGCCTATGCCGTTTCCGAGGCTGCACTTGGCGAGTCCTTCCGCCACGCCGCCCATACCGACCGCCCAAGCGGAGCGGAGATGTCCCTGCGCGTTAAGTGCGTTCAGGTAGTCCCATGTGCGGATGAGTGCGGGTATGTCGGGTTCACCGTCGGGAGAGGTATGCCGGATGACATATACAGTGTCGCCCGCCTGCTTGAACTCCGGCGACACGGCGCGGCGCGCGTCCATCGTTGTCACACCGAAGGCGATGAGCGTGGGTGGCACGTGCAGCTGTTCGAACGTGCCGCTCATCGAGTCCTTGCCGCCGATGGCAGGCAGTCCCAGTTCGTACTGCATCCGCAGCGCGCCGAGAAGGGCGGCGAGCGGCTTGCCGTAGGTTGTCGGGTCATCGGTCATGCGCTCGAAATACTCCTGGTAGGAGAATCGCATCCTGTGCCAGTCCGCTCCGGCGGCAACCGCCTTGCAGACCGCCTCGATGACGGCGTACTGCGCGCTGTAATAAGGGTTAGCCTGCAGGTCGGGACGGTAGCCGAAGGACATCAGCGATGCCGTGTGTGTCAGCCCGCGGGTGGGCAGTTTCTGCAGCGACACCTGCGTCTCTGTCAGTTGTGTCCTGCCGCCGAAAGGCATCAGGACGGTGGAGCGGCCGATGGTCGAGTCGAACTGCTCGATCATGCCTTTCTGCAGGCGCACATTCGGCGATGAGAGTATCTGAAGGAACCGTTCCTCCGCCGGTGCGGCATCGTCCTGCGGACAAGGCTGTCCTGGCGCGGCTATGACGGCATCGGCATAGTGCCTCGCACCCGCACTGTCAATGAAGTCGCGGCTCAGGTCGCACACCGTCTCACCCTTGAAGAACAGCCGCATACGGCGCGTGTCCGTCACATCCGCCACATGCGTCACCTCTATGTTGTCCGCCGCGCAGAGAGCCATGAAACGCTCTTTGTCTTTTGCCTCGATAACGACCGCCATCCTTTCCTGACTCTCGGAGATGGCAATCTCGGTGGGGTTCAGTCCGGCGTATTTGACAGGCACGCGGTCGAGGTATATGTCCAGTCCGTCCGCCAGTTCGCCGAT
>DBVX01000030.1:2546-14821 GCA_002308815.1 Bacteroidales bacterium UBA1253
CGCTCCTCGGGGGCGTTGCCTTTCTGCACCTCGCTGCCGCAAGTGTCAAGCGATTGGGATGTATGCTGTTTGGACGCGCCCGTGGCGCCGCCTATGCCATCCCTGCCTGTCCTGCCGCCGAGCAGCAGGACTGTGTCGCCGGCTTCGGGCCGCTCCCTGCGCACCTGCGCGGCGGGTACGGCACCTATCACGGCACCGACCTCCATGCGCTTGGCTACGTAACCGTCATCGTAGATCTCGCGCACATGCGTCGCCGCCAGACCTATCTGGTTGCCGTAGGACGAGTAGCCCTGCACCGCCTTGCGCGAGATGACGCGCTGGGGCAGTTTGCCTTTCAGCGTCTCGCTGACGGGTCGGGTTATGTCGCCCGCACCGGTGACGCGCATCGCCTGATAGACGTATGCCCTACCCGACAGCGGGTCGCGTATGGCACCGCCAAGACAGGTGCTCGCGCCTCCGAAAGGCTCAATCTCCGTGGGATGGTTGTGCGTCTCGTTCTTGAACTGCAGCAGCCAACGGTTCGTCTTGCCGTCCTCGTCCACATCCACATAGACCGAGCAGGCGTTGTTCTCGTCGCTCACCTCCAAGTCGTCCAGTTTGCCCTGCTTGCGCAGATAGCGCGTGCCGATGGTGGCTATGTCCATTAGGCAGACGGGCTTGTCTTCGCGTCCCAGCTCACGGCGCATCGTGTCATACAGACGCAGCGTCTCCTCGATGGAGGCCTTGCACGGGGAGTCCTCCACGCGGATATGCCTCAGTTCGGTGGTGAAAGTGGTGTGGCGGCAATGGTCCGACCAGTAGGTGTCCAGTATGCGCAGTTCGGTTTCGGTAGGCTGCCTGCCCTCCTTCCTGAAATAGTCAACAACCGTACGAAGGTCGTCTTTGTTCATCGCAAGTCCCCATTCGCAGCAGAAATCCCCCATCCGCTCCTCGTTCATCGAGGTGAATCCCGTCAGGGTTTTCATCGGCCGGACGGCAGCATCGAGGTCGTCGGACAGGCGGTCAAGGTCTTTCTCGCGGCACTCGACGGCGTTGATATAGTAGTGGCGGATGGCGTTCATCTGCCCGTCCGTTACCGCCGCGTCAAAGAGCAGCAGTCTGCCGCTGCGGATGGCGACATCGGCGGCGGGGTCGATGAGGTGGACACAATCGACGGCGGACGAGGCGCGCTGGTCGAACTGGCCCGGGATATACTCCACGGCCAGGTANNTCTGCCCGACAGGTCGATGGCATCCGTTACAATATCGGTGACGCGCTCGCCGAACACGCCGTAGCGGCAGCGTTCCAGCAGTTCGTCGCTGAACCCGAACAGGTCATACACGTTAATCAGACGCAGCGATGACAGACCTAATGACAGGTTCTCGTTCAACTCATTGAGCAGGCTTTCGGCTTCCACACGAAACCCCTCTTTCTTCTCTACATAAATGCGATATGCCTTCTTGTTTTCCATAATCGGAAGGTTTGATTTTATTACTTGGTACGCAGGCATCCCTGCTTGCGGTTCTTGGTACGCAGGCATCCTGCCTGCGGCTATTATATCGTGGTTGATAAGACTTTCTCCGTCTGCTTGCGGCGGAAGTCCAACAACCGGTTCTTCAATGTACCGTCATTGAGTGCCAGTATCTCCACGGCAAGCAGGGCGGCGTTCTTCGATCCGTTGATGGCGACCGTGGCGACGGGTATGCCCGACGGCATCTGCACGATGCTAAGGAGCGAATCCAGACCATCCAGTGTCTTGCTGCGCACCGGCACGCCGATGACGGGCAGCGTCGTCACGCCCGCTATCACGCCCGCCAGATGGGCGGCTCCGCCCGCACCGGCGATGATGACCCGGATGCCGCGCTCTTCGGCTGTTTCCGCCCACTCTATCAGGGCGTGCGGCGCACGATGCGCGCTGATAACGCGTTTTTCAACTTCGATTCCAAACTCCGTAAGGGTCTGTATGGCGGGTTCCATCACCTCGTAATCGGATACCGAACCCATAATGACTGCTGCTTTCATAATGTTATGATGGTTAGTATGTTGTTATCTTATCTGGTGTCTGCGAGTTGTTGATAAATAGGCTTGCATCACGGAGCGGTCGGTGCCCTGACAAACATGAGGGTTCTATTCTTCCTTTCCTGTCAGTTGGTTTGTTCCGCTGAATAATGACAACTGTCTTACCGCACGGTCGTAGTCGGACTCCAATTGTTGCATCTCACGCTTGCGGTATAGGGTGTATTCGTTCTCTGCCTTCTCCAATGCCTGTTGGTGTGAGACAGAACCTTTGTCTGTGAGTAAAGGACGACGGTTGTTTTGCAGCACTCTGTCCAACTCGTCTATCCACTCCTGCATCGTCATCGGGTGAGCCTCCATTGCCTGCAGCTCTGCATAGTCGAAGAACTGCGACACCAACAGATTCAGTACACTTAACTCTTTTTCATTAAGGTAGTTTTTTGCAATGATTATATCGTCTTTCGTTATGTAATTGCCTTTGAAGTTGGTCATTCCAAGCATCGGTTTTTCGTTATCCACACGGCCATACACCACTTCGGCGGCAGTATGCTGATGAGCGGCATAGTGCATCTTGTTCTGCACGGTGGCAAAGAACCGGCGGGTGATTTCCGCATTCGGGTCGTAGTCAATGGCTGTGGCATAGATGTCGGTTACCTGTTGGTAAAGATTGCGCTCGCTGCTGCGTATATCGCGTATGCGCTGGAGCAGTTCGCGGAAATAACGGTTGCCGTTGCCTTTCAGGCGTTCATCGTCTAATGTAAAGCCCTTGATGATATATTCATGGATGCGTTGTGTCGCCCACTGGCGGAAACGCGTACCCTGCACGGAATGAACACGATAGCCGACAGAGATGATTACATCGAGGTTGTAGAAATTAGTAGGTTTGGTAGAAAAATCGGAATTTCCGATTTTTCTCATTGTCTCACTTTCAATGAGTTCACCTTCTTTGTAAATGTTCAATATATGTTCGTTTATTGTAGAACGCGATTTGCCAAACAACAAACTCATTTGTTCTATTGGCAACCATACCGTTTCATCGAGCAAAACAACATCTATTTTTGCCTTGCCTTCTTTGGATTGGTAGATTACCACCTCACCTTGTTGTGGTACTATTTCATTACTCATTGCTGTATTTATTTCGTCATTTCTCGATACATCCTGAACAGTTCCGCCACACACACGCTTTCGGTCATCTTCGGGAAGAAACCATACGCCGCCATCACGGCGCGGTCGTTGTCCTGATTATTAGTGTCCATTTACACCACCATATTGCTCTAATTAGTATTGTTGCATCGTTTCTTCCACTTTTAGCAACATCTTATACAGCCGCTTGAGGTGATGTCTTTTCAAAGGAGCCTCATTTTTCCCGCAAATTCCATCTATGGGAAGTGGAAGAATAAATGCATTTTCTACACGAATGTGCGTCAGTCGTTCCAATTCTTCTTTGGTAACCGGAAAAAAGAAACGTGTGATAATATAGTTTCCAAAGAATTTTTCTTCAGGGATATCCTGATAAATGGAAATTCTTTGTCTGTCCGCTTTCAATACAATCGTATCATTTTCCGTTGTAACAATATGTAAATCTGTGTTTACTGATGGTATATGAGCATCATATTCAATAGACATAGTATGGCGGTTATAGGTAGTATCTGTGGCATAGATGGTATAGTTGTTGCCTTCTTTCCAAAAAGAATCTGGTTGGCAAATTTTATATCTTGCATTCATAATCAGCCAATAGCATTGTTTCCCGTTTTTGATTTTTTTCCGCCTATTGACAGATACCAATCTTTATATAATCCGCTTTTATTATTTTGAACTACAGAAAGGATTGTTGTAAGGAGTATTTCGTTTGATCCTATCCAAGTACTCTTGTCGGTCGATTTATATTGTCAATTTTAACGGACGGATGATTAAATTTGTAGGAAATTCTCAGGCAGCCGACTGACATTACCAAAACTAAAAAGCAATACAAGTGACACAAACCGTGACACGCATAATAATTTCTTCTGTAATTGTTCTGTTTATATTCTTTATGTCTTGTGTTTCCATAATGGGATTACGTGTTACGAGTTATGTTTGCAGTTGTTTATCATTTGTATCATTGCATTGAGGGCAAGGAAGCGGTAACGTAGCGTGTCGCGCGGCAATACGCCTGCTTTGCTGTAAACCTGCGCCTCTATGTCTTGGTTGTCGTACAGTTCCTCGCTTGGTTCGATCAGCAGCAACCGCCCTTCTGCACATGCCTCGAAATACGCTCCCTGCGGCTTGAAGTATTGGTAGTTAGGGTCTGTCTCTTTCGGGAAGCCGTCTTTCAAGAGGATAATCAGCGGAAACCCCTCTGCACGCAAGGCTCTGCATATCTGCTTCTCCCCCTCGGATATGCCCGCGCTGACAAACACCGTTCCGCGCTCCGCCTCCATCAGGCATTTCTCTTTCTTTTGGTCTATTTCTTCCTGTGTCAGCCGCCGCGAGCATTGCAGCATCTCCTTCATCGGGTAGTCCAACTGGAACTGGTTGCCGAGGGTGGTGCATTCAAAGCCAGCCACCCGCACCCGCTGGTGCAGCTTGAACAGCTGCGGGTTGGCGCGCTTCAATGCCAAGCGGCGAGGGTTGTCGAGGACATAGCGGACGGCATTCTCCGTCTGCCCTTCACGGAAGCATATTGTATCATCGTAGTTGTCATCAAACAGGGATTCCGCGCCTTGCTCTTGATAAAACGCCTCTCTCTGCTTACGCGACATTCTTGCCAACGCAGCCTTCGTTTCCGCGCTCTCTAATGTATCAGCCAATAATGGCTGATACAGCCTCCGCCACTCCTTGGTGCATTGAGCCTTGAAATCCCTGATTATCGCTCCAATGGATACATCCAGCTCCTTTTCAACACGTAGCACACCGTGAAAATGGTCGGGCATAACCTGCTGCGCCAACAGGCTGATATGCCGCCCGTGTTGAGCTTGCTTCGCGGGCGTGGACATCCACTCCTGCAAAACGAATTGACCAATATTGGTCAATTCAACCTGCGGGTTCTGTGGGTCGTTATTGAGCCTTCCCAACATCGGCTTGCGTTGGCGGGTGACAATGGTGATAAGGAAAACCCCGCACCACTTATAGTTGCACCACACCGCATGAGGTCTATGAGAGCTAATGCGCCTCTGACCTTTAGTTTCCCAATACTTGCCCCAATCAAAAGGCTCGTTACAGGGTTGCTGTTTCTGCTCGATGTCGGTTTGCTTTTCCATTTTCAGTTTTCCGCTTGTTTATTGTTATCAGCCAATATTGGATGATAGCTGTTGATACATCCTGAACAGCTCCGCCACACACTCGCTTTCGGTCATCTTCGGGGAGAAACCATACGCCGCCATCACCGCGCGGTCGTTGTCCTGGTGGGCTTTGAGCAGTTCCGGCGGCATAGCGTTTGGCTTGCTGGNNTCTAATAACTTATCGTAGATGACGCCCACCAGATTACCGGCTTTGACGGAAACCTCCATTTCGCGTTTGAGGTGCTCGTTGCCCTCATCGACAAGGAATTGCAAGCGGTAATACTCTTTTTCGAGGTCTTTGAGCAAAATCTTCTGCGGTTCGCCGTTGGGTTGCTCCATGTCATAGACCCAAAACTCCGCGAAGTTGCAGGTGACGATCCACCTTGGGCGCTGGCTGTACGGCAGTTCGGCGGCATAGCGTTTGGCTTGCTGGAAGGGATTGAGCAATGAGCCGTCCGATTGGCGGACAGGCGCACCGAGGTCTTTCTCGATGCTCTTCTGCTCTATCATCACGTGCGTGCGGGGGATATAAGCATCGATGAAAGAAGTATGGTCGAGGTGAACCTGCTGCTCGAAACTTATCCATTCAGTCGGATGCCCAACACCAAGCACTTCGGATAGGAGCGAGAGCCAGAAACTCTGGCTTTCGCCTTTCTCATACCCCCTACCCTTCCATCTTTCGGCAAAGTCACGGGCGGCTTTTTGTCGCTCAATCAATGACATTGAAAACTTCTTTCTACTCTCAACTCTCCAACTTCTTTCAACTTTCAACTATCAACTTTCAACTGAATATCACTCCCACTCTATCGTTGCGGGCGGTTTGGAGGATATGTCATAGCATACGCGGTTCACACCCCGCACCTTGTTGATAATCTCGTTCGACACCTTCGCCAGCACCTCGTAAGGGATGGGATAGAAATCCGCCGTCATCGCGTCTGTCGAGGTGACCGCACGCAACGCGACAGGATTCTCATACGTGCGCTCATCGCCCATCACGCCGACACTCCTGACCGTGGACAGCAGCACAGCACCCGCCTGCCATATCCTGTCGTACAAACCGGCTTCACGCAAATGGCGGATAAATATGGCATCCGCCTGCTGGAGAATGCTGACTTTCTCGCGGGTGATGTCGCCCAGTATGCGCACCGCCAGTCCCGGTCCCGGGAAAGGATGCCTGCCGATCAGGTGTCCGGGCACGCCCAGTTCGCGCCCCACCCTTCTCACCTCGTCCTTGAACAGCCAGCGAAGAGGCTCGCACAGTTGCAAGTGCATATCCTTCGGCAGTCCGCCCACGTTGTGGTGGCTCTTGATGGTCTTGCCCGTAATGTTCAGGCTCTCAATGCGGTCGGGATAGATAGTCCCCTGTGCCAGCCAGCGCGCGTCCTGTATCTTCTTCGCCTCCGCGTTGAACACCTCCACGAAGTCGCGGCCGATAATCTTGCGCTTCTGCTCGGGGTCAGTTACACCCGCCAAATCGGCAAAGAAACGCTCCGAGGCATCCACACCGATGACGTTCAGACCGAGCGTCCGGTAATCGCGCATCACATCGCTGTACTCGTTGAGGCGCAGCATACCGTGGTCCACAAAGATGCACGTCAGTCGGTCACCGATGGCTCTGTGAAGCAGCACCGCCGCCACCGTCGAATCCACACCGCCCGACAGACCCAGTATCACTCGGTCCTCACACAACTGCTTCTGTAACTCGCTCACCGTCTGGCTCACAAACGACGCGGCACTCCACTCTCCCCTGCTTCCGCATATATCCACCACGAAATTGCGCAGCAGCCTGCCGCCAATCTCAGTATGCACCACCTCCGGATGGAACTGCACGCCCCATACAGGCTGCGATTCCGAACGGTAGGCGGCAAAATGAACACTCTCTGTGGAAGCCAGCACGCGGAAACCTTCCGGCAAGGCGGTGATGGTGTCGCCGTGACTCATCCACACCTGCCCGCCCCGTTCTATTCCCGCCAGCAGCGCGTCCGATGAATCCGCTTCCTGCAAGATGGCACGACCGTACTCGCGTGTGTCGGTCTTCTCCACCGTTCCGCCCCATACGTGGCTCATCAGCTGCGCCCCGTAGCAGATCCCCAGCACGGGCTTTCTGCCCACGAAAGCGTCCAAATCCAAGCGGAACGACTCCTTGTCGTGTACCGAATAGGGCGAACCCGACAGGATGACCCCAATCACATCGCCGTCCTCATCGGGATAGCGGTTGTAAGGCAGCACCTCGCAGAACGTGTCGAGTTCACGAACCCTCCGCGCAATCAGCTGCGTTGTCTGCGAGCCGAAATCCAGTATGATAATCTTCTGCATGGTTATTCTCTTGTGTAGTTGGGTGTTTCCGATGTGATGGTAACATTGTGCGGATGGCTTTCCGTGACACCGGCTGCAGTAATACGGACGAAACGCGCCTGCTGCAACTCCTCCAGATTATGCGCGCCGCAGTAACCCATGCCGCTGCGCAGACCGCCCATCAGCTGGTATATCGTCTCGCTCACGCTGCCCTTGTACGGCACGCGCCCTACTATGCCTTCGGGGACGAGTTTGCTGATTTCCTTCTCGCCTCCCTGGAAGTAACGGTCCGCCGAACCGGCTTTCATCGCGTCAATCGAACCCATACCTCTGTACGACTTGAACTTGCGGCCGTTGTATATGATGGTGTCTCCGGGTGCCTCCTCGGTTCCTGCGAACATCGAGCCGCACATCACGCAGTTGCCGCCCGCCGCCAACGCCTTGACCACATCGCCCGAATAGCGCAGACCGCCGTCAGCGATAATCGGCACATCCGTCCCTCTGACGGCAGCGGCGCAGTCGAAGATAGCCGTCAGTTGGGGTACGCCCACACCCGCGATGATACGCGTTGTGCAGATGGAACCCGGACCGATACCCACTTTCACGCCGTCCGCGCCGTTCTCCGCAAGGTAGCGTGCAGCCTCGTATGTCGCCACATTGCCCACCACGACATCCAACTTCGGATAAGCCACCTTGATGGCATGAAGCGCGCTGACAATGTTCTTCGAGTGCCCGTGCGCCGAATCCAGCACCACGGCATCCACATCCTCGGCAACGAGAGCCGCCACACGGTCCATGTAGTCGGGCGTGATGCCCACGCCAGCCGCCACGCGCAGACGGCCCATCGCGTCCTTGCAGGCGTTGGGAAAATCGCGCAACTTGGTGATGTCCTTGTACGTCACCAGCCCCACCAGTCTGCCCTCGCCATCGACTATCGGCAGTTTCTCGATGCGGTGTTCCTGCAGCGTGTTGAGGACGTGTTCGTTGTCTATGTCGGTGGTCGTCACCAGCCCCTGCGAGGTCATCACCTCTGCAATCTTGCGCTGCATATCTTTCTGGAAGCGCAGGTCGCGGTTGGTGACGATGCCAATAAGGTAATGGTCTTTGTCTATCACGGGTATGCCGCCTATGCGGTTCTCCTGCATCAGACGGAGCGCGTCACCCACGGTCTGCTCTTTCGTGATTGTAATCGGGTCGTTGATCATGCCGTTCTCCGCACGTTTCACCTTGCGCACCTGCGCCGCCTGCGCTGCGATGGGCATGTTCTTGTGAATGACCCCTATGCCGCCCTCACGGGCGATAGCGATTGCCATTGTGGCCTCCGTGACGGTATCCATCGCGGCGGAGACAACCGGGATATTCAGTTCGATATGACGCGAAAAACGTCCGCGCAGCGACACCTCGCGAGGCAGTACCTCCGAGTAAGCAGGTACCAACAGGACATCATCAAAGGTCAGCCCCTCCTGCATAATGCGACTTTCCATTCGTTCCATAACTGTATGATTTTTACATAATTTACATCAACCACAAAAAAGCGCGCCAATACCCTATCGGACATTGGCGTGTTCGGTTTCAAAATACAAGACAATTTGCGACAAATCTCTCATACTACCTGTTTAACGAGTGAGGTTCTCGGATTACCCGCTACGGGGTTCTCAATTCGGGGGCAAAAGTAGTGCGAAAATGCCGCCCGCGCAAACGCTTTTTCGGGAAAAAACTGATTTTTTCGGATTGCACACTCCACTTGTCAAATCGCAGCGTTAGTGCCAATAGTTCTCGGAATACCGTTGCCCGGAGGCATGATTGTTTGTAACGTGACAGGTTTACACAAAAAGCGATATACCATTTGCGTATGTCGCTTTTGTTCTATAGTTTTGCCGCCGTAATGCTTCGCGCCGGTGGTGCCTTCCCTTAAAACAAATATCAAATGGCAAGTTAACAACAGGGAACTTTTCCAAATCCGTTGCAAAGATTGGATATATTTTGCAACAGCAAAAAAATGACTACTTTTGCGGGTCAAATACAGATAATACCTGCCGTGACACGCATCCTCATACTCACCGACCCGATAGGCAAACCCTCCTACGCCCCGCGCCTGCGGTATCTGTGTGACTATCTCCACAAACAGGGATACGACATCACCGTACTTACGGAGCAGATAGAGGACACATTGCCCTTCGAACACGCCTACCCTATCCGCCAATGGCCGATCTACCGCAATCGACGTGACTGGGCGGCGAAGTCGCTGTGGTCGCTGCTGACCGACTGGCGCGACCGTCAGTTCACCCAGCGCGTCAAACAAACCATTGAGAACGAGCGATACGACCTCATCTTCTGCACCACCTTCTCCACGTTCCCCCTTCCGACCGCCGCCGCCATAGCCGCAGAGCGGGACATCCCGTGGATTGCCGACGTACGCGATGTCGATGAGCAGATAGCGGGCGCGCAGTACCAGAGCCACCGGCAATGGTTCCTGCGGCCGTTCCGCCGCTGGTACAGCCGCGTGAACATCCGCCGCCGCAACCAAGCACTTCAGACGGCGACCAGCGTGACAACCGTCTCGCCGTGGCACGCGCAGTTCCTGCGGAGCGTGACGAAAAGCCCCGTGAGCCTCGTCTATAACGGCTTCGCGCCGGAGACCTACCGGTTCGAAGCCATCCAGTCGCCTGACTTCACCATCTCCTACATAGGCCGCCTGTACGAGTTCCAGCAGGATGCCGCACGGTGCATCCGCGAGGTGGCAGACGAGCTACAGAGCGAGCTGCCCGAACTGCGGCTGCAGTTCATCCATTCGGGTCTGACCAACAGTGAGGTGGCGCAGGAAATCAACCGCTCGTCCATCATGCTGGTCTTCACGTCCCGCCGGACGCACGGGATGATGACCACCAAGTTCTTCGAGGCGATAGGCTGCGAGAAGCCCGTGCTGTGCATCCCGTCGGACGAGGGCGTGCTGGCAGAGACCATCCGCGAGACCAACGCGGGCCTCGCCACCGACAACAAAGAACTCATCAAGACGTTCATCCGCTCCCGCTACGAGGAATGGAAGACGAAAGGCCACACACACCAGAACATACTCAACAAGAAACAATTCTCCCGCCTGAACGAGGCGCACCAGTTTGAAGACTGTATCCGTCATAGTGCCCGTCTATAACGTTGCCCCCGACCTTTTGCAACGCTGTCTGCGGTCGATAGAGGCGCAGACCTATCCGTCGGTGCAACTCATTGTGGCTGACGACGGTTCGGACGCGCCCGTACCCGACGCCATACGTATGCCGCACCGCGGACTCGCCGCGACGCGCAATGATGCCCTGCGACATGCCACAGGGGAGTACGTGATGTTCGTTGATGCGGACGACAGCCTGCTGCCCGACTGCATCGAGACAGCCGTGCGAGAGATTGGCGGGAACGACATCCTCCAGTCCGGTATGCTGCGGGTGACACCGGACGGCAAGACCGTCGGGAGACTGATACCTTATACATTCTACCGCCTGACCTCCGCCTGCGCGAGGCTGTACCGCCGCCAATGGCTGACCGACCACCCCATCCGCTTTGAGGAAGGCAGGTACTATGAGGATGTGTATTTCTCCGTGCGCATGTGGCTGCTGCACCCGCGACACAAGGTGGTTCACTATACGGGCTACCGCTATACGGTCAATCCGGCATCCATCACCGCCACCGCCCACCAAGAAGACAAACAGGCATTATACGCATGGCTCCGGGACCAACTGCGCACAGCCCGCACCCTGACTGACAAAGCCATCGTCGCCTACACCCTGCTGCGGGTGAGACTGCACTTCCTCAAAGAACGAAAATAAACCAAATATAAACCATATCACAATGTACAATTTCACATTCACCACCATCGGCGGCAACACCCGCGTGCATATTGCCAAGGGCGAAGACCTCCGCCACCTGCGCGAACTGGACGAAAAGATGTGGACGGTGCTGTCCTGCCCGACCACCGGTCTGGAAATCAGTAACGAATCGCTCAGCCTGATAGACACGGACAACGACGGCCATATCCGCCTTGACGAGGTTGTCGGCGCCGCCGACCGGCTGTGCGGCATCGTCAGGAATCCCGACATCCTATTGGAAGAGAAAGACGAGATGCGCCTTGCGGACTTCAATGAGGAGAACGAGGAAGCGAAACAGATGCTGGAAACCGCCCGTCAGGTGGCAGGCGGCAAAGAGACCGTCACCCTTGCGGATGTCCGTGCCGCCGTCTNNTCCGCAGCGATAGCCGTCGAGCAGCAACCCATGCCGGAGGCACCCTACGCAGCCGACCTCATCGCCGCCGTCCACGAGAACGAAGCCGCCTACAACGCATGGTTCCGCGCCGCCGAACTGGAGAAAATGGGGCTTGCCACAGCCGACCCCGAACAGAAGCCGAAAATAGAAGAGAAAGACTGGCGCGAGATGACCGCCGCCATCGCCGCCTACGAGGCAAAGACGGCAGAGACAACCGCCGCCAACCAAGCCGCCACCGATGCCGCCACCGGCCGATACCAGCCGCTTATCCGCCTGCTCCTCCTGAAGCGCGACTTCTACACGCTGCTCAAGAACTACGTGTCGTTCCAGGACTTCTACAACCGTGAGCGCAAGGCGGATTTCCAAGCGGGCCGTCTGGTCATCGACCAGCGCGCCTGCGAGTTGTGCGTGCGTGTGGCGGATGCCGGCAAGATGGCCGCCGAAGCCGCACAGTCGGGCATGTACCTGCTCTTCTGC
>DBVX01000025.1:0-19803 GCA_002308815.1 Bacteroidales bacterium UBA1253
AAAAGCACCATAGCGGTGCTTTTTTTTTGCAATTCGACAGTCGAAATATCGAAATGTCGGTATGCCGAAAAATCAATGTTTCGTTATTCCGAATGTTGCTGAAAGAAGCGGCATAACGGTTGCAACCCGCAATCGCCGCATTTGGGCTTGCGCGCCTGNNNNCCGTGCAGCAGCAGCCAGTGGTGCGCTTTGGGAATCACGTCGGCAGGTATATGGCGTGTCAGTTGCCGCTCGGTCTGCAGCACGTTCCTGCTGCCGGTGGTCAGTCCGATGCGCTCGCTCACGCGGAAGATATGCGTATCGACCGCCATCGCGGGTTCGCTCCATACCACGGCAAGCACCACATTGGCGGTCTTCCTTCCCACGCCGGGGAGCGTGACCAGTTCGTCCAATGAGCGGGGCACCTCACCGCCGTAGCCGCTCACCAACCGTTGCGCCATACCGAGAAGATGCTCCGCCTTGGAGTTGGGGTAACTGACCGAGCGGATATGACGGAGAATATCCTCCTTCGTGGCTTGCGCCATTGCCTGCGGTGTAGGGTAGGCTTCAAACAAGGCTGGTGTCACCTGATTGACGCGCTTGTCCGTGCATTGCGCCGACAGCATAACAGCCACCAGCAGTTCGAACGGGTTGCCGTACACCAGTTCCGATTCGGCGGAGGGCGCATTCGCCGCAAACCACGTCAGGACCTTCTCATATCGTTGTCTGACAGTCATCTTATTCTCCGTATTGTGTGAACAGGTTGTCCAGTTCGTCGGGTTGCGAGATGGTCATCACCCGCTGCCTCAGTTCGCTGCTACGGGCGAAGTCAAGGCGTTTGAGTGATTCGCCTGTAGTATTATTGTATTTACGGATGAGTTGCACGCGCCCCAATGCGGGATGTTCTGCCGCATACTGTGCAAGGGCTTTCGCCTTGCTCACATTATCGTCAAAGGCATCGTTGTGCGGCTCAAGTATATCCAACACATAGTCACCGTTCTCCCGCCTTACAATCAGAAAATAAGGATAGAACGGCTTGGGCGCACCCTTATAGACATGGTAGAGCGTCAGCGCGTCCTTGCCACGAGACGGGTTGCGATACCAGCAACGGAAATCCGCACGCTTCCGCTCCTCCGCAATGACGCGCCTCTCCCAGCCGTTGAGGCGGATCCTTACCGTTCCTGTGGTCTCGCTCACAAACAGATGATCGTCATAGTCATCGCCTTCCGTATCGTTCGTGAAAAAGATGTTCTCACCCAGGCAGAAAGGTATATGGCTCACTTCGGCACTGTTGCGCACGATAGTACGGTATTGGTTCTGAAGTGTTTCCGGCAGTCGGGTGGTTCGCTGGCGGTACTGGTCATTCAGCCGGTTGAACTCTTTTTCCGCCCATCGGATCAGATCCGCCATCTGCCCCTCGTCGCCTGCAAAGAGTATGACATCGGCTTTCTCCGATATGTGGTTGTCTATGTCGCCGTATCTGCGGGCGTAGGCTTTCGACACCTCCTCGTCGCGCAACTGACGGTCGGCGATGCGCACCTGCCGGTCCAGATCGACCTGCGACTCCGAGAACAGATTGCCGCTGACAGGCTCGCGCCGTATCCGCTCGCCGAAAGCGTCATACACATTGGCGAGCATCTCGAAATGCAGCACCTGCTCTTTGGCTGCCGTGTATCCGCCTGTCTGTTTGAGGCTTTGGATATAGGTGTGTATGCGTTCCACGATGGCATCAGTCACGCTTTCGCGTGCCGACACATCCAAGCCGGAAATGAGCAGGAAGGTGGTGAAGTCGAACAGCGAGCGCAGGCTGTCGTTTGTCTGATAGTTGCGTATCTGATACGAGCGTAGCGCAAGTGAGTTGACAAACCGGACAATCCCCGTGCGGTCAAGGTCGAACTCAAGGTCAAGGGGTACTTGAGACTCCCCCTCTAAGTTAGAGGGGGTAGGGGGGCGTGTGTTTCCCCGTGCATCCTGACACACTCCTCCGGCACTTCGTGCCACCTCCCCTGATTCAGGGGAAGTGGCTGTAACACCCGTCCCAAACAACTCCAACTGCCCCTCAAGATTCACTTGTCTTGTGGTGTGTCTGACAGCCGGTCTGGTGGTCAGCACGGTATAGATGCCGCGCTCCCATTCGTCGCCATACACATCCGTCGGCAGTTCGCCGCCTTCGGCGTTCTGCAACTCATCCACCACCTGACTCACTTTCTCCGCGTCGAAATAGGGTAGGAACAGTTGCACTTCGTTCAGCACATCGTCGGTCTGTATGTGTTGCTGCATCGGCGTGCGCACCATGCGGCCGAGCAACTGCGCGATGGCGGTGGCGTCCGTATAACGGCGGAACGACATCATCGTTTCCGCGCGCGGGCAGTCCCAGCCCGTGGATAGCGTCTCCTTGAAGAACACGACACGCACTGTGCGGTTGTTCTGTATCTTCGACGGCTCCTCGTAGGGTACGTCCAATCCGTTCACCTGAATCACGCTTTTCGTATCGCCGAAGCAATGCACCACCTCGCCCGTGGCAAACGGCATTCCCGCTTTCTGCTCAATCAGGCGCAGACACTCGTCAAGGTCGGTCTCGGTGATGCTGCCGCCTGTGCCGTTGAGCACTTGCACCACAAACACGGGATTGATCTGCCACTGCTGCTGACTCTCGCAGAACATCTTCCAATGCTCGCACTTGCGCAACCATTCCTCGGTGGCGGCTTGCAGGATCGCCATATCATTGCGCTCGCTCGCGTCCTTGGGGTAGTAGATGATCACGCGGTCTTTCAGCAGTCCGGACGCGCGCACCTCCTCGGCGGACACTTTCACGGGCCGGCGCGTGGCGGCGGAGTTGCGTACCAACTGCTCGAAACGCTGTATGGTGGCGGACATACCTATCACTACGGGCACGGGAGGCAAACCTAACTTCTCCTCGCCGAGGATGAACCGCTGCATGATCGATGTGGCTCGTCCCGCCTCCTGTCCGCGCATACCGCGATGCGCCTCATCGATNNCGATGATGAAATACAGCCGGTCGGACTTCTCCGAGATGGTGTTGGCAAGCGTCTCGTAGATGGTGTACTGGCGGCTGTCGGAGTGCTGCGTGAGGTTGCTCGTGCGGCTCAGCTTCTGCGTGTTGAGAAAATAGATATGTCCGTCCTCAAGCACCTCGCGGTCGAAACTGTCGTCGGCTATCACCACACACTGGTCAAGGCGTATCTTGTCGGCGCGGCTGTCTATCTTCTCTTTTGACTGCAGGTTCAGTTCGGGCGAGTCGCTGAGCCATACGAAGACGGCTTCCGGCTGCTCGGCGTACTTGTCCGTGCCGGAATAGATGTCCTCGATGAGGGCGGACAGGATGATGGTTTTGCCCGCGCCCGTCGGGGCGGTGAACGACACCACCTGGTTCTGGCGGGTCTGCCTGTATTCGTTATGAGCGGCGGCACAGTGGTCGCGCAAACGTTCCACCGCCCGTTGCTGGAAAGTCATCAGTTGGTCTTTCATGGGGGTATGTTTGTTTGTCCCGTTTTATTCGGTGTTATAGGGGTATGTTTGTTTGTCCCGAATTTAATTCGGGAGAATGGACATAATTGCAAATCTCTTCCGCCATGCCATTCAGTGCAACGCATTCGGCACGGCTGATGTGCCGTTTTGACGGATCGTACTTCCACGGAGATAGGATGAGAACCCTCCCTGCTGCTACGGCATCAAAGAGACCGGCGGATGGCTTGTAGTAATCACGAAAGCCGTTATCCGCAAGATAGATGAAAGAACGTTCCTCTGCAAGAAGGACTGTCATCACCTCTTTCTCTTTCTCGGATATGAACGGCGAAACCATCACAGTACCTTTCCGGGCGGCCAAAACACAACCGTTCATATAGTCGCGCAGACGCTTGTCGTTTCCATGCATCGCCTCGTCTGTCATCGTCCTTCGGACATGAATGGGCGCGTAATGCGCGGCTTGCAGCAACACTGTATTGCCCACACCACTGTAGGTGCGCCCTGCGATCACGATACCCTCTTGCACACGGAAAAAACCGGGCATGAGTTTCTTCGTTGCGAGCCTCTGTGGATTGAGGATGAGATAGTTGACCATCGTATTCAGTTGCCCTTTGCGTGACAGCGGCCGCACAAACGGCATCGTATGGAAAAGCGGGTCGGCGGTGTAATCGTTCTCCCCTTGTGCAGCCTGTTCGTTTGATGTTTCGGTATGTGCGGTTTCTGTATATTCATTATTCCGTTGCCTTGCCTGTTCGTTTGCAGTTTCTGTATGTTCATTCTCCCGCATTGAATGCGGGGAAACAGACATACTGTATGCCCGCCCTATTTTCTTTTCACCTTGCCAAAAACCACGTACCACAGAAAGAATACTGACCGGCATTGGTTTGGTAACATGCCAGATGGAATGCAAATGATCCGGCATGAGGTTGAAACTTATGATTTGTATCTCCGGGCGGCGTTTGGGCAACTCTTGCAGATGCGCCAGTACTTTCCGCCCCAAATCCGACCATTCCACCCGTGCCTGTTTGGGGTCATTATCAGGGATGACGAGCGTACCGAGCAAAGGCTGACGGCCGGTGACGGTCAGCGTTACATGGTAAATGCCAATCCCGTACCATGCGGTGTTTGGCTCCTGCCAATGCCATTTTTCCTGCCCGTTATGCGTCATAGTTGCTTGTTTTGTTTACTTTCGTTCTTTCCATCGTATGTTCATTTCTCCTGCCGCTTTTGTATGTTCATTTCCCCCTGATTTCCCCCTGCCGCTTTCGTATGTTCATTTCCCCTGCATTCTATGCAGGCTCATCTCGGTACATTGATCCTAAAATTATCCAAATAATCCCTATACAGTTGGCAGGTGGTGATACGCCGGTTGGAGGGCAGGGCGGCTTGCAGAGCACGGTTCATCTCGCGGAACATCGTCTGACTATCCACTATCAAATAGATGTCACGGATACTTTCGTGCTCCTGTACCTGCTGCATAAACTCGGCAAAGGCTTTTGCTTCGTTGAGCACTGCAAATTCATTTTCAGGTAGTATCAACATATCCGGAACGGCTTCGCCTTCCAAAGTCGGGCATGTGCCTGTTGCGCCGGATTTCATCCACAACAACGGCAGTAACTCGCGGAACTGCTTGCCAAGTGCCACATTATCTTTATCCAAGAAATTCAAGCGGAAGAAGATGCAGTTGGCATCAAAGCCTTCACTCATTTGTCGGTGATCTGTGCCGAGATACTCGCCTTTCAGCGGTTGTCCGTTCACATCGCGTCCTTCTATAGAGCAAACGGTCCGCGGCCAATTGACATAACGGGCGATACCCAGTTTCTCCCATTCCTCATCACCGGGTTTGTATCCTTGTTTGGTGAGTGTCTTTGCTTCTTCAACCGATACTTCGTTGTTCGTCACCATGATACAACGCCTGTGACCGCCGTCCTCCGCGTTCAGCAGATTGACCGCATGAAGTGTAGTACCCGATCCCGCGAAGAAATCCACAATCAGTGCATCCGGCTTGTTGGCGACGAAAAACCGTATCGCGTCATGAACTGCATATAGGGATTTGGGGAAAGTAAAACGATGTCCGATAATATCATTTAGTATCTTTGAACCTTTTTGAGTAGCATCATGACTTGCAATCCACCATTGAGTACCCGGAATAAAGCAGGCTTCATAATTACTTTCATCAACAATGATAGAACCATCCGTATTATAGCCGACAATAGGAAAATCGCCGTTTTCAACCTTTGCTTGTTCCCCTTGTGCAAGATATGTGATAGATGCTCTATCACCAATTACTCGCCCAAGTTTAACATAGTGTTTATCCAATAAATCAATTAACGATTCTCTTCCTAATCTCCAACGCCCTTCATTTCCATCGGGGAATATGGGCCATATTGCAATCTGTCCTTCGGGAATTTCAACGGATTTTCTATCTACATTCAATGGAATACTTTCACCTACACCGACAATATGTGTTTTCTCTATATCAACAAAAATAGGGTAAAACATATTAGGTCTATCAGCACGCAAAGTATCAGTACCTGAACGTTGTAAACCATTCCATCTTAATTTATCTTTATACCCGCCTTTTATATTTCCTCTCCAATCCTCACCTAATTTTAATGGTGTAGGAACACAATTTCCAAAAGTTAGAAAGAAAATATATTCATCAGTTCTTGCAAATTGTCCGCCTCTGCTTACACCCGCAGGATTTATCACACTGCTCACCATCTGCATTCTTGCTTCGGGGAAGAGTTCTTCGAGGAGGCAGCCAAGGTGTAGATATTCTTTCTCGTCAATGGTGACGATAAGCACGGAGTCTTTGGGATTAAGCAGCCGTTTGGCAAGCAGCAGACGGCGTTTCATCATTGAGAGCCATTTGCTGTGGCGGTATTGGTCGGACGAGTCCACATAGTCGTTGTTGTATTTCCAGTCGCGTGCGCCGGTGTTGTACGGCGGGTCGATATAGATGCAATCGACCTTGCCCGGATAAAGGTAGGCGAGCAGTTGCAAGGCGTAATAATTGTCCGCCTCTATGAGCGCGTGCCAGTTTTTTTCCCCGCCCCCTGACCCCCTCCCCGCTTGCGGGGAGGGGGAGTGCAAGGGAGTGTGTTGTACCCAATCCACCATTTCCAACCCCGGATAGACGGGTCCTTCGTTCACTCCTTCGGGCAGATGGTCTTCAAACACCAGTCCAAACCGCTTGTGCTTCATCACGCGCCGCAGTTCCGCCTCAATCTGTTGCCGGAGGCTGTCGTCCTGTATCTGCGCTATCAGGTCATTTATCGCCGCCATCGTGTTTTGTCTTTGTCATCACTTGTCATCAATGTTCCCATTCGGGCGTGCAAAGTACGGCTTTTTATTCCGTTTTTGCGAATGGAAAGGCCGTTTTTTCACGTATCGATGCATAAAGCATAAAATATGCGGCAAAATTATACAAAATTGGCGAAAAACAGATAACATTTTGTATCTTTGCCGCCGATACGGTCGAGCCGTACGGACAACTGAAACCAATACCCATACGAAATATGAAAAAGAACCTGCTTTTTCTTGTTGCCATAGCCTTCGGTCTGCAGGCATGTATCATCACCACTCCGGTTGTCAGCAAACAGCCTGCCACCGTTGTCGTCAAGCAGCCGGCTTCCGCTCCCGCTCCGGCAACCGCCACGGTGGTGAACCAGACCAAAACCGTGTATGTCAACGCCACGTCGGATCTGAGTTACAATCTTGACCTTCAGGCTGTCGCCATCGCTTTTGCCGAGGCGCGCACTCTGGAGGAGTTTGAATGGTTCCTCAACGACTACTCGCGCCAGATCTGCAATCTCGACCTGAACAGGGACGGGTATGTGGATTACCTCCGCGTGGTCGAGCAGATTCACAACGGCACCCACATCATCATCATCCAGGACGTGTATGCCATGAACGCCTGTCAGGATGTGGCGACGATAGTGGTGGAAAACAACTACTACACCCAGATTGTAGGCAATCCGTATTTCTACGGCGCCAATTACATCATCGAACCCAAGTTTGTCAGCCGTCCCGCCATCTACTCCCAATGGGGCGGGGGCTACAAGGTCTGGTCATCGCCCTACCACTGGAACCACTATCCCTCCCGTCATCAGCACTGGGCGCCCAAACCGCAGCAGACCTACTATTCGCACATTGACATTTACATCACCAACCACTACTACTGCTCCGATTTCGGATACGCCGCGACCTACCACTACAACAGTTACCAGACTGTATATCAGACCTATCGGCGCAATGACTACGACCGTATGTACCCCGACCAGTCTTTCTCCGCCCGCTTGACGAGCATTCCCGACGGCAACCGCGCCACCAATGCAAGGCAGTTGTCCGGCACCCGAGACATCAGTTCCACCCGCACCATTTCCTCGCGCGGCAAGTCTTCCGGCTCCACATCCGGCACCCGGGCAAGTTCGACCAATAATACGACCCGAAATGATGCCACTGCTTCGTCCACACAGCGCACCGGAACCAGAGCAAGTGCAACCACAAACACCAATGCCGGCACCAACACCAATATACGCGGGAAAGTGACCACCACGAGCCGGACCGCCAACAGTACCACAACGACCACTTCGCGCACATCCGGCAATAAGACACGCACCACTTCCACAACCCGGTTGGTGGACGGCGACAGGCAGATTACCACCAACACCCGCGTGCAGGTATCGCCTGTTCAAACCAAGACGGTTACCACCACCACAACGGCAGATCCGACCGCCACATCCAAGCGGAAAGTGACTACAACAATGAAAACCGACCGTGCCAGCGGGCAACAGTCAATAAAAAGCAACGTGTCGGAGCACAGCCAGACCACTGCCACACGCTTGTCCTCTCAATCCCCCACACGCAATTCCAAGCGCGAGTCGTCCGCCACTTCCAACCCGTCAAAAAGCAGAAGATAAGCCGTCGTAATAGGTCTTGCTCAAAAATCGGAGCAATTGGGTGGCATCCTTGAGCGTCACTTCGGTGGCTTCGCTGATTGGTTTTTTCTGAAGGCGTAGCATCATCACCTGATAGAGCAGGGTGAGGCACGCTTCCACGTCTGACATTTCCGGACGGTTGGTTTTGGCTTTCAGCAGATTGAGCGACGGCTCGATGTGCTGAATGACGGCACGGTAGGGTGCCTCGGTGGCGAGCAGTTCGTCGTGAAGGTCCTCCATTTCGCCGAGAGCGATTTGCGCTAATTGGATATGTCCGCCCTGCATCACGCCCTCCTCGTGCATCATACGCAGTATCTCGTCCAATTCCGCACTATCGTTAGCCTGCTCGGGAAAGGCGCGCAGGTAATCCTCCAACTGCCAAAGGTATAGAATGTATTCGGCTATGTTCTCGCGTTTCGATTTCATCTCTCTCGGATTATTATTAATGTGTGCCTTTTTTATTTATTCTTCCTCATCCCATTCGTCAAGGAATGAATCGTAGTCATCACTGATAAACTGCTCGATGTCGCGGCGGTCTTTCTTGGTGGGTCTGCCTGTCCCGCGGTCGCGGTTCGCCTGTGCGGACAGCCGCGCCAGTTCGAGCAGTTCGAGCTGGTCGGGCGGGGTGATGTCGCGCAGGTAGTCGGGTACGAGTTTGGCTCCCAGGCGGTTCTCACTCAGACGCAGTACTTCAAACGTATAGGTAATCGGTCCTTTCCGCACCGAGAACTTATTGCCGACGGCAAACGTGCGTGAGGGTTTGAGCGGCACACCGTTCATCGTCACGCGGCCTTTCTTGCAGGCATCGGCGGCTATCGAGCGCGTCTTGTACAGGCGCATCGCGAACAGGTATTTATCGACACGGACTTCCATTGTTAAGTTGAAAGTTGAAAGTTGAAAGAAATTGGTATGTCTATAGTATGCTTGGCACTCCCCCTCTAAGTTAGAGGGGGCAGGGGGCGTGTGTCAATCATTATTCCACTGTTAGCTGATTGGTAATCATTCGTGTATAGTACTGCTGGATATATGCTTTCATATACCGCAGCATACGCTGTGTCTCATCGTTGTTCCCGCGTTCTGGCAACAAATCGTGTCGCAGCATCCGGTCACGTGTATAACAATACAACCGGGTGGGGCGTTGTCCGTCGAACTGAAGAAGCATACTGTCCGAGAAGCACTGGTATATGGGTTCGTTGTAGTTTACCACGTACTTGTGCTCATTCCTTTGCGTCAGCACATCTTCGCCGAAAGCGATATACGGATTGTCATACCCCAGCGATCCGAGAATGGAGGGCATGATGTCCGCCTGCGAGACGGCGGTTGTGCTGTCCACACGTCCCTCATTCCACATCGGCGAATAGAAAATGATCGGCACCTCATACACCCCCTTGTCGTTCTGATACTCCGCGTGCATCAGTTCATTGGTATGATCGGCGGTGATGACGAAAAGAGTGTTTGAGTACCACGGCTGCGCCTTCGCATAGTCAAATATCTTCCGTAATGCGTTGTCCGTATAGCCGATGCAGTGGTGGAGCGGGGACGGTCCTTCGGGAAAAACGCCCTCATACCGCTTCGGAACTTGGAAAGGATGGTGAGAGGAGGCGGTGAAGACGGCGGTCATGAAAGGTTCGTGCATCCCGCTCATTGTGCGAGCATAGAATTGCAGGAACTCCTCGTCCCAAATAGCCCAATAGCCGTCATAATCATCATTGTTATCGTACTCATCCTTACCGTAGTAGGAATTGAATCCGCAGCAACGCGCAAAAGCTTGAAAGCCCATCGAACCGTTGGGCGCACCGTGGAAGAACCCTGTCTGATATCCTTTTTTTTCAAGGCACGATGCTAACGAATTGATCGAATTGGTTGCGTAGGGAGTCAGTATATACGGTGAACCGAAGCGGGGAATGGAAGCCAGCACGCTCGGCATTGCGTCAATGGATTTTCTGCCTGTTGCAAACGAATGAACAAACGTCACGCTGTGTGCCAGCAGTGAGTCCAGAAAAGGCGTGTATCCCGTATAAGTTCCGTTGTCCAAATCCTGATTATAGAACCCGAAATGCTCCTTGGCAAAACTCTCTAATATGAACACCACCACATTCATGTCCTTCCCCACAGGGTACGTATCCGTCCCCGGGTGCGGCAACACCAATCCTGCATTGTGAACAGGTGTATATATCCCCTCCAACTCCTCTTCCGAAAAATATCCGGGATTGTGATACACGCTCCCCTCCAACGACCGCATCAGGCAGAAAGGCGTATTGAGCACAATGTTCGTTTCCGTCGGTCGATTGGTGTATTGCAGCGCATTGCTCAATGTGATAGGTCGGGTGAATGCACCGAAGCCGCCGCGTATGCCGATGACGGTAAAATAGACGCTCACGCACAGCAGCGCCGTCTCCCGGACGTAGTACAGCCATCCGTTCCGGATGCCGTCGGTGTTCCCCTCGTTGCCTGTTGCCTGCTTTTTTGTATAGGGTGAGCGCACACATGACAGCAGCAGAATGACAAGAGTGACGGTGAACAGCGACACATACCAATACTGCACCATCGATGTGAAGAAGATGGAGGCGAGGTTGCCGTCGTTCTCAAACTCCGTGAAGAAAGCCATTGTGGTGCGGCGGCCCGAGAAGCGCACGTACACCGTATCAACCGCATTGGCAAACAGTCCTATGAGATTGGGAACAATGTAGAACCACAAGGCTGTGCATTGGTATCTCCTGTTCGTCCGCCACTGCCACGGAAGGGGTAGCAGCATCAGCAGCAGATACACGCTGTTCAGATAGAGCAGGGCGGTCATGTCGAAACGGATGCCGCCGAGGCACATCTCCCATAGATGCGCGCCGCTCACATCGGGGTGCATGTCCCTGTTCACCCAATAGTAGAACAGGCGCATCGCCATAAACACAACCATCATCAGCAGCCAGTTGCACACCGCCACCGTCCACGGATGATTCCAATAACGTTTTACCCTATTCATTTCTTGTTAAAAAGGTTCATCGTCCGTTCGATACCCTGCAGGCAGAAAGAGGGGATGATCTCCGTAGTGATTTTCAGCCGGTCGGGAAGTTGTTTCTCTTCGTCCTCGGTCCATTCGCCGAGTACGAAGTTCATCTGCGCGCCTTTGGGGTAGTCGTTGCCAATGCCGAACCGCACGCGCGCGTAAGCGTTCGTACCTAATACTTGCTCAATGTGTTTGAGTCCGTTGTGTCCACCCGCTGAGCCTTGCATACGGATGCGTATCGTTCCGAATGGAAGGTTCAGATCGTCCACCAGCACGAGCATATTCTCCAGCGGAATCTTCTCCTCACCCATCCAGTAACGCACGGCGTTGCCGCTCAGATTCATAAAGGTGGATGGTTTGAGCAGGACGAGTTCTGCGTTCTTCACACGGCACCGCCCCACCATCCCGTAACGGCGGTCCTCAAATACAACGTTGGACGCTTCGGCGAAAGCGTCCAACATCTTGAATCCTATGTTGTGCCGGGTGTTACGGTACTCGTCGCCGATGTTGCCGAGCCCGACAATCAGGTATTTCATCGTTTTGTCCGGTTGGTCAACCGTGAGGTTGAGCGTTATTATTCAGCGGCAGCCGCTGCGCTGGCGCGTGTGGCCTTCACTTGTGCCACGCAGGCATCCTTCGGGTTCATGAAGCGCAGACCTTCCATCTGTATGTCGCCAACGGCAATCTTCTTGCCAAGTCCGAGGGTGGTAACATCCACCACGATGCGGTCGGGAATTTGGGTATAGATGCCGTTCACTTTCAGTTTGCGCATGTCAAGACTCAGCTTACCGCCGGCTTTCACACCTTCGGCATGACCTTCCAGTTGCACGGGTATCTCCACGGTGACGGGCTTCTGCTCGTTCACCTCGAGGAAATCGATATGGAGGACATTGTCGCTGATGGGGTGGAACTGCAGTTCCTTGACCACAGCCGTATGCTTCTTGCCGCCAATGGTCAGCACTACAGCCATCGTGTCGGGGGTGTAGATGAGTTTGCGTACATCATCGCTCTTGACGGTGAACATCACGTTTTCACCCAGTCCGTAGAGGTTGCAGGGAATCAGGTTCTGTTTGCGCAGCAGGGAGGCTGCCTTCTTGCCGGTTTCGGTGCGGACTTCGCCCGCCAGTTCAAATGTTTTCATACTGTTTGTATTGTGTTACTCAATATAGGACAGAAAAAAAAGGTCGTGCAAAGGCTGTCCTTATCCCATCACACTGTTTTTGTTGCCTAACGAGGAATCGAACCTCGCCCCTCAGAACCAAAATCTGATGTACTACCGATATACGATTAGGCAATGACTTCCTGAGGAATTAGTGCAATAATGTACGTATGAAACACTAAAAACTTCCGAAAGCGGCTGCAAAAGTACGGTGTTTTTCCAAACCGTCAAAACTTTTTTCACTTTTTCGCCATTTTTCGTATGTTTGCGGCTGCGTTCATTTATTCACCCGTCTGACGTGGTAGCCCTCCTTACGCAGGAGGGCAATCAACCCCTTGTCGCCGCCGAGGCAGACGGCATTGAGCGTGACAAAAGCCTTCCCTTCTTTCAGGTATGGATGCAAACGTTTGACCCATTGTAAATTGCGTTTTGCATAGACGGCGTAGTCGGAGTAGGAGAGGGTGGAGCGGTTGTCCGGACTCTCTATCGCAAAAGCCATATCGCCCAAACTTCCCCGGAGGTAACTGCTGCGGAGCGAACGCTCCAACTGCACCTCACGTTCGGGATAACGGACAATCTGAAGCAATTCGCCGCACTGGTACTCAAACGGTTCGCGGTCAAAAGTCATATAGAGCGTCTCGCCCAAGTCATCCAGTCCGATGACCGGTATCTTCGTCTGCTGCGCCACCTGCTCGAAGAAGGAACCCATACTGCGCTCCTCGTCAAAACCGAGATACTGCTTCATCAGAGCCATACGGTACAACTCGGTCAGGTACGAGGGTTTCATACGGCTCAACTGCTCAACAGACATACCTAATGTCAGTATAAGCGCGTTGCTGACAGTTTGATAGTCATCTTGATTGTAGTATCCTTTCAATACTGTTGAGTCGGGCAGGAGTGCCGCCTTTCGAAGAGCAGAGATAGCTTCGTAGTCCTCTACTGCAAACTCTGTAATCACCTTGTCGCAGCGCGAGAAGATGGTGAAAACATTGGGGATAGTGTCAAGGAATGTGCGGTTGACCAACGGATAGGTCGCCAGCAGATAGGACTTGGCTTTCACGCCATTGCCGGAAATCTCGTACAGCAATTGGGCGTGAAGAAGGCAGGGAAGGATGACAACGAAAAGAGAAACAACAAACCGGCGATGGATTCTATGTGACAGCGTATTCATATACAAGGACATTCTATTGGAAACGGGTTATCAGATTATACGCCTGATAGATACCCAGTTCGCCCGCCTTGCTCAAATCGGCGATACCTTCCTCCACTCGGTCGGTATAGATGTAGGTAAGCCCCCTGTTGAAATACGCTTCCGCAAAGTCCGCATCGCAGTCAATAGCCTGTGTGTAGTGGCGGATGGCGGCATCAAAGTCCTTCTGCTGGCATAGGATGTTCGCCATGTTGTAGTAGGCGAAGGCAAAATCGGGCTGAAGACGGATCACATAATCGTAGTCGCGCAGCATGATGTCGAAGTCCATCTCCGCCTTGCCTGCCGCCGCCTGACCCTTGTACTCCGTCTGTGTCTCGCCGCTTGCGATGCGGTATTCCAACAACTTGTACCGCCAGTTGGCGCGGCAGAAGGTGATGACAGTCACGGCGTTGTCATCTTTCTGCGTCTGGAGGATGGTCAGTGCGCGGGTGCAGTCGTCAATGGCGGAGGCATAGTCCTGCACGAGGGCGAACTCCACTGCGCGGGAGAAATACAGATATGGGTCTTGGTTCGTGTCCAGCCGGCGGCTCAGTTGTGTGATTTGCTCGAAGTGGCCGTTCACCATATCCGCTGTGAGGGTCAGTTCCTGACTGGTGGCGTGCAACGAAGATGGTAACACCTTCTTGCGGTTGAAGCGGTCCAGCGAGGCGTGCGAGTAGTTCGTCCGGCGCATTGACTGCTGCGTTATATAGTATGATAGGATGATATTCTGCTCATTAACCACATCCGCGTACCGTTTCTGGACGGCTCCGCGTGTCTGCGAAGAGTAGGCGGTTGTTTTGTCTTGTTGCTCTTCGCCGTTCTGTGCCGTGCGGGCGGAGAACTCCTTGCGGCGGTTGCGCCGGTCGGGGGATGCCTTCGCCAGATGCACATCCGTATTGGGTGTGTTCAGCGAATCTGTGGACAAAGCCATCAGACTGTCCTTCTTCTGCTCCAGTTCGTATGCGGTCTTGCGGTAGTCGTAAGCGGCTTTCTTCTCGCCGAGAGCCGTCTTTGCCTGCGCCGCGAGATAATAGGACGGCAGGAAGTACGGATAGACCGCTATCATTGTGTCCAGATCGCTTACTGCCGGTTGCCATTGTCCCAGTTCCATCAGCACCACGCTCCGCTGGTAGCGCATCTCTGTGTCTTCGGGACGCAGGTCAATAGCCTTTTCCAAGTCCTCCAGCGCACGGTTGTAGTCGCCCACTTCGGCGCGCAACACCCCCCGGTTGTAGTAACAGGAAGCATCTTCAGGAGCCAGTCGTACCGCCTCGTCGTAATCCGACAGCGCACCGCGATAATTATGCTGACGGTAGCAGAGGATGCCCCGGTTGATATAGTCGCCCGCCCACTTGGATCCAAGGTCGATGGCGCGAGTCAGATCCGCCATCGCCGCCGAGTCACGGTCAAGGTAAATGTCCACCAAACCGAGAGCCGACCACGCGGCGGCATTCTGCGAATCGTAGCGCACATTCTGCGACAGACAGTCATACGCGCAGGCGGTGTCCTTCCTGTTCAGACAGATAACGCCCTTCTCAAAGAGGAATGCGGGCGAAGTCGGCTCACGACCGAGCAGGTAATCCATATCCCGCAGCGCCTCCTCCCATTTCTGCTGCTGGGACAGCACATCGGCGCGCAGCATCAGATAACTCTTGTTGTCGGGAGAGAAGACAAGCGCCTGCGTGAAATCCTGTTCGGCCTTCAGGTATTCGCCCATTTGGCGATAGACATACCCGCGTGTGTAGAACGCTCCCGGGTGGAAGGGATTGCGCTCGATGGAGGAATTGCAGTCGCCGAGCGCGCCCGTGTAGTCCTGCAACTGAATCTTGGCTATCGCACGAAGCAGGAAAGGCTCGGCGAGATAGGGCTTGAGCTTGATGACCTGGTTGAAGTATTGGATGGAGAGCACATAGTCCTCGAAGTAGAGCGCGTTGCGGCCGATGGCGGTTATGCGGTCGGTGTTCAGTTGCGCGCGGCACGGCATCCAGCCACCCGCCCAAAGCAATACCAATGAGATATAAATATGCAGGTACTTCATTACATTGTTATAAATCGCCCGACCAACCGTGTCCCAAATCCCAATGCTCGTCATATACAAACTCAAAGTATGGCAGAGCAAAATACTTGTCTATCAATTGAGTCAGTTCTTCTTGGATGGGTTCAGCCCATTTGCCGATCAGTACGATGAACTTGTCTATATTCCATGCCACACGACCGCGCGGAATCTGTGTGTAATCGCCTTTGAACTTGGTAGGCTTATGCTGTGCTACCGCACGGAAATACTGCTCTTTCCATATCTGACGGTGTAGGCGGGGATAATTGATGAAAGGCAGACCTTTCTCCGCAGCATCCTCCACCATCTTGGGGGTCAGCTCCTTCTTGTAAACGCCGAAAAAATCTCTCTCTGCCGTATCATACCAAAAGATTCCTATGGCGGGCATAGGCTCGTCGTACTGCCGCATATCGGCTATCTGTTGATTCCGTTCGTTAGTTGTCAGTATATTCATATTAAATGTGTTTTACTTGTCTTTTAGTGCGTTGACCAACATTCCGCAGGCGGCCTGTATGTCCTCGCCACGGCTTCGGCGGATGGTGGTCGTTATACCCTTTTCGGTAAGGTAGTCGCGCAGCCACACCATCTGTTTCTCGTCCGATGAGGGGAAATGCTGTCCGTTGAGTTGTTCAGCACCCTCGTGGAAACGGATCAGGTTCACGCGGCAGGGCAGTCCTCGCAACAACCGTACTAGCTCATTGGCGTGACGCGGCGTGTCGTTCATACCGCCCCAGCAGATATACTCGAAACTCAACCGTCGCTGGTGGGCGAAATCGTACTTGCGCAACTCTTTGACAGTCTCCGCGATAGGGTATGCTTTCTCCGTCGGCATGATTGCCGCCCGCTCCTCGTGGAAGGGATTGTGCAGCGAAATCGCCACGTGACAATCCGACTCTTGCAAGAACCGTGCCAGCCCGGGCATCACGCCTACGCTGCTTACCGTGATGCGCTTGGGCGACCAGCCGTAGCCCCAGTCGGAAGTGAGTACGTCCAGCATATGCAGCACCTCGTCCAAGTTGTCCATCGGTTCGCCCTCGCCCATCAGCACCAGATTGGTCAGTCTGCCGTCCGTCATCCCGTCAATCGTCAGTATCTGGTTGAGCATCTCCGCCGCCGTCAAGTGCTTGCGGAAACCCAATGTGCCGGTCATGCAGAAAGCGCAGCGCATACGGCATCCCGCCTGCGTGCTGATGCAAAGTGTGTTCCTTTCCTCCTCCGGAATCAGCACTGTTTCCACGTATTCTTTTCCGACTTGGAACAGGAACTTGCGCGTACCGTCTTCCGACTCAACCGCTGCGACGGGCTTTGTTCTTCCGGTTATAAGGCCGTTCGCAAGCGTTTGCCGCCCTTTAATGGAGATGTTCGTCATCTCTTCAAACGACTCCGCACGCTTCCTATACAGCCATTCCGCCAACTGCTTTCCCGTATAGCGGGGCAGTCCCGCACCAACGGCAACCGCCTGCAATTCCTCGATATTTTTGCCAAGAAGCGGGAACATGAATCAATCGTATCAGTTCTCCATGCAAAGGAGGATATCTTTTTCTATCTGATGCCGGAGTGCGTCAAGCGATTCAAAACGCTGCTCGTTGCGTATGTGGTGGAGAATCTCCACCCGCAGCAACTGGTTGTAGAGGTTGCCCTCAAACCCTATGATATGCACCTCGATATAGGTGCGCGGCTCATCCCTGTCCTGCACGGTCGGGTTGGTACCCACGTTCATCACGGCGCGATAGACCGTGCCGCTGATTTCTGTCCGGACGGCATACACCCCGTCTTTCGGAAGCAGTTTGTCGGGGTCGGAGAGCGATATGTTTGCGGTCGGGAAACCTAACCGTGTACCTAAACCTTTGCCGTGCACGACTTTGCCGAAGAGCGAGTATTCGCGCCCGAGCATTTCATTGGCGGCCTCCACATATCCGTTCTGCAGTGCCTTGCGGATGCGGGAAGAGGAGATGGGGCAGGACTTGTCCGGCGAAAAAGCGTCCTCCGTATTGCCACTGTCAGAAAGGGCGGACGATGAGGCTTCTTTCAGCAGCGTCACTTCCACACCCGCTTTTTTCCCCGCCTGCACGTAGTCTTCAAAAGCGGTGAGACGGTCGCTGCCGAACCGGTGGTCATACCCCATCATCACGACCGTGACATCGTACCTTTCGTGCAAGTAACGCATAAACTGCTCCGCCGTCTGCCGCTGTATGTCCGCAAAATCGAGCATCACCACCTTTTCCGCGCCGCACGCCTCGAGCAGGGCTCTGCGCTCGTCACGGGTGGTGAGAAGCCGCTCCGTGCTGCCGGTAAGCAGGTTGCGGGGATGAGTAAAGAACGTGACAACCAAACTCTGGAGACCTCGTTGTTCCGCCTCCAAAACAAGTTGACGGAGCAGGAACTGATGTCCCAGATGCACCCCGTCAAACATCCCGATGGTGGCTATACGGTTCAAATTCACTCGGATTCGGAAGGATTGTCCGTTTTAGGGAAACAGAGCCAGAACAGCACGGCTACCACAAGGGCGTATGCCGCGAAGATATACCACGACGTGCGCCAGCCGGACCAGATATCCAATGCCGAAGCACCTGCTGCGGCAGGATTATATACAAACATATTGATAACAGCTTGTGCCGCCAAAGTGCCTATGGTAGCACCAAGACCGTTGGTCATCATCATAAAGATACCTTGTGCCGACGAACGCAATGCAGGGTCGGTCTGTTGATCGACATACAGCGAACCGCTGATATTGAAAAAGTCGAACGCAAAGCCATATACGATGCAACTTAAGACGAACATCCATACGCCTTTGCCCGGATCGCCTGCTCCGAACAGACCGAAACGCAACACCCAGGCGAACATCGCCATCAGCATCACGTTCTTGATGCCGAAACGCTTCAGCACAAACGGAATCAAAAGGATACACAAGGCTTCGCAAATCTGTGATATACTGATCAGTATGTTGGAATGTCGCACGCCGAACGTATTGGCAAATTCAGGGAATGCACTGAACGAACCCAAGAAAGGATTGGCAAAACCGTTCGTAATCTGCAAACTGACACCAAGCAGCATGGAGAAAATGAAGAAGATTGCCATCTTTTTCTGTTTGAACAGACTGAACGCCTGTAGACCCATTGCCTCCACGAACGACTTCGATTCAGCGTTCTTTTTCGTTTCACATTCCGGTAATGTCATAGAGTAGAGCGCAAGAACAAGGCTCAAGCATCCGCTGACTGTGAATTGTAAAGGAGAATTCTGGAATCCCAACAGATCGACCGCCCACATCGTGACGATAAATCCGACCGTTCCGAGCACGCGGATGGGAGGAAAGTCGCGCACCGTGTCCAGCCCCGCCTTTCCTAACGATATGTATGCCACCGAGTTGCTCAACGCGATAGTAGGCATAAAGAAAGCCACAGAACATGTGTAGAGCGTAAACAGAAGCGGGAACTGCACTCCGGTGCCGGTGAATACGCCATAAAAACCGGCGGAAATCATGAACGCTCCCGCCCAAGCGTGGCATAATGCCAGCAATTTCTGCGCCGGAATCCAGCGGTCGGCGACGATACCCATCAGCGCGGGCATCAGAAGGCTGACAATTCCTTGAACGGAGTAGAACCAGCCGATATGACTTGCCAGTCCGTGCTCCGCCAGATAGCGTCCCATACTCGTCAGATACGCTCCCCAGACGGCGAATTCGAGGAAGTTCATCACAATAAGACGCAGTTTCATGTTCTTCATATCTGTAAACTTTTAACTATAAACTTATAACTTGATAACTTTTTTCAACTTTCAACTCTCAACTTAATCCTACATCGCTCCCGTCACCTGAATGGTCTGTCCGCTGACGTAGGACGACATATCGCTGGCGAGGAAGAGAGCCACGTTGGCAATCTCTTCCGGTGTGCCGCCGCGCCGCATCGGGATACGGCTGACAAAACTGTCGAGGGTGGCTTGGGGCAGGCTGGCGGTCATATCGGTGAGGACGAATCCGGGTGCGATGGCGTT
>DBVX01000025.1:19843-20024 GCA_002308815.1 Bacteroidales bacterium UBA1253
GCTTTGGACGCGGCGTAATTCGCCTGACCGGCATTGCCGTAAATACCCACAATGGATGACATGGAGATGATGGAACCGCTGCGTTGGCGCATCATATATGGCGACACGGCATGGATATAGTTGAACGCCGATTTGAGATTGACGTTCACCACAGCATCCCATTGCTCTTCGGTCATACGCA
>DBVX01000025.1:20032-20597 GCA_002308815.1 Bacteroidales bacterium UBA1253
ATGCCGGCGTTGTTCACCAGTATGTCAATCTGTCCGAAGTCTTTGATTACCTGATCAACCACACGGTGAGCCAGTTGGAAATCCGCCGCGTTGCTTTCGTATGCATGACACATAACACCGTAGGACTCGATCTCCCGCCGTACAGCCTCCGCCTTTTCGTTGATGGCCCGGACAGTAAACGCGACCTGACACCCTTCCTGCGCGAAGCGCAGGGCGACAGCCTTGCCGATACCGCGCGCTGCACCCGTAATCAGCGCGGTTTTGTTTTCCAGCAGTGGTCTCATCCTTCTGCCGCTATTCGTTTCTCGATGGCTGACGTCGCCTCTTCGTAACCGGGCTTATGGAGCAGTGCGAACATGTTCTTCTTGTNNACACCGGGCTGGTTGAACGGGTTGACCATCAGTATATATCCCGAAACACCACAAGCCGCTTCAAAAAATGCTATCAGTTCGCCGAGGGCGTATTCATTGAGTACGGGCATTTCAACCAGCAGATTGGGTACGCCGCCGTCCGTATGCGCCAGACGTGTTCCCAGTTCCGCCATCTTGTTCACCTCGTCCACACG
>DBVX01000025.1:20689-22971 GCA_002308815.1 Bacteroidales bacterium UBA1253
CCTTCCTGAATCCACTGTCCCATAGAGTGGAGGTCGGTGGTGAAATCCACCGCAGCGGGGAAGATGCCCTTGTTGTCCTTGCCTTCGCTCTCTCCAAAAAGTTGTTTCCACCATTCGCTGACATAGTGCAGTTTGGGATGGTAATTGACCAATAGTTCCACTTTCTTGCCTTGCCGGTAGAGATGGTTGCGTGCGGCAGCGTAGAGTAGGGCGGGGTTGGTGTCAAAGTCCGCTGTGGTGCAGATGTCCATCATCCTTTCCGCTCCGTCCAGTATGGCGTTGATGTCCAATCCCGCACAGGCGATGGGCAGCAGACCGACCGGACTGAGTACAGAGAAGCGTCCTCCGATGTTGTCCTCAATGACAAAAGTGTCGTAACCTTCTTGCGTGGCAAGGGTACGCAGCGCGCCGCGTTTTGCATCGGTGATGCAGACGATACGTCCTCGCGCGGTTTCCTTGCCAGCCTGCTCTTCCAACTGCATCTTAAGCAGACGGAATGCCAGTGCCGGTTCGGTGGTCGTTCCGGACTTGGAGATGCAGATGATGCCGAAATTCCTGCCGCGCAGCAACTCCTGTAGTTCGTAAAGGTAGTCCTCGCTGATGTTGTTGCCCGCATAGACAATCTGCGGTCTGTGGTCTTCCAGCCATGCGAATGACGGTTGTAATGCGTCAATCACGGCTTTGGCACCGAGGTACGAGCCGCCTATGCCGACACATACAATTATCTCACATTCGCGGCGAAGACGGTCAGCAGTCTGCCGGATGGCATCGACTTGTTTGCGGATGTCTTTGGGCAGACTGAGCCAGCCCAGAAAGTCGTTGCCAGCACCCTTTCCTTCAGTCAGGGTGCGCAGAGCTGACAGTGTTTCGTCTTTATATGTGAGCAGCGTCTTTTCGTCCGACGCATACGAATACGTAAAGCGGATATCTTTCATAGTAGGGGTTATTTGAGTTTTTGTGTGAGTTCCTTGATTACCAGTGACGGTGACTGGAAATTGTACAATATGTCATAGACGGCATCCACAATAGGCAGACTGACATGCTGTTTCTTGTTCACCTCGTGGATGCAACGGGTGCCGTAATAGCCTTCCGCCACCATCTCCATCTCTATCTGCGCCGCGCGCACCGAGTAGCCCATGCCGATCATCTGACCGAACTGGCGGTTGCGGGAGAACTTGGAGTAGGATGTCACCAGCACGTCGCCGAGATAGCCCGACGCATCGATATTGATGGGCATACCGTTGTTCGCCGCCACGAACCGCTGGATTTCCTGTACGGCGTTGGAAATGAGCACCGCCTGAAAGTTGTCGCCGTAGCGCAGACTGTGGCACAGACCGGAGGCTATCGAGTAGATGTTCTTCATCACCGACGAGTACTCCAGACCCTCCACATCGTCGCTTTTGGTGGTGTGGACGTATGGTGTGTGGAAGATGGCGGCGGCTTTGGTGGCGGTTTCTATTGAGGTCGAACCGATGGTCAGGTAGCTCTGACGCTCCAATGCAATCTCCTCAGCATGGCACGGACCGGCTATGACTGCCAGCTGCTCATCGGGGATGAGGAAATGAAAATGGAAATAGTCGGTAACGGTCACGTTATCCTCGATTATCATTCCCTTGACGGCAGAAATCACCGTCTTTCTTCTCAGCGACCGGCGAACCTTGTTCAGGGTGGTCTTCAGATAGGGAGACGGAATGGCTATTATCAGCACATCCGAGGCGGCTATCACCTCATTGATGTCCGAGGTGAACTGTATGCGGTTCACGTCAAAATGCGTCTGTGTCAGGTATCCGGGATTCTTGCCCGTCTTGACGAACTCGTCTATCGCCTCCTGACGGCGAATGAACCAGTTGATTTTGTCTTCGTTGTGAAGAACAATCTTTGCTAATGCGGTGGCCCAGCTGCCGTTGCCCACTATCGCTATATGTCGTTTTTCCATAGTGTCAGTCGGCTTCGGGTTTCATGGTCGGGAAGAGCAGCACTTCCTGTATGCTCTGCTGGCCTGTCATCAGCATTGTCAGACGGTCTATGCCTATACCTATACCTGAGGTCGGAGGCATACCGTATTCGAGGGCGCGCATGAAGTCGTGATCAATGACCATCGCCTCGTCGTCACCCTTGTCCGCCAGTTTCATCTGCTCTACGAACCGTTCGTACTGGTCGATAGGGTCGTTCAGCTCGCTGTAGGCGTTGGCAAGTTCCTTGCCGTTGACCATCAGCTCAAAACGCTCGGTCAGACCCGCTTTGGTGCGGTGCATCTTGGTCAGAGGCGACATCTCCACGGG
>DBVX01000025.1:22999-23144 GCA_002308815.1 Bacteroidales bacterium UBA1253
CGTCAATGAGTTTGCCCTTGCCCATCTTCTCCGTGCCTTCCACGCCCAATGACTTGGCAAACACGCGCAACTCGTCCTCGGTCATCCGCTCCGCATCCCTGCCTGTCTTTTCTTTGATAGCGTCCAGGATGGGCAGACGGCGGTA
>DBVX01000088.1:0-44334 GCA_002308815.1 Bacteroidales bacterium UBA1253
TTGGCAATCTCCATGAAGTAGTTGCCGCCTATGCCCATGTTGAAGCGGATGTTGCGGGCTGCCTCGTAGTTGGCTACGCCTGCCTCTGTCATCATGGTCATGTACTCGGCACCCCATGCGAGGGCGTAGGCGAGTTCCTGTGCGCAGTACGCGCCGGAGTTGTTGATGATGACGCTGTTAACGCCCACAACGCGGTAGTTGACAAGGCGTTTGGCGGCTTTCACTGTGGCAACCAGTTTCTCCGTCACCTGTTCGCGGCTCATATCCTTGCCCTTAAGCAGCATGTTTCGTATGGGGTCCACGTTGATGGAGCCATAGACCGACTTCAGGTCGTAACCCATGCGTCCGTAGTAGCGGACGAGGATGTTTGCCAGTTCGGGGGCTTTGCAGGCGCAGACGGTGAAGTTGATCACCACGGCGCGCGCGTCGATGTCCTGCAGCAAGTTCTTGATGAAGCGGTAGTTGAGTTTCTCTGCGTCCAGGCAGAACCCGAGCGAGGTGATGCCCTTGTTCAGCACTTCGAGGGCTTTCTTGTTCGCCTTGCGCGCATTGTCGCAGGCGCAGATGTTCTGACGGATAGCCCATTCGTTGTCGCTCTCCTTCGTGCCGCGCACGTAGGGGAACTGACCGGGGGCTGACACCGTGGTTTTCAGACCTTTGAGGTCTTCCTGACGATAGAAAGGCTGCACATTGAAGCCTTCCGGGGTGCGCCATACAAGTTTCTTGTCAAAGTCGGCACCCTTCAAATCAGTGACTATCTTCTCCTTCCACTCCTTTGTGGAGATGGCGGGGAAATCAGCCAACAGATTCAATTTTTCTTCTGCCATGATGAAAAATGTTTAGTTTGTTGATTGTATTATGATTAATTTTGTATATGCGTATTTAGGGACGGTTACTCGCTGATGCTGACTTTTTGCCCGGTCAGGTTGTAGTAATGCCCGTAAAGCAGGATATAGATCTTCCCGTTGATGAGTGTCTTTTGTGCTTTCGGTTCTTTTACGGTCTCTTCAATAGCTGTAATATCCTCAATCCATCCGCTGCTTTCTCCCGGTAAGAACCGTGCATCGGAAGAGGAGATAAGGTGCGCCATATCCACGCGTTCGCCTGCCCGCTCGCCCCATATATACTCCGCGAGATAAGGATAGTCAATGAAGGGGTTGCGATTGCCCTGTGTCTGCTGGATGCCGTTGTTGCGGTCAATCTCCTTCTGTGACACGGGGTCTTCCCTGTGCCACTTCATCAGCAGCGCCACGCCGTAGGCGGTGAAACCGAAGTAGTTGCTCGCAGAAACCGAACGTACACAGGAGAATGTGCTGTTGCCGCTTGTGAAATCGTATGAAGTGTACCAATGGACGAGCGTGCCGAAATAGCCGCGCGCGAAATCGCCCTTGTATTCGTCCAGCGGCTCATACACTTTCAAACCGCTTGCCGAGGCTTTGCCGCCTGCCACGGTGGCGATGGTCTTGCGGTCGGTGGTGACGGCTGAGACGGATATGCCCACTTTGTTGCCGTTGTACGAATAGGTTACATTGCTTCCCACTTCCCCGAAATCCAGATTGCCGCGCGCGTTGTTCACCTTCCCGTCCGTAGGAACGACGTGGAAGATATCGCAACCGGCATTGTTCTTCTTGTCGCCGAACCAGCTCTTCGGTATGGAATGCTCGCGATTCCAGCAGTCGCATTCCTTCTGGTAGTTGCCGCACGTACCCGACTTGAACGAACCGCATTCGCCGTACATATCCCATATCTGTCCGGCGCGCGAATGCCCCTTCGGATAGACATCGGTGGTTTGATAAGCGGATATAAGTCCGTCGTATCCGAGCGATTGATACCCGACGATACTGATGGTGGAAATCTTCTTAAACAACTCCAATCCCGACTGGTTGTTCACCGACGAATAGTATGCGGGAAGGTCTTTGGCGGGCGTGACATTCCCCGCATATAGAGAGTAGGGGAGAACGGATAGAAACAATATGGCAACCGCACAACAGCATACAGGGAACATCCCGTAACAGTGCCCATTGCGGAAATCGGCAGAAAGTAGGCTCATAGGATTCCGTGTCTTTTCTTACTTAAAAAACGCCGCAAAGTTACGGTAATTAAATCGGGTAAAAAAACAAAAAAGCAATTACCTGAATCGAGATGGTTTCTTCCGTGCTTATTTGATGATGATGGCTTTGATACCGTCGCGCTCCATCAGCGCGTTGATGGTCGGCTCACCACCACGGAAACGCTTGTACAGATCCATCGCATTCTCCGTTCCTCCTTTCTCAAGGATGTTCTTGCGGAAGAGTTTGGCAGCGGTCTTGTCAAAGATGCTGCCATTCTTTTTCGCTGCCTCCTTGAATACGGAGAAAGCGTCGGCATCCAGTAGTTCGGACCATTTGTAGGAGTAGTACCCAGCCGCATAGCCGCCGGAGAAGATATGCGTGAACGCCGCCTCCATCTGCACGCCAGGTACAACGGGCAGCACATCCACCTGTTGCATAGCCTGATTACCAAAGGCAACCACAGCCTCCTGCACGGTCCGGCACTCGCTGACTTGGAACGGCTCCTCCTGCGAATGCCATGCCATATCCAGATAGCCGAAACTGAGCTGGCGCACGCAGGCGTAGGCGGCATGGTAGGTGCTCGCGCGTTTCATACGGTCAATCAGATCCTGCGGCATCTTATCGCCGGTCTTGTAGTGCTTGGCGAAGGTGTCGAGAAACTCCTTCTCGTCAATGAAGTTCTCGTTGAATTGCGAAGGCAGCTCCACGAAATCGCGTGGCACATTCGTACCTGACATCGATGCGTATTGGCATTGGGTGAGCATACCGTGGAGTGCGTGTCCGAACTCGTGCAGGAAAGTGCGTACCTCATCATATGTCAGCAACGCAGGCTTGTCATCCGTCGGTCTCGTGAAGTTCATCACATTGACGATGTGCGGGCGGATGTTCTTGTTGCCTTCCATCCATTGGGGCTTGAAGTCGTTCATCCACGCGCCGCCGCGCTTGCCGTCACGCGGGTGGAAATCTGCGTAATAAACGGCAAGGAACCGCCCTTTCTCGTCATATACCTCGTAGGCACTTACCTCGGGGTGATAGACCTGTATCTGCTTGTTCTCCTTGAAGGTGACCCCGTACAGACGTTGCGCCAGTCCGAACACGCCTTTCTTGACCTCCTCAAGAGGGAAGTACTGGCGAATTTCGTCATCGCTGACTGCGTATTTCTCGTTCTTCAACTGTTTGGACCAGTACGACCAGTCCCATGCCTGCAACTGACCGTAGAAGCCTTTCTGCAAGGCGAATTGCTGCATCTCTTCCACCTCCTGACGGGCTACCGGCATATAGTTGTCGCGCAGCTCGTCTAATAGTTTATAGACGTTATGCGGCGTTTCCGCCATTGTCTTGTGGAGCGATTTCTCGGCATAGGTCTTTTTGCCGAACAGGCGTGCCAGTTCCAGCCGTGTATTGGCAATGTCTTTGATGAGTTGTGTGTTGTCATATTCACCGCCGATGCAGCGCGTGTTGTACGCCATATACAGTTCGCGCCGCAGGTCGCGGTTGGCGCAGTCCTGCATGACAGGGATATAAGTGGTCGGTTTCAAGTCCAGCAGGTATCCGTCCATCCCTTTCTGTTCGGCGTTCTTGCGCAGGATCTGCCTGGTGTCTTCGTTCAGTCCCGCCAAGTCTTCCTCGCGGGTGATGAGCATCGTCCATGCGTTGGTGGCTTTCAGCACGTTCTGACCGAACTGAAGGGTGAGCTGGGACAGACGCGCTGTCAGTTCCTTGTATTTCTCCTTGTCCTCCTTGGACAGGTTGGCACCGTTGTTGGCGAAACTGTCGTAGATATCCGTCAGCATCTTCTGCTGCTCCTTGGTCAGTTTGAGTTTGTCGCGCTGGTCATAGACCGCCTTGATGCGGGCGAACAGTTTCTCGTTCAGGCGGATGGTGCTGCTGTACTCGGACATCTTGGGCGAGAGTTCCATCTCCAATTGCTGCAGCTCATCGTTCGTTTCGGCGTTGGTCAAGTTGTAGAAGCAGGAAGCCACCACCGACAGCAGTCTGCCGCTTTTTTCGTAAGCCTCGATTGTGTTTTGGAATGTGGGTTTGTCCTGGTTTCCGGCAATCGCATCGATCTCCGCCAGTCCCTGCCGCATCCCTTCCTCGAAGGCGGGCATGAAATGCTCGGTACGGATCTCATTGAACGGATAGGTGCCGTGTGGGGTTTTCCACTCCTGATAGTGAAAGAAAGGGTTTTCGGCGGACATGGACACGCCTGCCATCATCGCAACGGACATAGTCATCAGTTTTTTCAAGGTCATAATGGTAAATTTTTTGTTTCAACGCCGCAAAGGTAAGGTCTCTTTTTCAGTCCGGCAAATGAATTGTATCAGCTGTTATGCAGTATGATCCCGGGTTGCCTGTCCTTGTCTGTATCCACCTGATTTTTGCGTAAGAACTTACTTTTGAAAAAAAATCTTCCAAAAAAGCAATGCGCTATGCAAAAAGTACGGTATCTTTGTGGCGGATATGGTTATATTGTATAGATGGCTTATTGATTAAAAGCAATAGCTTATGATACGTTTTTTTTACATAATAATCTGTATTCTGTGTCCTGTACTTTCTATTCCTGTCCGGGCGCAGAGTCTGCTGACACCGGAACAACTTGCCAAGCGCGAAAAGCGTAAGAACTTGACAGTCAAGGAGTGGAATACGGACTCCAGCACTAAGACTCGTTGGTTGGACCGTGTAAAGGTGTATGATGCACAAGGTCGTTGTGTGGAAGAAATTGAATATGCGACCTACGGTCAGAAATGGCGCGTCACCAGTACGTATGACGATGTTACAGGCAAAGTGATTGAAGAAGTGGAGTACAACGACCGCAACAAACCTGTGCGTATCCGTAAGTACGAGTGGAATGAGAACGGCACCAAAGCCAAGCAGTACAACTACCTGCCCAACGGGAAACTCTATTCCGTCAAGGTATATGAGTATATCTTCTCTGATAAAGGAGTTTGACCCTATCTCGCTCAGCGAGATGGAATCCGTCAAACTGATGAACCGTATCGACACCAAGTACGCAGTGCCGATGGCGGTTCTTCCGGCTATTTTAGACGCGGCCATGGCAGATTACTGCGCGCAGGAGACAGACGGCAAGCGTATCGCTACCTACGACACCATGTATTACGACACGGACTCGCTTGACATGTACATCCGTCACCACGACCGGCAACTCGTTCGTCAAAAGATACGTGTGCGGCAGTACGTGGACAGCAGCCTCACCTTTCTGGAAATCAAGCGAAAGGACAACAAAGGACGTACGAAGAAGAAACGTATCGTTGTGCCGGGATTTGACATCGCAGCAGACACGCAAAGCCGCCTCAAACACAAGAACCGCGAAGACGAACCACTCACCGTGGCACAATTCATTGACGGCAAGAGCCGCTACACTTGGGATAGTATCTCGCCACATCTGAGGACGAAGTTCCATCGTATCACACTCGTCAACAAAGCCAAGACGGAACGGCTCACCATAGACCTTGATTTGGTATGGGAGAATGTAATCACCGGAGAGGCCAAGACTTTTCCCAATCTCGTCATCATCGAACTCAAACGCGATGGCTATGTGTCCTCCAAAATGACGCATATCATGTTGGAACTACATATCCATCCGTTCAAAATTAGCAAGTATTGCATCGGCACGGCTCTTACTACGCCCGGGCTGAAACGCAACCGGTTCAAAAAGAAAATCCGCAGCATCGAAAAAATGCTCAATTCTGATAACTGAATACCGTTATGTTAGTTCAAGTTGATTTAGCCAACCCTACCTTGGAGTTCCTCGAGAACGACCCGTCTATCGCCGAGCGTTTCGGCGCTACGGACAGCATCTCGTATCTGATGCATGACATCGCTGGTTTTCTCGGCGTCAGTGAGAACCTCATCACTATGCCGTTGATGTTTTTCTTCAACCTGCTCGTGTCTTGGATTCTCATCTATGGTGTATATTACCGCTTTAGCCGTCGCCGCGACTACTACGTGCAGTTCATGCTATTCTCATCGGGTATGTTCGTACTCCTCTGGCTGATGCAGATTCTCGACATCCAGACGGGCTTTGTATTGGGCCTGTTCGCCATCTTTGGCATGATCCGTTATCGTACAGAGACGGTGCCTGTCCGCGAGATGAACTATATGTTCCTCATCATCGCCGTTTCCGTCATCAACTCCCTCAGCCTCAAAGCGGACGGTCTGGCATGGTACCTGCTGCTCTTTGCTAATATCGCCATCATCCTTCTGGCAGTGGGCTTTGAAGCTTGGCAAGTGCGCAAACGTACCTCCACCAAGATCATCCTCTATGAGAAGATTGAGAACATCAAACCCGAGAACCGTGCGGCACTAATAGCCGACCTTGAAGAGCGTACAGGACTGAAGGTGCTTGACATCGAAATCGGACATATCGACTTCCTTCGCGACGTGGCGTACATCAAGATGACATACCCGCTGGAGAAAGGCAAAGTGACCAACAGTATTGACCAAATAACAAAATTCAAGTAACGATGAATGGTTATCGGATAACGGTTATCGGCGTGATGTTAGCACTGGGTGTTTCGGCTTTTGCTTGGAACTACGATGCTGTGGGAGCAACAACGGAGCAGATGGTCCAATTGCGCACCGGTGCCGAGTTTGCCAAGAAATGGAGGAACGGTCTCCGCCTCTCTATTGGTGAAGAACTGCGTTTTAATCTCTACGACATGGAAACGGGTATCAGTGCCAAGAAAGTCACCATCGACACCACTTATGGCGCCTCGTTCTACAAGTCCTATACCTCGTTCGCACTCGCCTATACGCACCCTGAATTCTATTACCTCAAGCCCGATGCCGGTTACACCCTGCGTCTGTTGGGCAACAAAGGCTGGAGCGACCCGAACGAGTTTCTCCGTCATCGTGTTTTCTTCGGCCTTACCGCTTCCTACAAGGCCGACATCGCCAAGATATATCTGCGTGAACGTTTCGTCTGCGATATGCGTACGGATAGCGTCAACGTGCTGGAGAAGAACCAATACAACTGGACACTCCGTAGCCGTCTCGGCACTGAGTTCATCGTACCCGGCAAACCTGTCAAACCCTACCTATGGCTCGAACTGGAGAACACGCTCAACGCGCCTGAGTATCAGCGGAAGAACGGACATCAGTTCATCAACCATGTCCGCACGCAAGCCGGTGTCAAATGGCGTCTGACCAAACTCAGCAGCCTTGATTTCTTCTACCGTTTCCAATACGGCTATGACCGTGACATCAACATCACCAAGAACAAAGGCTATATCCAACTCACCGAACAAACCACCTACCTCCACGCCATCGGTGTGACCTATAACTTTGACTGATAAAAACATTTTGAGAAAATGAAAAAAACTTTTTTGCATTTCTTCCTTGCCGCAAGCATCGTCTGCGCAGGAAGCGGTTGTTCTGCCAATGAACCGGAAGACACCGTTACAAACACAGAAACCAGTACCGGCACCAATACAGAGACAAACACAGGCGATGAAGAAAACGATTTTGTGGAGAATCAGACTTGGTCTTCATCTTTGGATATCGTCTGGAACGGAAGTTCTGCAGTTGTGTCTGGATCTGTGGACGGTGTGACCGTCACCAACAGTAACGGCTACGTCACCATCACCTCTGTGACCAAAAAAGTTGTGTATAACGTCAGCGGTTCGGGTTCGGGACAACTGAATATATACAGCGATTACAAGTTCCAATTGGCGTTGCAGGGACTGACGCTCACCTGCTCCGACGGTCCGGCAATCAACAACCAGTGTCACAAAACTTGTTATGTGGTTGTGAATGGCACGAACACACTCACGGACGGAAGCAGTTACGCATCTTCTTCTGAAGACCGTAAGGCGGCGTTCTTCAGCGAAGGACAACTATGTTTCTCCGGCTCCGGAACCCTTAATGTAACCGGTAACTACAAGCATGCATTGGCGAGCGATGATTATATCCGTCTTTGCACCGGCATGACCGCATCCCTGAACCTGACGGCCAGAGTAAGTGACGGACTGCACACCAACGACGGTGTCATCATCAATGACGGTTCGCTCACCATCGATGCCGAAGGAGAAGGTATCCAGTGCGACACCAGTTCGGTAGTCATCACCGGCGGTACAATCAGCGTCACCAGTTCGACAGACAAAGGTATTCTGGCGTACGGCAATATAGAGATTAGCGGTGGTACTATTGATGTCACGAGCAAGTACAAATGTATCAAGACGCAAGGCAACCTCGTCGTTTCCGATGGCACGATCAAAGCGATATCCACAGGCACTTCGTCTTCGACGGGTACGCCCGAAGGCATTGAAGCCAAAGGCACCATCGCCATCTCCGGCGGACAGGTCTATGCGCAAGCCTCAGACGATGCCATCAACGCCGGCGGTAACATGACCATCAGCGGCGGCTACGTCTGTGCCTATTCGACGAATAACGACGGTATTGATGCCAATGGAAACTGTTATATTCAAGGCGGAGTGGTTTATGCCATCGGCTCACGAGAGCCGGAAGTGGGTATTGATGCCAACACCGAAGGCGGTTTCAGACTCTATGTCAGCGGCGGAACGATAGTGGCTATCGGCGGTCTGGAGAACAACAGCAGTCTTTCGCAGAGTTGCTATACCACCTCCTCATGGAGCAAGAACACATGGTATGGTCTGACGGTTGGGGGCAATATGTTCGCTTTCAAAACACCGGTCAGCGGAGGCAGTGCACTCGTTGTGTCAGGAGCTTCCACGCCGTCTCTGGTTTCCGGGGTGACGGCTTCCGGCACCTCTGTCTTCAACGGCATGGGCTATTATCCTGCCTCTATCACCGGTGGTTCATCCGTCACTCTCTCCTCCTATACCGGTGGCAATGGTGGTGGACCCGGTGGTGGACCCGGTGGTGGACCCGGTGGTGGTGGATCTGGTGGTGGACCCGGTGGTGGTGGTCCCGGCGGACACTAAGGGGCATCTGCAAACAGGCAAGGCACGGAATTGAAGTATACGCTTCACCTGCATATTTGGAATAGGGCGGGCTGTCTCCTTAATATGAATTTTGATGCGTTTGTAGCAAAAATGCACGTATTATTTTGAATAAAAAGGAAAATGACCGTATCTTTGCCGCTTGCTGACAAAACGAACGAAAAAATACGGATAAATCAAGAATATGCAAACCTCCTTTCTGACAGTCTTAGGTCTCATCGCGCTGGCTGTCGTGCTACTGTCTGTCAGGGTTATCATAAAGAAAAACGGACGCTTCTCCTCGCAGCATCTCTCCCATAGTGCGGCGATGAGGAAACGTGGCATCGGCTGCGTGCAGTCGGAAGACCGGAAAGAGAGGCAGAAAGCAGGCAAGAAGCTTAACGTCAGCCAACTCTGACAACACCTTATGAAACAAAAACAAAACAACTATGAATAAGACCCAAACCATTCTTAATGTAGTATTTGCGGCAGCTATTGTGGTGCTGTGCGTATTGGTGTTCGCTTTCCGTGCGGACAAAACGAAAGACGGCGGGGAAATGGTCATCCCCGTCACAGAGGAAAATAGGATGCCTGTCGCTTTCCTCAATGTGGACAGTCTGCTTGTCCGCTACTCCTTCGCACAAGAGGCGCAGGACAAACTGATGAGCAAGCAGGAGGATGCACGCGCCAAACTCAACCAGAACGCCCGCACCCTGCAGAACGAGATGGCGGACTTCCAAAGGAAGTATGAGAACAACGCCTTCCTCAGTGCCGAGCGTGCGCAGAGCGAATACCAGCGGCTTCAGAAGAAACAGCAGGATTTGGAAGATCTGGAGAACAAGCTCGCGCAGGAGATTATGCTCGAGAACCAGAAACTCAATATCCAACTTGCGGACTCTCTTCAGGCTTTTCTCAAGGACTTCAACGCCGATGGTCGCTATCAGATTATCCTGAGCAATAATGCCAAGGACAATATCCTGATGGCGGCGGAGATTTACGACATCACCGATGAGGTTATTGATGGCATGAACGCGCGGCGCAAATAAATTCATCATTTTAACAGCGTCACACCAATGAAAAAAGCGAAAATACTGTGTGTTCTTTTGTGCGTATCCGTATATGCGGCGGCACAGGCAGTCCCTGTTCCCCTGACATCTGTTCGTCTGTACGACTTTCTGGACGAGCTTGCCACGGACGGTATCATTGAGATTAATGAGGCGACCCGCCCATACACCCGCCGTCAGGTGGCTGATATGCTGGTTAAGGCACAGGAAAAGAACCAGTCTCTCAATACCCGCCAGCGGAAGGATCTTGACTTCTATTTCAATGAGTTTGCACTCGAACGGGACACGATGCCGGAGAAGTTCGTCCAATGGACCGACCACAACACGTTCAATCTCTCGCTCGCCGATCCGCAGTTCTCCTATATGACCCGCAACAAGATATTCAAACTTCAGTTTCGTCCCATCCTCGGAATGGATGTTTACGGTTCGGAGAAAGGCGCGATTCTCAAGCGTTGGTGGGGAGCCGAACTGACAATGGACATAGCGCACCATGTGAGCATCTGGGGGTCGCTGCGCGATGTTTCGTACAACGGTGAGACTGGGCTTCGTGGCAAGTATTTCCCCACGAAAGCCGACAAACGCAACGGAGCGCGGCTCACGCAACCCGGATTTCTCAATAACATGAGCGGGGTGGAGTATAAGGAGGCTGACTACGGGGGCGATTTCTCCGACTCCAAAGGAGGGTTGAGCCTTTACACGTGGTGGGGAAGTGTCAGCTTGAGCCGTGAGAATATTCGTTGGGGCGATGCATGGCACTGCTCGAACATCCTTAGCGGACGCAATCCAGCCGTGCCGCAGGTCAATCTGCAACTCACACCCGTATGGTGGCTGCAGTTCGATTATTTCCATGCTTGGCTCATTTCCAACGAAATCAATCCGAACGACTACTATGTGGAAAACAAAATCAACACGGATGGCGTAATGGTCACCGACACAGCCTATCGTCCGCGAAGCAAATATATGGCTGCGAATATGCTCACGTTCATGCCATGCAAGTGGGTGCATTTCTCTGTCGGCAACTCCATCGTCTATGCCGAGAACAACCCGCAGGCGGCATATTTCATCCCAATAGCGTTTTTCAAGTCGCTGGATCACCTGCAGACCAAGGGAACACTCACGCAAGGGCGAAGAGGCACGCAGAACCAGAACTCGCAGGTTTTCGCCACTATTACAGTGCGACCTGTGGAGCATCTCAAACTCTATACCTCTCTCTACGCCGATGAAATCAAGTGGGAGCGCTTCAAATCCTCCAACAAAGCCAACAACCCCGTCTCCTACCTTGTCGGGTTTGACTGGGGCGGATGGCCGCTGCGGGGGCTTTCTCTCAAAGGTGAGTTCATGCGCTCGTACATCGCTTGTTATACCAATTCTATTGATGCCATCGAGTACACGTCCAACTCCTACCTGATGGGACACTATATGGGTGACAATGCACAGAGTATCTGTGCGGAACTCTCCTACCGCCCCATCCGGGGAATGTGGGTGGCATTGTCTTTTACCGACGATATACGTTACAATCAGTACCGATATCTTCGCGGTGGCATCGGTACGGCGATTGCGCAGAAACCTTTTGACAAAAAGATTTTCCGTAACACCGAGTTCGCCGCCAAACTGGCATACGAAGTGCATCCGAATATGTATCTCCGTGTTGAAGTGACCTATAATAACGCACGGGGGTACGACAACACAACCGTCTATACCATCCCCGATAAGACGGTTACCAACAAGGAGATTGGCGAGGTGCTGCATACGGCGCAGGAGTATCTTGATGCTTTCGCTCCGGCATACCTGCAGGGAAAGAACTTAACCGCGCTGGCTGGTTTCTCATTCGGATTCTGATGATTTAAAGATTTAAAGATTAATGTTATGACTCTCCAAGAACGTATAAACGAACTTCAAAACCGTGTGCAGCAGATGCAGGCCGCTTCCGCAGAGGAGGTGGAGGCTCTGCGAATCAAATACATGTCGAAGAAAGGCGAGGTGAGTCTCCTCTTCGATGAGTTCCGCACGCTCAGCAAGGAGCAGAAAGCCCAGATGGGGCAGGCGATGAACCAACTGCGTCAAGCGGCGGAGGAACGGATGGCGCAACTACGGCAGGCAGTGGAAAAGACCGTCGCGCGCACTGAAACGCGTGAGGACCTCACCCGCACACCTGACCCCATACCCCTCGGCACAAGGCATCCGCTCTCACTGGTACGCGAACAGATTATCGACATCTTCGCGCGCATCGGCTTCACCGTGGCGGACGGTCCGGAGATAGAGGACGACCGGCACGTGTTCGGTCTGCTCAACTTCGCGCCCGAACATCCCGCGCGCGACATGCAGGACACTTTCTTTGTCGAGAAAGAGGAAGGCGAGCAGCGTCCCACCGACGTGCTGCTGCGCACCCACACCAGCAGCGTGCAGACCCGCGTGATGACCGAAGCCGCCGAGCGGCTGCGCAACGGCCAGCAGGACAGCATCCGCGTGCTATGTCCCGGACGTGTCTATCGCAACGAGGCCATCTCCGCCCGCGCGCACTGCTTCTTCCATCAGGTGGAAGGACTGTACATCGCCCGTAACGTGAGTTACGCCGACCTCCGGCAAACGCTTCTGTACTTCGCCAAGGAGATGTTCGGCGACAAGACGAAAATCCGCCTCCGCCCGTCCTATTTCCCCTTCACCGAACCCAGTGCCGAGATGGACATCTCCTGCCATATATGCGGCGGCGAAGGCTGCGGCTTCTGCAAGCAGACCGGCTGGGTGGAGATACTCGGCTGCGGCATGGTCGACCCCAACGTGCTCGAGGCCTGCGGCATTGACAGCAAAGTCTTCAGCGGCTACGCTTTCGGACTGGGTATCGAGCGTATTACCAACCTCAAATACAGGGTCAAGGATTTGCGCCTCTTCTCCGAGAACGACCTGCGGTTCCTCAACCAGTTTGTCAGCTGTTAATGAACCGTACCAAGTCATTGATAGCCATTGTGCTGTTGTTCCTGACTTGTATGTCGGCAACGGCGCAGAAGAGAAATGCCAGTTCTCAGGCACAGGAGCGTCCGTTCCGTGCCTTATGGATATCCACTGTTGCCAATATTGACTGGCCGACCGGCGATGCTGTAGGTCATACGATGCTGCAGCAACAGCAGATGCGTGACCTGCTTGACAGAATTGTCGCACTCCACTTCAACACCATCATCTTTCAGGTGCGTCCCACCGCCGATGCGCTCTATCCGTCTTCCTATGAGCCGTGGAGTCATTGGCTGACCGGCAAGCAGGGGCAGAACAACGACATTCCCTACGATCCCTTGCGCTTTGTCCTGGACGAGGCGCACAAGCGCAACCTTGATGTGCACGTTTGGATCAACCCCTACCGGCTCAACCTTGCGCGCACACCCGTCAGCGAACTGGATCCCAATCACATATTCTTCCGCCACCGTGAGATGTTCTGGAAGTACAACGGACAGTGGTACTTTGAGCCGGGACTGGACGAGACACGCGAATGGCTGAAGAAGGTTGTGCGGGAACTTGTTACCAAGTACGACATTCAGGGCGTTCACATGGACGATTATTTCTACCCGTATCCCGATCACAAGACCCAACTTCCTGATGCCGACTGTTTCCGCGCCAACCCGCGTGGATTCAACAATATAGAAGACTGGCGGCGCAATAATACAAATCTGATAATCTGCGAACTGCACGAACTTATCAAGCGTATCAAGCCCGAAGTGCAGTTTGGCATATCGCCTTTCGGCATCTGGCGCAACCTGTCGTCAGACCCCCGTGGCAGCGATACGCACGGACTGCAGAACTACGATGAGTTGTACGCCGATGTGCTGTATTGGATGGAGGAGGGGTGGATTGACTACGTGGTTCCCCAACTCTACTGGGCTATAGGCAGCAAGGCGGCGGATCACAAGAAACTGGCATACTGGTGGGCGAGGAACTGCCACAACACAAAACTATACATAGGCATGGCTCCCTACCAGCTTGTGGATCGCAGGCAGGTTTCCGCGGAGGAATGGAGGAAGAAACGCAATACGGCGTGGGCGAAGCCAAACGAGATATGCCGCCAGTTGCGCCTGCATGAGCGAATCCCGCAAATCAAGGGACAGGTCTTCTTCTCCGCCTCCCACTTGCTCAAGAACCCGCTGGGTGTCTGCGACAGTCTGAAAACATATTATAACGACAATAATCCCTAAACCCCAACGATATGCACCGCCTGACGTTACCGCTTCTTGCACTGTTTTTCTGCTGTCTGACCGCATCCGCTGTTTCCCGCGCCGTCATCATTGGTATAGGCGATTATCCTGCCGAACGCGGATGGCACAAGATCAACGGCGATAAGGACGTGCCGCTCGTCACTGACCTGCTTCTGCGTAACGGTTTTGACAGGCAGCATATCGTGACTCTCGTCAATGAGCAGGCGACCAAGGCAAATATAATGCGCACTTTCCACAATCTGGCCAAAAATGCCGGGCAGGGGGATGTCATCTATATCCATTTCTCCGGACACGGACAGCGTATCACCGACCTCAATGGCGATGAGAAAGGACAGGACAAAGGATGGGACGAAGCATGGATTCCTTATGATGCCAACAAGGATTATCAGCAGGATGTCTATTGGGGACAGAACCATCTCATCGATGATGAACTGAACAGTTATCTCTCCCGCTTGCGCCGTAAAGTGGGAAAGGAAGGTCGGATAGTGGTCGTGGCGGATGCCTGCCNNGTTGCCACAGCAGCGGCGGCACACGCGCTAAAGAGGAGACTGTACCCGAAGAGAAATGGATTGAACGGGGATCTACCGACTATTTCATCTTGCCGCCGACAATGGAGATTTCCGTTGATTCAGCCAATAAGGAAGATTGGATCTTCTTCAGTGCCTGTCTCAGTTCGCAGACCAACTATGAGTATCGCGGCAACGGGTCGCTTACCTACGCGCTCTGCCATCTGCCTAATCAACTGTCCGCTTATACCGCAGAAGAACTGATAGAGCAAGTACGTACCAAAGTCAAACAACTCATTCCATTCCTGCAAGTACCCCAGTTGGACGGTCCCGAGCCGATGCTTTCCGAAAAGGTTCTGCCCTGATGAATGACACAGACTACATACAGGCTCTCGCCCAAGGCGACAACGCCGCTATACGCACGCTTTACAGCGAATTGCGTGAATCTTTCTTCCGCTATTTCCTCAACCATTACCGTCTTGACGAGGACACGATAGCGGATCTTCTGCAGGAGGCTGTCATAGGCACGTGGAAGAACATCCAGAGGGGTACACTCACCTCTGACAATCTCACTTGCCGCCTTTCCACCTATGTCATCACCCTGGGTATCCATCGTCATCTGGCCACTACGCGCCAGACCGACAGGTTTGTATCGCTGGATGCGGGGCAGTACGCCGGTCTGTCGGATATGCCTGAAGCTGATATCTATGACACTGAACGGGAAAACTGTATCGCCCGCGCTGTGGGGCAGATGACCGAACCGTGCAACACCCTGCTGCGGCTCTTCTACTATGAGGAAAAAGATATGGAAACCATTGCGCATGAGATGGACTTCTCCTCCGCCGATGCAGCCAAAACACAGAAATACAGATGTATGCAGAAACTTAAAGCGGTTTTTGAAAAACTGAATGAAAGATAATTGTCATTTTTTCCAAAATAATCCGTTACCTTTCCGCAGTCTGTGATATAAAGAGGTGAAATGAATACAGAACAAGAAATACGATTAGCCGTTTGCGCAAAGTTCCTCAAGCAGGATTTGCAGGCACTTGAAGCCACACTGCGGGAGCGTGAAAAGGACACGGCACAAGAGAATCACAGGCAGCTCTGTCCTGATATTGCAGAAAAAGTGAATACCAGTAATACCAACTATCAAAAAACCATACACACTATGAAAAAGAAATCATTTATTTACATTTCAGTGGCTGCTGCGGCATGCTGCGCACTGGTCATCGGTCTGCACATCAACCAGACATCATGGGCGGAAAAAGCGTTCCAACAGGGAATCAGCAGTACCGAAATCTTTGTTTCGCGCGGAGACAACAAGGTGGACAACGAACTACAGAACGCCTACCAGCTGATGTTCTCCGGACAGTTCCGTGAGTCTGACCGTGTTCTCAAAGGTCTGACAAGCACCATCAACAAAACCAAACCCGAATCGGATGAGGAAGCGCAGATTCTGAAGGTACAGCGCGAAGAGCAGCAATGGCTTCATGCACTCAGCCTGCTCGGACAAGGCAAATACCGCAAGGCGAGAAAGATGCTCAAGCAAATCGCCGAGGAGAAAGGCACATTTGCCGTGCAGGCGGAACAACTGCTGCAAAACAAGCAATAACGGGCTTTATGCGGTCAAATACGATAATAGTTAGTTAAACCGGAAATCTTACAGAACAATGAAAAAAGCGATATTATTGAGTTTGAGTATCCTTATGATGACAGGCGCAAGTTACGCGCAGAACACCAAAGAACAGCGTAAGGAGCGTGCCGCTGTCACCCGGATGTCCGACAAGGAACTGAAGGCGAAAGTGAGCAGCGATGTCAAGAAACAGGCGAAGGCATTCAAGAAACAGGGCTGGCAGGTCAATGTGGGCGCGCTGTCAATAGAAAAGCAGATTGAGAAGGCGCAGCGTATGCAGTACGAGTACAATGAGTACAACATGCCCAAGTACTTTATGGGTGAGATGACCGCCAAGGCGGAATCGTATGCCGCCGCCAAAGCGCAGGCACTGGCTTTCGCCAAGGAGGATCTGGCGGGAATGATTTCCACCGAAATTACCGCACTGGTGGAGAACACACGTGCCAACGAGCAGATTTCCGCCACAGATGCCGCATCCATCGCCAAGACAGTGCAGTCGGGCAAGCAGCTCATCGCGCAGCGTCTTACCAACGTTCTTCCCGTTGTGGAGGTCTATCGTATGGACGGCAAAATGTACGAAGTGCAGACACGCATCTTCTACGACCGCAACAACGCCTTGCAGACCGCCAAGCAGGTCATCAGGCAGGAATTGGAGAAAGACGGGGAGAAACTGCATGACGAATTGGACAAGATCTGGGAAGGGAAATAAGCCTGTCAGTTGGCACGTATGAAAAAGTTCGTTCTTATATTGTTCATCGCCGTTACCGGCATTAATCAGGCACAGATGGTGAAAACCGTCCATGCCGAGTATATATACTATATGTCCGAAACGGAATCGAGAAAGGAAGCCAGAATCAAGGCCATCGAAGAGGCTCGTGCACAGGCATTGAGAAAAGTGTTCGGCGAGTCGGTCACGCAAACGAGCGGACACGTGAATGAAAAAATGACAGTCTTCGGCAATATGGAGGTGAACGGCAAGTGGCTCAAGGATACAAAGGATCCCGTTATACGCTACCGCATTGATTCCATCACCGGCGAGACAGGCATTTTTGTACAGGTTTGGGGAAAAGTGCAGGAAATCAAAAGGCAGGAAGCGGATCTTGAAATTGCTACCAAATGCTGTACGGAAGACGGACATTGCCTCCAAACCGAGACCTTCAAAGACGGAGATTTGCTCAACTTTGATTTCCGGTCGCCCGAAGACGGCTTTCTGGCAGTCTATCTGGAGGACGAGGATCACAATATGTTCCGTCTGTTGCCTCTGGTGCTTAATCCGAAAGGCATACAGGAAGTCAGAGCCAACACTTTCTACGAGAGTATGTTGCCGTCGCTGGAGAACGCTTATATTGAACTTCGTGCATACAACACCGATGAAGTCAACCTATTGCATTTTGTCTTTTCCCCCAATCCCTTTTCCATTCCGCTTGACGAGGATGTGGGAGGGGGATTGCGTCTGCTGGAGTATCAGGTGTTTCAGGAGTGGATCTCCAAGAACCGGACACGTGATGCGGAGATGCAGGACAAGAAAATTATGCTGACTATACGAAAATAAATTATCCTTACATTCATCAATCCGAATCCTACAATGAACTGTTTTCTCATTCTGCCCGCTCTGCTGCTTGTCTGCCTTTCGGTCCGGTCGCAATCCGTATCGAATGTGGTTCTGACGCAGGAGGGAACACGATTCCGTATAGAGTACGATCTGTCCGAACAGATAGAAACAACTGTTTCCGTGTCTGTTGATAATTCCCGTACGTTCAGTCCGGTATACGAATTGTCCGGCAATGCCGGGGCATCTGCGGTAAGCGGACACAATATTGTCTATTGGGATGCCCTTACGGAGTGGGGGGAGTTCAGTCACGAACTGACGGTCAAGGTGGCAACAGCACCTCTGTCGAAAGTGGTTCTGGCGAACGATGTGCCTTTCACGATGATCTATGTAAAGGGCGGTACATTCGTTATGGGAACTTCGCGGGAGAAGGATTCGGATGCCGCCGACAATGAAAGTCCGCACACTGTCCAAATCAGTTCGTACTACATCTCGCAGACCGAAGTGACACAGGAACTGTGGAACGCCGTGATGGATGAAAAACGGTTCTTTTTTCAGGGTGAAAACCAGCCGGTCAATCTGGTCTCATACAACGATATCACAGCCTTTATCAGTCGTCTTAACCTCATTACCGGACTCGGTTTCAATCTCCCGACGGAAGCGGAATGGGAATACGCTGCGCGGGGGGGGAGGAAAAGCTTGGGATACAAGTATTCCGGAAGCGACAACCCCCGTAACGTGGCATGGTTCGGACAGAAGGAGGGCGAAGCCGGCAGTTCGCAGAAGCACCGTGTTGCCACCAAACAGCCCAACGAACTCGGATTGTACGATATGTCGGGCAATATGTGGGAATGGTGCCGCGATTTCTACGGGACGTATCCCGAGGAAGAGCAGACCGACCCCACAGGTCCGAAAGAAGGTACCCATAGGGTAGTCAGAGGCGGAAGCTATCTGAGCCGTCCGATCAACTGCCGTACAGCCTTTCGATCCGCCAACACGCCGGAGAGCCGTCTGATACATACGGGATTCCGGCTTTCATTACCCGTTGCAAACATAGGATTATAATCTCTCTCTATGAAAAAATCGTTACTCTTCATCATCGCCCTTGTTGTTTCTTCAGCATTGTATGCGCAGACAGAGGCAATCTCCAACTCTCTCAAAGCCGTTGTCCGCCTTCCCGGCACGGAAGCGGATGAAAATGAGAGGATAGAGGAATCCAAATCCGTTGCGGTCAAAACGGAGAATCCTGAAAAAGAGGATTCGGAACCTGTCGTTGTCTCACGAGTGGACAGAAACATCCCCGAAACGGACTTCGTGAACGACAGCACGTTCGCTTTCATCATCTGCAATGAGAAGTATGGAAGCCTGTCTTCGGTGCCTTTTGCCATCCACGACGGAGAGGTGTTCGCCCGGTACTGCGAACAGACGCTCGGACTTCCCGACAACCATATCAATGTGTGGAAAAATGCATCCTATGGCAATATGAAACAGGCTATCAAACGAATGCAGAGCATAGCCTCCGTCTTCAACGGCGAAATAAATGTCATCTTCTACTATGCCGGTCACGGAGCACCCGATGATGCCACCAAACAGGCCTATCTCTTGCCGGTTGATGCCTATAACGTTGATCCGGATGTATGCATCCCGCTCTCCGACCTTTACAAAAGCATCGCGGATATGGGAATTCGCAAAGCCACCATTTTTCTTGACGCGTGCTTCAGCGGTGCTGCTCGTTCGGATGACGGCACGATGCTGGCATCCGTCAGAGGGGTGGCTTTGAGACCCAAAAAGGATGCCCCGATGGGACAGATGGTCGTTTTTTCAGCAGTTACGGATGAGCAAACCGCCTTGCCGTATGCGAAGGAAGGACACGGGCTGTTTACCTACTACCTTCTCGAAAAAATCCAAAGCACGGCGGGAGATGTCACGCTGGAGGAACTGGGCAATTACGTGACCAGCAAAGTGCTTCAGCAATCCGTCATTGATAACTACAAGCCGCAGTGTCCTACTGTCAGCGCATCCGATCAGGCGGCCGACTGGAAGTCCTGGACATTAAAGTAATTTTTACCGCTGTCATGAAACGAATCCTTCTGACAAGTCTCTTTGCCGCCGTCTTTTTTACCGGTTTGCAGGCTCAGACCTACCGTGATCAGTTCGAGGCATTTCAGCAGCAGTCACGACAAACCTACGCCGATTTTACTGTCAGCGTCCTGCTCAACTACGCCGAGTTCGTCAAACAGGCTTGGGAATCCTTTGAGGCAAGCCTGCCTGTTCCCATGCCCAAAGACGATCTCCTGCCTCCTGTCCTCTATGAAGAGGAGCAGAAACAGCAGGCAAAACAACTGCAAAAGTTTGAGCAGCAGCCGATTAAAAATGAAGAAAAGTCGGTAGAGGAAGAGAAAAATGAAGAGGAACAGCCTCAACAGGAGGAAGAACAGCAGAAGCAGACACCGCCTGTCAAACAATTTGAGGACAGACTAGTTGTCGTAGAGGAGGTGATTGAGATTCCCAAGCCACAACCTGTTCCGCAGGCCGCTCCCCAGCCGCAACCCGAAATCGCGCCGGAGAAAACCGTCCGCTTTCAGTTATACGGAACAGAGATGGAGGTGCGCGTACCCGATGAGCCGTTGAAACTGGCTCAAACCGACCAATCGACCATTGCACAAGCCATTGAATCCCTCACAAAAGGACAATATACCGCTTTCATTGAGGATTGCCGGAAATTGAGCAGTCTGCATGGTCTGACCGACTATTTTTACCTGCGGTTGGTGAATGCCGCTGTCAGAGCACACTTGACGGACCAGCCCAACGAGGTTGAACTGCTCAAAGCGTTTGTCATCTCCCAGTCAGGCTACAAGACGCGTCTGGCTCTGGACGGGAACAGACAGCTCCTGATGCTGTTCGGATCAAGCAATATCATCTATGGCAAACCCTATTGGACCATTGACGGCACATATTACTACGCGGACGGAGATACCAACGGCAGCCTGCAGATTTGCAATTTCGCCTTTCCGGAAGAGCAACCTTTCACTTTCGTTATCAGCAGTGAACCCTCGCTTACCGCCTCACTGTCCCGTGCACGCACCCTGTCCGTTCCTAATGACAAACATCTGACAGCCACCGTTGCTGAGGACATCAACCTTCTCCGTATGCTTGAAGCCTATCCCTCCTCGCAGTACGGTTCCAATCCCGTTTCCCGCTGGGCTTTCTATGCCAATATGCCCCTCAGCAAGCAGGCACGCGAGACACTCTACCCGCAGTTCGATTTTATGATGGAGGGACTCTCTGTGCAGGAGAAACTCAATCTCCTGCTCTGTTGGGTGCAGAAAGCACTTGTCTATGAATACGACGAGAAAGTGTGGGGACGCGACCGTGCGTTCTTTGCCGATGAGACCCTTTATTACCCCTATGCCGACTGTGAGGATCGCAGTATCCTGTTCTCACGCCTCGTTCGCGATCTGATCGGACTGCGTGTGGCATTGGTCTATTATCCCGGTCACCTCGCCACAGCCGTTGAAGCACCCTCATCGGTCAAGGGAGACCACATTATAATCAACGGTTCGCGGTTCATCATCTGCGACCCCACCTATATAGGCGCGCCCATAGGCAGAACTATGAAAGGGATGGATAATCTGTCCGCCAAAGTGCTTGTGCTTAAAAACGCCACGCGAAATAGTAATTGAACCCCCAGTTCATATCGTCACGGATACCATAGCCCGGGATGTATATGGGAGCGTCGGCAGGGGATGAGTTGCGCCGTGTGAAAAGGAACTTGATTCGGAACGTCCATCCCATATAGAATCCGCTGACCATCTGCATCTGACAGCCCACTGCCAGTTCTCCCCACGCGTCGCACACCTCTTGGAGGGTGCAGCCGGCACGCAGACCGATGAGCAGGGCGTGCGGCGATTGGATGCTCTTCTTTAGTGGGTTGTAATCCATTCCGGCTCGGAGGAATCCGCAGTGGACAGGTTGCGTGATACTGTCCTGCTCGGCTTTCCCGAAAGCGTAACCGCCTTCCAACGCGGGGTAGAACCTGTTGATAAGACGCACGGTGACTGCCGCTTCATAACTCTGTAGCGAGCCTTTTGTGCTTGCCGCCTCATATATAGGCGTGAAGGCATCCAGCTTGATAAAAGTGCCTTGATATACAGCCGTGTCACTGTACGGATGCAAAGGATTGACAGCAGGCTTTAGGTCTGCCATTTTGTCCCCCGCCGATGCAGTTGCGGCAACGGAAAACAGAATCAAAAAAGCCAGTAGTTCCCTTCTTACCACATCATCCTCACTTCCTCTTTGAGCGCCTCCATGGCGATTTGGTGCGGGGTGGTTCCGTTCTGCCGGTAGGCGGTCATCAAGACGCGGGCGTAGTCGAAAACGGTGCTCCCGTCCGGCATCTGAAGAGCCATCGTATGGATGAAAGCCGCTATCTCGTCCCGTGCTTTCATCACTTTTGCCCACAACTCGTCCCCAACGTATATCTGCTGGCTCATATTGTGTTCCCATTCGCGGCGGACGGTCAGCAGCAGCTGCTGCTCCAGTTCCGTTTTCGTCATCTGTCCCAGATCCATATCCGAGAGCAGGTGTTCCGGCTCGGTACGTTCCAGCAGCAGTGCCAGACGCTCGTATGCTCTCAGACGGATGGGGGTGACCTCCTTTTCCGTGTTCTTCTTCATCTCCCACAACCGTCTCTCCCGCTCGCCTCGGAGCATGTAACGCATCACCACCCAGACGCACAGCAGTACAACGAGGGCGGGTATCGTGAATTTCAGTATCTCTGCCATAAGCGCGAATGATTAACGCCGCAAAAGTACACATATAAATTGAAAAAACCGGTTATGATGCGAAAAAATGCGTTTGATATGAATAATTACCGATAAAAGTAGTATTTTTGCGGGCATCAATTGCAAACAAGAATACTAAAATGATTCTGAGCATGACAGGTTACGGCAGAGCGGAATACACCTTTGCCGGTCACAAAACCGTTCTTGAGATACGCAGTCTCAATTCCAAGCAACTTGATTTGAACCTTAAGACCACATCTTTCTTCCGTACCAGGGAGCAGGACATACGTGCGTTGCTTGTTCCTGTACTTCAGCGCGGCAAGGCGGACGTTACCCTTTCCACCGTGCCTGTTGACAATTCCGGTTCTGCCGGTTCCTCACAGCAGGTTTTCTCTTCCATCAATAAGGATGCTTTCGTGTTTTATTACAATCAGTTGCGTGCATTAAAAACAGAGTTGGATGCCCCATCCGAGCCTCTTTTCGGAACGATTCTCCGTATGCCGGATGTGTTGCGTGCCGCCGCCGAGGACAGTATTTCCGATGAGGAGTGGCAACTGCTGCAACAGGCTGTGAAACAGGCTCTCGATGCGTTCAACGCTTTCCGTGAGCAGGAGGGGGACGCGCTGCGGAGGATGTTTTGTGAGAAATTGGATGGCATAGGGCGGCTGCTCGGTCAGGTCGAACCGTTGGAAGGTGAGCGGATTGACAAGATCAAACAACGTCTCTTGGGACAGTTGAATGAATTGAGTGAACAGACCCGGCAGAAAGTTGATGGGAATCGCTTTGAGGCGGAACTTATATATTATCTTGAGAAGTTGGACATCACGGAAGAAAAGGTGCGGCTGCGCAACCATCTTCGCTATTTCCGCGAGACAATGGATACGGCTGAAAGCGACGGGGTAGGGAAGAAGCTGGGTTTTGTGGCGCAGGAGATGGGGCGCGAAATCAATACGCTCGGCTCCAAAGCCAACCATAGCGAAATGCAAATCATTGTGGTCAAAATGAAAGACCTGCTCGAACAAATCAAAGAACAAGTGCTCAACGTTTTATGATACTCATTTTTTCAGCACCATCAGGAAGCGGCAAATCAACACTCGTCCATTACCTCCTCTCGATGCGGAGCGATCTGGAGTTCTCCGTTTCCTGCACCACCCGCCCGCCGCGCGGCAAGGAGCAGGATGGGAAAGACTACTATTTCATCTCCAACAAGGAGTTTGAGAGGCTTATCCGCGAGGATGCGTTCATAGAGTACGAGAGTGTGTATGCTGGTACGTATTACGGCACTCTCAAAAGCGAGATCCGGCGCATTGAGGAGAAAGGCTGTCATGCCGTTTTTGATGTGGACGTAATAGGCGGTATGAACCTCAAACGAATCTTCGGCGAGCGCGCACTCTCCGTTTTTGTGGCTCCGCCAAGTGTGGAAGAGCTGGAACGCAGGCTCGTGCAACGGGCTACCGATGCGCCTGAAAAAATCAAGGAACGTATATTGAAAGCCGAAGAGGAACTCAGGCAACAAGAACATTTCGACCTTGTTATCGTAAATGACGACCTACAGCAGGCACAACGCGAACTCTTAGAAAATGTAAACTGCTTTTTATCAACAAAATGACAATACCCCGAATACATACTGTGAGTGTATCTGCGGCAGCCCGTTTACTCTTGTTGCCGGCACTCATTCTTATGACGTTATCCGTCTCTGCCACACCTCGGCTTTACCGTAAGTCTAATCCCAAAAAGAAGACAGACACTTCGTACCAGTTACGTTATCGGATTGCCGGTGCGGCGGGTTTCCTCAACCGCGACGAGAAGGTGCGGGATTTTAAGTTCGACCGTCCTGTTATCACAGGTGGAACAGTGGCGGTAGAGTTTCTCCCGACCGGCAGATGGAAATGTCTGCAACAGTGGAACAACGCCTCTGTCGGTCTGGCATTCTCCGCGTTCGATCTAGGACAGCAGCAGTATCTCGGGCAGGTATTCGCCCCCCATTCCTACCTCAATGTCCCTCTTCTGAGGCGGGAACGCGTAACCTTCGGGCTTCGCCCCGGATTGGGACTCGCCTTCGTTAACCGCACATACGCAAACACGGTTCCTTCGGAGGAGAAATGGAAAAATATCACCAAATCGGTGGACGGGAAAAAGATTCCGATAGCCAACCAGTCTATAGGAAGCATAACCAATGTTTTTCTGACCGCAGGGCTGTATTTGGATGTCCGGCTGGCGGAGTGCTGGGATTTCACTTTCTCCGGCGGCTGGCAGCACCTTAGCAACGGTAGTGTGATGACCCCCAACGGCGGGTACAATATGTTCAATGTAGAAGCGGGAATAGCCTATACTCCAAAGTACAAGACGAGCGGTTTTCACTACTATCAGCCCGATACGGATGTTCCATCCAAACTGCACGACGGCGTTACCAAAAAGTGGGGTATCGACTTCACAATCGGCGCGGGCGTGCGGAGTGTCTATTACCGGGACCGCGACTGGTTCGCCGTCGCCTCATTCAGCCTTGCCGCCTACTGGCAGCCATACAGCATCTTCCGTATAGGTATCGGGGCGGATATGTATTACGACGGGGCGTATGCGGCTGTTTATGAAAAATTCAAGACCGATGACTCCCCTCACATCACATATTATTCCAAGACTTATCTGAACGAAAGCAAGACCACCAACTGCTTCCGTGCGGGAGTCAGCATTCAGCCAGAATTCGTATTTGGCAATCTCACATTCGGCTATCACGTCGGTATCTACCTTTACGACCCCGTAAAGAACCTCGAACCGTTCGATCCGTCAGGTAAGGATTCGAAGGCGTTGCATATAGGTGACAAGCCGTTCAACCGGGGCATCTTCTATGCCTACGATCCGACAAAAGCGAGCAACTATCAGGACGGATGGTGCTATCAGAAACTTATCCTGCGTTATTATTGCAGCAAGCATTTCTTCGTACACGTCGGACTCAAACTCCATATCTTCAAGGCGGAGTTCATTGATGCCGGCTTAGGTTTCCGTATTTAACAACGCTCTGTCAGTCCCGCGACAATGCTTCAGCCGTCCATACTCATCTGCCATCACGATCCCGGTTACCTCGCTTTGCTGGGTGATTATATCCGCGAGAGGGACTTCACGGTTCATGCCACGATGGACGCACGGCAGGTGATGCCCCTATTGGCGTGTCATCCTGTTCAGATTTGTCTTCTGGATGCGCATCTGACAGACGGACAGGTATTTGAAGTGATACGGAACCTGCGGACGCATTACCCGCATCTGCCCGTTCTCGTGCTGGCTTCCGCGGCATCGAAGGAGGAACAGCTCGCCGTCTTGCGTGCGGGAGCGGAGGATTATATATCCGTTCCTGCCGACATGGAGATTCTGCTCCTGCGGATGAGGACGCTAATCCGGCTGACAACTCCCGACGAGGAGGATACGATGCCTACGGAGTTTGAGTTGGGTGATGTGCGTTTTGACGGTCGAAAACACCGTCTGGGAAGCCAACCGCTGTCCGTCCGCGAGAGCGACCTGCTGCTCCTCCTTTGCCGCTACAGGAACAGGACGGTTCTGCGCTCGCATATTCTGCGCTCCATCTGGGCGAATGAGGATGTTTTCGCCTCGCGCTCGCTCAGCGTATATATCAACCGACTTCGTCACCACCTCGGACCGGACGCGGCCGTCACCATCCTGCCCGTCCGTGGGAAAGGGTATATGCTTACCGACAAACAATAGTATTTTCGTCAAAACACAGCCGTTATGTCCGCTCCATCAATTGTCAACCGCCGCGCCTCGTTCGACTATTTTCTGGTCAGCCGCCTGACGGCGGGTATAGTCCTCTACGGCACGGAAATCAAATCCATCCGCGAGGGCAAAGCATCGCTCAAAGATGCTTTCTGCCGTTTCGAGAACGGCGAGTTGTGGGTCAACCAGATGCGGATAGCCCCCTACAAGTTCGGCTCCTACGCCAACCACGATGAGTTGCGCAAGCGCAAACTGCTGCTCAACAGACAGGAACTGCGGCGGCTCGAACGGCAAGTGGGCGACAGCGGTAAGACCATCATTCCTCTCAGGATTTTCTTCAATGAGAAGGGACTTGCCAAAATGGAAATCGCACTTGCGCAGGGAAAGCATAACTACGACAAGCGTCAGTCGCTCCGTGAGAAGGACATTGACCGCGACACGGCAAGGTATATAAAAAGGTAAGCCCCATGCGATACTCTCCTGACGATTTTAACGCCGCTTTGTCCGCCATCCGCAACGGAGGGGTCATACTCTATCCCACGGACACCATCTGGGGAATAGGGTGCGATGCCGCCAATGAGGCTGCCGTCAGGCGTGTGTATGATATCAAGCGGCGCGATGAATCCAAGGCACTCATTCTGCTGCTTGACAGCGTGGAGAGCCTGCGGCGGTATGTACAGGCGGACTGTCTGTCCGGTGATGTCCTTTCGGTCATTGCTCCGTGTGACAACACACCGCAGTCCCGTCCCGTTACCGTCATTTATCCCCGTGTCAGCAAACTCCCCGCTTCCCTGCTTGCGGAAGACGGTTCTGTCGCCATACGGATCACGCGGGAAACGTTCTCACGTAACCTCTGCGCCGCGCTTGGCAGCCCTCTTGTCTCCACATCCGCCAACCTGAGCGGACAGCCCGCTCCGAAGCAATTTGAACAGGTTGACAATCAAATAATAAATGCTGTGGATTATGTGTGCCGATACCGGCAGGATGACACCGAACCCGCTATGCCAAGCAGGATTCTTCGTCTCGTCATCCGTCCGGGAGGCGGTGCGTCTTTCTCGGTTATACGGCAATAATGTGGAAAATATAATACAATGCGGTGTTTTTCCATTTTTTTTATTACTTTTGCCGCCGGTTGATGCGGCATTGTATGGAAACATGGCAGGCGCCTGCCGGTTTCATCGCCAATAACAGTAAATGACTAACCCAAATACAATATGAAACATAAATTTCTTCTTTTCTTCCTTCTCCTGTCTGCTGCCGTTCTTCCGGCACAGGAACTCTCGCTGATGGTTGTCAGCGACATGCACGTGCTGGACAACTCTCTGTGGAATCAGGATACCCCCGAAATTTTCTATTCTGACCCGAAAATGGTCGAGCATTCCGCCGAACTCTTTGATATGGCGGTGGAGCGTATTCTGGAGAGCCGTCCGGACATCCTTCTTGTTCCCGGTGACCTGACTTATAACGGCGAGCTGAAGAGTCATCAGTATGTGGCGGAGCAGCTGGCGCGCATCAAAGCCAACGGAACGCAGGTGTTCGTTATTCCAGGTAACCACGACATCTCCGATCCGGGTGCGAAAGATTTTACCAGCGGAAAAGGTGTGCGGACCGACAACCTTTCCGCCGCCGGTTTCGCGGAGTTGTACGCCGCTTTCGGCTACGGGAACGCCGTGATGCGGCTTGACAACGAAACGGACTCGCTCTCCTATATGGCTTATCCTGAGGACGGTGTGGCGGTCATTGGACTGAATACATGCCTGTCTAACATAGGCGGGCACAAGTCGGCGGGATGCATAACGGAAGGAACTCTGAAATTCCTGCAGGATTGTTCAGCCAAAGCTCTTGCAGAAGGACACAGGAACATCCTCCTGATGGCTCATCATCCGATGATGGAGCATATTGACAAGCAGTCAGCAATAGATGCCAGTCACATCGCCAATATGGCGGAAGGGATGATTCCTCTCAGTGAGATACAGGAGCGGCTCACAGGGGCACACATCCATGCCGTATTCACCGGTCACGCGCATCTCAACACCATCTCGCGCGTCCCAACTGCCAATGGCGACCTGTATGACATCTCCACCGGCTCGCTCTGCTCTTTCCCTTCTCCGATGCGCCACGGAATTCTCAATATCGAAACGGGTAACCTGATTCTCACCGGCGAGGAGATAACCAAGTATCAGCAGGAAGGTTACGGACGCGACACCGTTCTTGCCAAGGCGGCGGTCAATTCCATCGTGGATATAATCCACCCTAAAATGCAGAGTTTCATCCAGAAACTGAAGGAAAAACCTCTCACCCAAAAAGCATTTGAGGAAAAACTGGGCATTAATGTGTCCCAGTTGGCGGGTGTGAGCAAGGAGGATCTCAAGGAAATCGTCTGGGAGGGGCTTGGACAGGAGATTCACCACGCTTTCACATCCCTCTCTCGTGGAGACGAGGACGCGGGCGTTTTTTTTGACACCGACAGCGCCTACAATGCGGCTGTCAAGAAATGCTACAACCTGATATCCCTTGTTTCCGGATTGAGTGAGGACGGTATCAAAAAAGCATTGACAGATGTTAAAGTGCAAGCAGCACTCGCTTTGATGAACATAAGCATCGACAGTTCCATACTGCCTGAAGCCATATTGGGAAGCATCTATTACAACTATGTGACTGTCGAAGAGGAACAGTTGGTTACCCCCGATGCATCCTGTGTCACGCAGCGCAGCATCAACGTCCGTGAGGGAACGGTCAATGCGGTGGAGGATATTCACACCGAACCCCGGCAATCCGGCAAGAGGCTGGAGAACGGGCAGATAGTCATCTATCATAACGGTGTGAGAATGAACATCCTCGGACAGAGCCTCCGATAAACGTCTAAACACCTAAACCAAAATAATAACCACTATGAAAAAATCACTTACTATCCTTCTTCTCGCGGCGTGTGCATTTGTGTATGCGGACGAGAAAAACTTTATGGTAATGAGCGACATGCACGTTATGGTGAAGTCGCTCTGGGATCAGAACCATCCCGAAGTGTTCTATTCCGACCCCAAGATGGTGGAGCACTCGCAGGAGTTGTTCGACATTGCCATTGAGCGGGTTAAGGAGAAAGCCCCTGACTTTCTGCTCGTGCCGGGCGACCTGACCTACAACGGTGAAAAGGCAAACCACGAATACGTGGCGAAGAAATTCGCCGAACTGAAAAAGGCGGGTATTGCGGTATTTGTTATTCCCGGCAACCACGACATCTCCGATCCGGGAGCGAAAGACTACTCGACCGGCAAGGGTGTCAAGACCGCCAACCTTTCCGCTACAGAGTTCGCCGAACTCTATTCCGCATTCGGTTACGGCGATGCTGTTTTGCGTCTTGACGAGGGCGTGGACTCACTTGCCTATATGACCTATTTGGGCGATAATATCGCTATCATCGGTCTGAATACCAACAAATCCAATATAGGCGGACACAAGTCCGCCGGAGGATTCACCGAAGGAATGATGACGTTCCTCAAACAGTGTACCGACAAAGCCCTCAAAGACGGTCGTGACAACATCCTCGTGATGGCTCACCATCCCATTATGGAGCATATCAACGGGCAGTCGTTCATTGACGTGAACCACATCGCCAATATGGAGGAGGGTATGATTCCCCTTGCCACGATCCAGGAGCAACTTACTGCCGCGCACGTCCACGTGGTCTTCACCGGTCACGCGCACCTGCACACCGCATCGCACATTTCGACTGCCAATGGTGATCTCTACGACATCTCAACAGGCTCCACCAGTTCGTACCCCAGCCCTATGCGCATAGGGTCAATAGACACCAATCTGGGACTTATCACTCTGACAGGTGAGGAAATCGAAAAATATATGGATGAAGGTCTGCTGCGCGATACGGTTCTTTCCAACGGCGCAATCAACACAATCGCCTCCAAACTGTACGCCAATCTGGGAAGAATCAAGGAGGAAGTGGATAAACATCCTTCTGTTAAGACCAAGATTCCGGCTCTTGCCGAAATTGACAAATACAGTGCAGCCGATATTCAGAAAATTTCCCGCAAGCACCTCGGAGAACATCTGTACAAGGCACTTTGCGCCCTCTCACGCGGAGATGAGGATGCCTACTTTTTTGACAATGAAGCACAGGAGGGCATTGATGCATTCAATGCTATGTTGGAGGAAATTATCGGAGTGGACTATACTACTGTTATGACAGCTCTGGAAATGGCAGATATTGACACTGATTTCGGCGTTGACCCCGAGATGCTCTTCAACAGCATTTACGATAATAACGTCTTCATTGGAGATGAGGAATACTATACGTCTGATGGTGCGGGAGGGGAAAACGGAGCCCCTATTGACGATGTGTCTCTTCGCGACCCCAAGAGCAGCTATACGCTGACAGTTAAAGGAGACGAGCACGGAACGGTAACAGGGACAGACACCTACGATGCGGGATCAAAAGCGACAATCGAAGCCAAGGCTAAAGAACACTATCACTTCGTTGAATGGAAGGAGGACGGCGACAAGAACGCCAAGCGCGAGATTACCGTGAACGCAGATGCTACCTATACGGCAGTCTTCGCCATTGACCAGCATACCGTCAGTGTTGTTGCAGGCGAACACGGCAATGTAACCGGAGCGGAAGAAGGGAAAAAATACGACTACGGCACGACGTTGACACTCGAAGCCACAGCGGACGAGCATTATCACTTTGTCGAATGGAAGGAGGACAAGAACACGAACGCCAAACGCGAAATCACCGTGAATGGCGATGCCACCTATACGGCTGTCTTCGCCATTGACCAGCATACCATCACCGTCAAAGCAGAACACGGCAAGGTAACAGGAGCCGGTATCTACGACTACGGCAAGACAGTAAAGCTCACAGCCACTGCGGACGAACATTACCATTTCGTTCAATGGTCAGACGGCAACAAGACTGCCACACGCGAAATCACTGTGAACGCCGATGCCACCTATACGGCTCAGTTCGCTATTGACCAACATACTATCACTGTCAAAGCGGAACACGGCAGGGTAACAGGAGCCGGTACCTACGACTACGGCAAGACAGTAAAGCTCACAGCCACTGCGGACGAACATTACCATTTCGTTCAATGGTCAGACGGCAACAAGACTGCCACACGCGAAATCACCGTGAAGGGCGATGCAACCTATACGGCAGTCTTCGCCATCGACCAGCACACCATCAAAACGGCTGGCGAGCACGGCAAGGTAACGGGAGCCGGAACCTACGACTACGGCAAGACAGTAACGCTTACCGCCACAGCGGACAACGGATATGAGTTCAAGCAATGGAGCGACGGCAATACTGACAATCCGCGTGAGGTGAAAGTGACCGAAGATATTACCTATACTGCTGTGTTCGAGAAGAAAACCGAAACGGCAACCGAAACAGTAGAACAAAACGCCGAACAATCCGTTAAACGAATGGAGAACGGCAAGTTGGTAATCTACATCAACGGCAAGAGATACAATGCCGCCGGACAGGAACTGTAAAAAGAAAGGCTCTGCCAATCATAATGGCAGAGCCTTTCTTTTCAATTGATCTCTCTTATTTGTAAAGCAGCGCAAAGTGGGCGGGGATGTCACCGGTACGTACCGTCCACTTTTTTTTGCCCTCACGGTCAAGACACCATAGTGCGCCGGGCGATACGTAGTTCTTCGCATCCGTCACGTAGATGTCCTTCGTTACGGGATGAACCATAATGCCGTAGGGAATGGTAATATCCACTTCCGGATCGGTAACAAACCGGCGGCTGACCACCTCGTGCGTGAGAACATTGACAACGTTGTACGTGATGGTGTTGTCCATTGTGACGTAGTTCCATTCCGTGCCATAGACATACAGGCTGTCGCCGTCCAGCCACATATCGCTCACCGCCACGTCCACCGAATCGGTTACTGTTTCCGTCTTGGTGTCAATGCAGTAGAGACGGGATGGCTGTTCGTAGTAGTCGCCGCGCGAGGATACCCACAACTGTCCGTGGCGGTCGGCACGCAGGTGGTGCAGGTTGTTGATCACCTCAATGCGTTTCACTTCACGGAAGGAGGACAGGTCGATAACGCTCACCGTGTTCTCGTAGTTGGGCACCATATAACCGCCCGAGTTGGCGACATACAGACGGTTGCCCACTATCTCCGGTTCATCGGGTTGGAAACCCACGTGGCAGGTTCCAATAATCTCAAGTGTGGCGGTGTCGAACTTGGCGACATAGCCTATCTGACTGTAGTTCTGGTCAATCTGCACCGGACCGGCGTAGGAGGTCAAGTATCCGTATCCGTCTTTGAAGCGCAGGTAGCGGCAGTTGGGACACTCGATGGTGCCGATATGCTTGGCGGAATCGGCGGTCATCACCTCCACCAGATTGGAGCAGTTGATGACGGCGTAGAGACGGTTGCCGTAGATCTTCAGGTCGTTGCCTACATCGCCCAACGACTGTACGCGTCCGGGATTGCGCTCGCTGTAGATGTTGCGGTGGTAGATGCCTGTAGCGTAGTCGTAGTAGTCCAGTGTGGCCTTGTTTGACCCCATATTGCCCTCATTAAGCAGGTAGAATCCGGCTACTTCGCTTCGGATGATGTCGCCTTTCATCTCCTCTTCCGCCTGCCAAAGAATCTCCTCCTTGCGGCAGGAGCAGACGGCGAGTACGGCTGACAGGATGATGAATGCCTTTCTCATTTACCGTATGAGCCACTTCTTGGTGTCTTCTGTGCCGTCGTTGGCTTCGAAGCGTATGATGTAGGCTCCGTCCGCGCAGGCTGCACTGAAGACAATCTCCGGGTTGCCGTACTCCTCTCCGAACAGACCAGACATGATTTCCTTGCCTGTCACGTCATAGACGCGGTACGCGCCCGACAGGTTGGTACGAACGGCAATGTGTCTCGGGTCAATCTGTTGCACGAGGTGTATTTTCCCTTTTTCGGGTGCATAATACAGCGAGGCGAGATTGGGGGTGAAGTCGCAGGTGCGGAAGGTCTTTCCGTCATCCGTCCGGGTGAGCATGGTATAGTAGACTCCCATTTCCAGAACGGGCGACATCTGAATGTATGAGTTGTGCGCGCCCTGTCCGGTTATCTCGGTGTTGTTCAAGAACCAACGGATGACAGAGAAGGTGTATCCGCCGTTGTACTTGTCGTTGTACAATGCCAGCACATCGCGCCAGCGCTGTTGGATGAGCCACGACGGGTACAGGACTTTGAACGGAAGCTGATAGTCGGTCTTCCGGTCGCAGCCGTCATAAACGGTCAGAGTGAGTACATAGTCATCGGGGCGCACGTATTTTGTCGAGTCCTCGTTGACAGGCATAGGTACAATGATGAGATGGTCATCCGGAACGGTTTCATGGCTGATGTTCTCCAGTCCTTGTGCCAATGCCTTGTTCTCGAAGATGATGTCGTAGGCGGCAGGTTCACCGGTGGTGGCGTTGAGCGCAATCCGCAGAGCATCGTCATTGGCGCAAATCTCCGATGTGGCGATGGCGGGTTGGGCGGCAACATAGTCACGGTCGATGGAGAGGTTGAGCGTGTAGTGTATACTGTCGCATCCAATACTGCTTTTGAGTGTGTAACTGTAGGTGCCGTCCGCGTTTATATCTTGTGTGTAACCCGGTGTCGGATTCCATGTGTAGGGCAGTTGGTTGTCGCAGACTTTGTCGGTCTTCACATCAGTTGTGGGTGTCTGTACGGTGAGTGTGAATGTTACTACAGAGTCGCAACCGTTGATAGTCTGGAGTGTCCTTGTCTGTGTTCCTGACCCTGTGAATGTAACATCCTGCCATCTGTAAGGCAGCGCGTCAGGACAAACCGTTTCCCCGTCGGTTATGTTGTAGTACGATGGATCGACATGGAGTGTCAGTGTCACAACGGAGTCGCAGCCGAGGTACGATTCGAACGCCTGTGTTTCCGTTCCCGCAGTCTGGAACGTGATATTACCCCACGTGTAAGGCAGTTCGCTTTCGCAGATGGTTTTTTCCGTGACCGTCGGGTCAATTTCGGATATGACGGTGAGGGTGAAAGTGACGGTGGAGTCGCAGCCTTGAACGGTCTGGAATGTGTGTGTCTTGCTGCCTGCCGCATCGAACGTTTCAACAACCATGCCGTTCCTGTCCTTCCATTCGTATGGAAGTCTGCTTTCGCAGATGGTCATTTTGTCCTGAATGTTGTCATAAACACCGGCAACGGTAAGGGTGAATGTTACCACTGAGTCGCATCCGTGAACGGTTTGGAAAGAGTGTTGTTTGCTGCCCGCATCATCGAATGTCTCCACCACCGTACCGTTCTTGTCTTTCCACAGGTAGGGCAGTTCGTTTCGGCAGACGGTCGCGCCGTCGGTGAGGTTGTACGTGCGGAGGACGGTCAGGCGGAAGGTTACCACCGAGTCGCAACCCGCCACAGTTCCGATGTTCTTTGTCACCTCGCGGTAGAAGGTCTGGTCGTCCAAGTCGGTGTAAGCGTCGTTCGCTTTGAACGTCTCGCCCTCCCACGTGTAGGGCAGTTCGTTCTGGCAGACGGTCTTTCCGTCCGTCATATCATAGTAAACGGGATTGACAGTCAGGTGGAGGATGACCAGTGAGTCAAGATCGCCTTGTATGGTCTTGGTCTGATAGGTGTACTCGTTCGTTTGCGTACATTCGATTCCGTTCCAGATGTAGGGAGTTTCGTTTTCGCAGACGTTTTCGTAAACTTCCTCCGTTTCGATATTGCGGACAATGACGGTAAATGTGACAACGGAGTCGCAGCCCGCTTCCGTCTGACCGGTGGCCTGGCAGTCGAGGCAGTCCGAAGTGTAGGTCTGCTCGAAGGCGGTGCCTGCGAACACGGTGAAACTTTCGGTGTCCTTGATGTATTTGGTTCCGAGGTCTTCCGTCTTAGTCGGAAGGATGGTCAGTTCGAGGTGGACGGTGCTGTCGCAGCCCAATACGGAGGGCAGTGTTACTTCCCTGTTCTGCGCTTCGGTTTCCGTGTGGATGGGGATGTCCTGATCGCCGACATGCCATGAGAAGGCGGGCAGGTCGTTTTCGCAGATGGTTACGCGGTCGTAGGTGTGTTCGGGAATGACGGTGAGCGTGAACTGTACCGTAGAGTCGCATTCCAGTGATGAAGGAAGCGTTTTCGGTTCAAGTGTCACCGTCAGGAATCCCGCGCCGTTGTCCGTGAGGTCGGCCGCAGTGACGGTTTCGCCCTCCCACGTGTAGGGAAGAAGGCTCTCGCACACCGTGTCGCCGGCCTGTATCACACCGTCAATGACAATCAGCGTGTGACTGACATTCGCATCACAGGCATTCTCGGCATCCCTCGTCTGTGTGCCCGCTGTGGTGAATGTCATTCCGTCCCATTCGTAGGGCAACTGATGGGGACAGATGGCGACAGTGTCTTTGACATCCTCTTTCGGCTCCGTCTCTATGGGAATCAGAATGGTGTATGCGTTGCACCCTTCGGTGGGGGTGATGAGAGGATTCGTACGGAATTCATCCTCGCTGTTGTACGTCTTTCCTTTCCACGTGACGGGGTAGGAGCAGACGGGCATTGATTCGTAGGTGGTGTCGTTGGGTATGGGAGTGAGATCCAGATACCATACGGAATCGCACATGTTGGCGACCGTTCCGTCCGTGACGAATTCCATTCCGTCCTGCGAGAGATCGGTGATGGTGGTTCCGAAGAAACTGATGTCGCCGTTGGCAAGCGCTTCGTCCAGTTCGTCCGCGCATAATCCCGGGTTGTAAGGGATGCGATAGGAAGGGAAGACTTTAACCGTTATTATTGTTACCGAATCAATATCCGGACATTGTGTGGATTTTGTTACATCTTGGTAAACAATCTTTTCGCCCTCGAACTGATAGTACTCCCGTCCTTCCAATGTATAATAATCCTCTTCGAAAGATATGAAGGTGGTGTCCGTAACATCGTCATAGTTCAGCAGGTAAAAGTCGTTCTGGCAGTAGGTGTTGACCACCTGAACGGTCTCGGGGATGATGATGACTTCGTGGATGGTGATTGAGTCACAGCCGTAAATATCCGGATCGGTTGTCTGGTAGATGGTCCCGATGGCATTTTCCATATCCAGTATTATTCCTTCTTCCGATCCGTCATCCACCACAATATTGATGAAGTTTCCTTCGCCCAGGTCGAACTCGCACTGCCAGAAAGTGTCTGTTACTTCCACAGGAACAGTCCGTGGCTCGTGCAGGGTCAGACTGAGGGTTACGATGGAATCCTCCTTGTTATTGTTTATGCCGCCTTTTTTGACTTCGTCCTGTATCCCGTTCTGCGAGATATCATTGATGACTATACCACCGTTGTTCCACGGTCGCCAGATGAAAGGCAAAACTGCGGAGCAGGTGTCCACATAATCCGTCACCTCTTTCGCGCAGTCGCCGAATACGGCGTTAACCTCCATATCCCCGCTTTGCATCGTAATGCTGTACGTGCCGTTGCCGTTGTCAATTATCGAACCGGCATCTGCTCCCGTCCATCCTTTGAAACAAACCGAAGCGTTGTCAGGGGTGGGGGTGAGAGTGACCTTATCGCCTTCTTTGTGGTTCTCGCAATCCGGCTTTGTGGTTACGGTTCCGTTGCCTTCTTTCGTTACTGTCAGTTTATGAACATCCTGATTGGTCTTTCTGCCGATGGTTACGGCAGGTTTCTTGCCGCATTCCTGACCGCCTATCTGAATGTAGATATTCCCGTCATCGGCGACACCAACCGTAACTTGATGACTGTTAAAATAAGTAATATAGCTCGTCGCTGTAGTCCCTTCCACATATTGCGTGTTGTTATTGGACAAGTCTCCATGAGTCGATGCATACGAAGAGAACGGACAAACCCATACGCCCCCCGTATAATCTTTATAGAAATCGTGGATTCTATATGCTAACAGATAGGGCCAGTCAGTAGGAATATCTGTATGTGTCCAATAATAGGTGTAGCCATAGTATTTGTACAACCCTACCATTGGTTTGGTCAAATCGTATATCCCTGCTTTAGGACCTACACCATTGGCGTATGTCTGCGTGAGATTGGGATTGTTTCCGTCACCAATCCACCAGTATAGTTGAATGTAGTTGTCTGTGTTCTCGGAGCGGTTCGACCATGCGCGAACACGGATAAACTTGTTGTAATTCCACGTTTGAGGTGCGGCATCACCGCCCATATATCGTAGCCAGTCCTCGTTGTTGTCGGTATAGAAATCCAGTTCTATGTTGTCCTCCTCATACAAGAACTGATCGCGTTGTCCGACTTTTTCAAATTCAGGGCAGCATTGCGCATACGAATACGCCGCAAAACAGAAAAACACAAAAAAAGTCAGAACCCGATTCAGGGAAAGTAAAGAAGGATGTACGGAAGAGCGTACGGATGACCTTACGAAAGATTGAATCGATGAAGTCAAAGAATGTGTCATAAGCGACTGAAATTTACAAGTTAAGTCTTGTCCTGTCCAAAAACGCGCAAAGATACGGAAAACAGTGCAAAATGCCAACAATTGTGCGAAAAATCTTTATATTTTTTGTAAAAGACGCGGTTTTTTCTCTTATCCGCTTTCATTTGTCGCCTCGTGTGGTTTGTCCGCAGTGCCACTATCCTTCTGTCGGGCAGGCATAAGCCAAACGGATTCTGTGCATAGGATGTTGAGAAAAAATGCCCAAAAATGACATAAAGTTTTGGAAGATACAGGAAAAGCAGTACTTTTGCGCCCGTTTTGCGCGTCAGGGCTCGGAAAAGTAGCCGTCAAAAGCGGGACAAACGCATTTGAAGAGGTCGCCTTGACCGCTGTTACTAAAATTCATTATAAGTACAATGTACGCAATTGTAAACATGCTCGGCCAGCAATTCAAAGTAGAGGCGGGCAAGAAACTGTTCATCCATCGTATGGATACCGAGAAGGGAGCAACGGTGGAATTCAACGAAGTGCTGCTCATTGACAACGAAGGGAACGTGACCGTAGGCACTCCAACCGTTCAGGGCGCGAAAGTGGTATGCGAGGTACTGGACAACGAGTGCCGTGGCGAGAAGATTTTGGTCTTCCACAAGAAACGCCGCAAAGGGTATCGCAAACTCAACGGCCACCGTCAGGATCTGACCAACGTCATCGTAAAGGAAATCGTGGTGGCATAAGCAAACAATCATCCAAACATCTAAACACACAACATTATGGCACATAAGAAAGGTGTCGGTAGTTCGAAGAACGGCCGTGAATCGGAAAGCAAACGTTTAGGCGTTAAGATATTTGGCGGGCAAATGGCGAAAGCCGGCAATATCATCGTCCGTCAGCGTGGCACAGTGCACAATCCCGGAGAGAACATGGGCATGGGAAGCGACCATACGCTCTACGCCCTTACCGACGGTATCGTGACCTTCACCCGCAAACGCAACAACAAGTCGTTTGTAAGTATCCAACCCGTACAAGGATAAAATATGCTTACAATCCGTCAAATCCTTGCCGACAAGGAGGCCATCATTGCCGGTTTGGAGAAGAAACATTTCAATAACGCTCGCGAGGTCATCGGGAGCGTTATTGCTATTGACCAGCAGCGCAAGTCCGCACAGCAGAGGAAAGACAACGCCTCGCAGCAGATGAACGCGCTGTCGAAGTCAATCGGCGCGCTGATGGCAAAAGGAGAACGCGCGAAAGCCGAAGAAGTGAAAACCCAGACGGCGCAGCTCAAGGAGGATATACGAGCTTACGAGAGCGAGATGGCGCAGGCGGAGGAACAGCAGCGCAACCTGCTGCTCGCCATCCCCAATGTTCCGTATCCCATTGTTCCCGATGGTGCGACGGCGGATGACAACCTTGCCGTGAAGGCCGGAGGATGGAAGATAGGCAACGGACTTGAGGCTCTCTGTCAGGACAACGATCACGCTTTTGCGGCAGAAGGGGCTTCCATCGCTTTGCGTGACTGGAAGGATTCTTACAATCCGCGGGCACAATCCGAACTGCTTCCGCACTGGGAATTGGCGAAACGCTATCATCTGATAGACTTTGACCTCGGTGTGAAGATTTCCGGAGCAGGCTTCCCTGTCTATACGGGACAAGGCGCACACCTGCAGCGCGCGCTCATTCAGTTCTTCCTGGACGAAGCCACTAAAGCGGGTTATACGGAGATTATGCCTCCCACGGTGGTGAACGCCGCATCAGGGTACGGTACGGGACAACTGCCGGACAAGGAAGGGCAGATGTACCATGCCGAGGTGGACGACCTCTACCTTATCCCCACAGCCGAAGTGCCCGTGACGAACCTCTACCGCGACGAGATAGTGGATGAGAAGCAGTTGCCAATCAAGATGTGCGCCTACACGGAGTGTTTCCGCCGCGAGGCTGGCAGTTACGGNNGGACTGAACCGCCTGCACGAGTTCTCCAAGATTGAGATTGTGCGTATCGACACGCCGGAACACAGCGTGCAGAGCCACCGCGAGATGCTCGACCATGTGGAGTCACTGCTTCAGAAACTCGAACTGCCCTATCGCATCCTGCGTCTCTCGGGCGGAGATATGAGTTTCACAGCCGCCCTGTGCTACGACTTCGAGGTCTATTCGCTGGCGCAGCAACGCTGGCTGGAGGTCAGCTCGACCAGCAATTTCGACACCTATCAGGCGAACAGACTCCAATGCCGGTACCGCCGTGCGGAAGACAAGAAAGTGACGCTTTGCCACACGCTCAACGGTTCGGCTCTGGCACTGCCCCGTATTATGGCGGCTCTGTTAGAGAACAACCAGTCACCCGAGGGCATTATTCTCCCTCAGGCTCTTCGTCCCTATTTCGGAAGTGACAGGATTATGTAGAAACCGGCATATCTGGAGGCAGTATCGGCAGGATTGAAGACAGGACGGTCGTTACCAACCCATTATTTATGGTATACAGGCTTGGCATTGACATCGGCTCAACGACGCTGAAGGCAGCTCTTTTAGACAATCAGGACAGACTGGTTGCCTGGGACTACCGCCGTCATCAGGCTGACATACAAGGCACGGGCATCCGGGTGATCCGCAGCCTGCGTGAGAAGGCTGTCGGCGATGCCTCCGGCGGGCGGGTGAACGTAAGCGTGACCGTCACGGGTTCGGTGGGAATGGGCGTGGCGGATCGTCTGGGGCTGCGTTTCGTTCAGGAAGTGGTCGCTTCGGTCGCCACAATAGAGCGTCTGCACCCGGATGTTCGCACGTTCGTGGATATGGGCGGTGAGGACTCGAAGATGATTTTTTTCCGCAAGGGTTCCGTGCCGGACATCCGTATGAACGGCAGTTGCGCGGGCGGTACGGGAGCCTTCATCGACCAGACTGCGACGCTGCTGGACGTGGACACAGGCGAACTGGACCGGCTGGCGGGCGAAAGCGAAACCATCCACCCCATCGCGTCGCGCTGCGGCGTTTTCAGCAAGACGGACATACAAAATCTGATTGCCCGCAAAGTGGGCAAGGCGGACATAGCGGCGAGCGTTTTCCATGCGGTGGCGGAGCAGGTGATCGGCTCGCTGGCCCGCGGGCGGGATATTGAACCCCAAATCTTCTTTTGTGGCGGACCGTTCGCCTATCTTCCCCATCTGCGCAAAGCCTTTCTTGATCTGCTGCGTCTGCGCGAGGATGATACGGTCATACCGTTGCAACCGCAACTTATTCCGGCGATAGGATGCGCACTGCTCAGCGGCGGACAAGGCGAAAGTCAGGATGATGAACAGCTGACGCTGAAAGGACTGGCGGAACTGTGGGAGCGCACGACATCCGCCGCGACGGACTACTCACTGCGTCTGCCGCCGCTCTTCCGCGATGAATATGAACACGCCCGGTGGGAAAAAAGGAAAGAACAGTACCGCCTGCCGCAGGCTCAAGATATCCGTAACGGAGAAGATTTGTTTCTCGGTGTGGACTCCGGCAGCACGACCACGAAAATAGTGCTGGTCAATAAGAAAAAGGAGGTTGTTTACAAGGACTATATCCGTAATAACGGTGACAGTTTCCAAACCTTTTATGAAGGTCTGCGGCGTATGCGTGACGCGCTGGTAAAGAATGGGATACACGACACGGAGATAGCGGGCAGTTGCGCAACTGGTTACGGCGAGAGCCTGCTCCGGACGGCTTTTTCGCTGAATCACGGAATTGTGGAAACGATGGCGCATTTCGCGGGCGCACGCGCCATAATGCCGGACGCGGAATTCGTACTGGACATTGGCGGACAGGATATGAAAGCCATCTGGTCGGAACACGGCAGCATCAAACGCATTGAAATCAACGAGGCATGTTCATCGGGCTGCGGCAGTTTTCTGGAAACATTCGCGCGGCAGATGGGGTATAGCGCAGAGGATTTCGCACGTATGAGTTGCACTGCACAACATCCCTGCGATCTGGGTACGCGCTGCACGGTGTTTATGAACTCGAAGGTGAAGCAGGCGATGCGCGAAGGCGCGGACGTGGCGGATATAGCGGCGGGTTTCAGTTATTCGGTGGTGAAGAACTGCCTGTACAAGGTGCTGAAACTGAAGGACGCAAGCCAGATTGGCAGACGCATAGCGGTACAGGGGGGGACGATGCGCAACCATTCGGTTGTGCGCGCTCTGGAGCGTCTGACCGGTGTGGATGTGGTGTTCACGGACTATCCCGAACTGATGGGGGCTTACGGAGCGGCATTGTACGCTGTTGACAACCGGTAATTGACAGATTCTTCAGTGCAATGCGATTAGACGATCTGATACAGGCGAACAAGTACGAGAGCCGTATAGTGACTTGTTCCGGCTGTTCCAACCACTGCCAAGTGAAACTTTTCCGTTTCGCCAACGGCAGGACGTTCGCAAGCGGGAACAACTGCGAAAAGGTGTATTCGTCGTTCAAGGAGGGGGCAACCAGAGGGACGAATATGGTGGAGGAGAAGTGGAATCTGCTGTTCGGAAAGGAGCCCGAATGGTATGTCAATGCACTGAAAGATACTGACGGCATCCCGCAACATGGAACAGATTCGCATCCGATAAGGATTGGTCTGCCGAGAGCTTTGGGTATGTACGAGAACTATCCGTTCTGGAGGACGTTGTTCGCCTGTTGCGGGATAGAGACAGTCCTGTCGGACGTATCACCCGCCGGTATCTATGAGAAAGGCATCCGCACGCTGATGGCGGACAATATATGCTTTCCCGCCAAACTGATGCACGGACACATCCTCAATCTGATAGAGAAGAAACGGATTGACAGGATACTGTACCCCTACGTGGTATATGAGCGCAAGGAGGACACGAGGAGCAGGAACTCGTTCAATTGTCCGATTGTGTCCGCTTATTCGGACGTGATACGCAGTGCCATTGATCCCGAATGCAGGTACGGCATCCCGTTTGACTCACCCGTGATTACCTTTTCGGACGAGGGATTGCTGCGCGAGTCGTGTACGCAGTACCTGCTGACTCTGGGGACGGATCCGCAGACAGCGTCCCGTGCCGTAACCCGCGCCATATCGGCGCAGGAGATGTATCTGCAAACACTTGAAGAGAGAAATCTGGCAGTGTTGCGCAAAGCGGAAACGGAGGGCAGGATGGTGATTCTTCTGGCGGGGCGGCCCTATCACAGCGACCCGCTTGTGGAGCATAAGATTTCATATTCGATAGCGGATATGGGAGTTGACGTGGTGACGGAACACATCGCCATGCATCAGGGCGAAGGAGTCTATGGGGAATTGAACGCCGTAACGCAGTGGGCTTACCCCAACCGACTGTTCAAAGCAGCGTATTTCGCAGGCCGATACGGGAGTGACAGGCTTCAGATGGTTCAGATGAACAGTTTCGGCTGCGGACCGGACGCGTTCATTCTTGATGAGGTGCAAAGTGTGCTGGCGCGCCACGGCAAGAACCTGACCATACTGAAAATTGACGACGTGAACAATATCGGTTCGCTGCGCCTGCGTGTCCGTTCGCTGGCGGAGAGTCTGGGGAACGGACAACAGACTGCGGTTCCCCATGTCAAGCCGTTCGTCACGACAAAGGTGTTCGGAGAGGAGGACAGGGAACGTGTCATCCTGGCACCCTACTTTGCAGAGGGATATTCGGAATTGGTTGAGGCACTGGTTCACGTGGCAGGCTACCGGCTGGTAACACTGCCTATGGGCAGTCAGGAGGATGCGGAAACAGGTCTTCGCTATGCCAACAACGATGTGTGCTCCCCCGCCACCATTGTGATAGGTTCGATAATGAACGCCCTTCAGAGCGGGCGATACGACCTGACGAAGACGGCTGTGCTGATAACGCAGACAGGCGGTCAGTGCCGTGCCACCAACTATTACGCACTTATCAAGAACGCGATGGTGGAAGCCGGATACAAGGACGTGCCACTGGTCTCTTTGGCGACGAGCGGCGATGTGGACAGCCTGCAGCCCGGCTTCCGTATTGACTACAAGCGGCATGCCCGCCTGCTGGTACATGCGATGGCGTATGCGGACGGTCTGAACCGTCTGTACCATTCGGCGGCGGTTCGGATCCGCAAGGAACTGGTTCCTGAAGGAAAGACCGGCAAAACAATGGCTGAAGAGGTGAGAAGCAAATATTTGAGAAAAGGCTACGAGGCTATAGAAAGGAGGGACACAAGGGGCTTGCTCCGCGCTATGGAGGAGGCTGTCGCAGAGTTCAGCCGGATGATTGACAAGGAGAAGCACGTCCCCGTTATAGGTCTGGTAGGCGAGATATACGTGAAGTACAATTCTTTTTCCCACAAGAACGTGGTCAACTGGCTTCTTGAGCAGGAGGTGGAGGTCGTGCCGCCGTGCATTGTGGATTTCTTCTCCACCTCATTTGTAAGCCGTCATGCCAACAGGGAGATGAATATCCGCCGTATGGCAATGCCGGTCTGGCTGAGTGACCTGTTCTACCGTATGATCCGCAGGGTGATACGCCGTTACGACAGAATCGGCAGCCGTTATCCCTTCTACAG